>JAJXYH010000027.1 GCA_021780675.1 bacterium
CAATGGTCAGGGTAGGGGTACCATTACTTTGAACAGAAATTGCGTTATGGATAGCACCTGTATTTATGTCATTTATTACAAATGCCGAACCTGAGGTTCCCGCATTAGTTAAGCTAAAAAACCTTGCACTCGAGGTTGCCAAGGTAAAGTCAATATTTCCATAAGCATCGGTTGCATTGATTGAATTACCAGATTGGTAGGCAAGCTGTAAGCTTACTCCTGCTGCATTGGCAGGACACTGAACAATCTGGTTAGTTATATTATCTCTACAAAGAGTGGTAGCCAGATTTAAAGTGGTTGGAAGGCTACCAAGCTGAGTTGTGGTACCTAAAACTATTTGACCAATTCCTGCTGTTGCAATAGTTAAATTCTCGTTGGTCGGTGCGGAGATGTCGGTTGCAGCTCCTGCGAAAACAAGCCCAGTTGAGCCGATTGTTTTATTATCCAATGTTTGTGCCTGGTTTAAAAATACAAAGGTATCATTGCCCGTAAGAGAGGGAATAGTGGCTATAATATCTGCGCCTGGGGAATTTGCATCAATAGTTGTTGTATGGTTTACTCCTGTTGTGTTACCTAGTATGATCTGGTTTGATGCAGTTTGTGCGGTAATCGTTGTGGCTGAGGTAATTGTGCCAGTTCCGGTAGTTGCAATATTACCCGAAGTGGAGAGATTTCCTGTGCTGGTCAGATTTCCATTCTCATCGATACTTAAGTTGGTTGTTCCATTTGACTGGACTTCCAAAGAATTCTGTAATGCTGCATTAGTATCATTAATGACAAAAGCAGCTGAGGCAGTCCCCGCATTGGTTAAGCTAAAAAACCTTGCGCTTGAGCTTGCAAGAGTAAAATCAATATTTCCATAAGTATCTGATGCAACAATAGTGTTTCCTGCTTTATATGCCTGTTGCAGGGTTACGTTTGCGGCGTTTACCGGACATTGAACAATTTGGTTATTGGTGTTATCTCTACAAAGCGTAGTAGAAAGATCAACAGTGGTTGGAAGGTTTGCAAGTTGGGTATTGCTGCCTAAAATAATTTGACCTGATCCGCTTGCTGTAAGGGTTAAGTCTTCATTACCGGTTGTAGTTATATCTACAGGTGCACCTGCGAAAATAAGGCCGGTTGAACCAATTGTTTTATTGGTTAGTGTCTGTGCGAGGTTACTAAATACAAACGTATCGTTTGAACTTAGGGTAGGAATTGAAGCAATTACCGAAGCAGAAGGTGTGGCTGCATTTATTGTAAGTGTATTAGTTCCTCCTAGTATGATCTGGTTAGTATTAGCCAGTGATGCGAGTGACCCTGAGCAAACTAAGTTTCCTGTTGCATTAGAAACCGTACATCCTGTTGAGCTTGAACCTCCGGCCAAGTCGATATTTCCATTACTGTTTACAAACAATGCAGTTGCGCTGGTTGAGGCATTAATAATCGAGAAGGTAGAGTTATTTACCAATATTTGATATTGATATTGACCGGCATCTGTGTCAATAAAAGTTATCGATGGAGCAGAGTTTGCAATTGTAATATTTCCGCCGGAAGTAGTTTGTCCGGAAAGATATAGGTTTCGATACTGAAGCGTTGGAGAACCTAAGTCATATACTGCGTTTTGGTCAGGTCCGATGCTTCCATGAACCTCAAGAGCAAAAGGGTTATTGCTGGCATCAAGATTGGAAGGCGTGGCCATTATACCCAATCTACCGTTAGGTATAAGAACTGTTCCGGAATTTAGATTAATCGTATCAAGCGTGGATCCAAAGTTTAAGGTATCTGCAACTGTATTATCAGTGCCTATATTGATGGTGTTTCCACCAGTACCACCTATATTGATAGTCTTTGATGCACTCCCTGTGGCAATGTTTACACTTCCGGTTGAGGCTGAATCTAAGGTAAGCGATCCTGTTGAGCCGGAAGTTATAAGGCCATTTCCGGTAAAGGTTAAGCTTGAGCCCTGTATATTAAAGCTATTAGCAACACCGGTAACAGAATTTAAAACCGAAGCTAGCTGGATGTTTACTCTTCCGGCCGGGCTTTCGCTTAGGTTAAAGTCGCTGTTGGTAAAGTTTAAGGTATTTGTGGCTGTTGAGATTGTTGTGCCGTTTTGCTCAACAGTTGCAACCGCAAACGAAGATACACTGCCCCATTGGGGAGTGCCTGTTACCCCCATAATTAAAAATTGGCCAGCTTGGCTGGCGGTAAGGGTAGATAAAATATTTGCTCCGGAGGCGTAAAGCAAATCTCCGGTTGCGTAGCTTGTGACCCCGGTGCCTCCCACCGTTGTGCCTACAACTCCAGAAGTTATGGCTGTGCCGGATATTTGCCCTGTAGAGTCAATCGTTAATGAATTAGATACATCTGCGTCGGTGATACATGAAGAACATCCCCCGCGGTTTGCAACCGAAGCTAAAGTAGAGGTATTACTGATGGTTAGCCCGCTTATGGAAATATCTGTGCCTGCTGTTAAGCTAATGTCCCCGGTTTGGCCTTGAAGTGTTGCCACAACTCCGGAAAGATCAGCAGAAATCGTGGGTGTTTGGCTTTGGGCATTGGTGACAATAATGTGATCTCCAGCCTTAACTCCATAGAGAATGTTTGGAGCTGTAATGTTTCCTTTGAATACGCTTTGTCCCTCAACCAGCAAGTTTTTACCCAAGCTTACATCTTCTTTTACGTTTAAAGGCAGAGTAAATAAGATGCTTCCGGTAATTTTATATTTGCTGGTTTCCGAAGCTAAAACTGCAGGGCCTTTTATAAGATTTATGCCAACTTGCTGGTTATAGTTTGTGGTCTGAAGCCTTTCAACCAAGAATTTGATCCTATTTTGTTGAGTCATAAGCCCTAAAATACCGAGTGCAACCGAAAGTGCAATTACCGGGAATAAAGCTTTCGCCTTTTTGGATGGTTTGAAGCCAAAAATTAAATCAGATGGGGGATTGAAGTAATTTTTAGAAAATTCATCTTCGTAGAGCTTCCCGCTTAAAAGAGTAAAGAAAGTAGAGAAAAGACTGGGTTGGGTAGTGGAGGATGGAGCCGCCTTTTCGGGAGCAGACTGTGTCTCCCTGGTTGAGCTTGGGGAGACACTTGTTTCTTCATCCCGCCTGTCCTGCGGTTTGTTTTCGGATAAAGCTCGTCCAGCTTCTTTCGAAAACTCGGTTTGATCTTGTGTTTTAGCTTCTACTTCAATCTGGGAAATATTTTTTAAGGGTCTATTTTCAAGAAATTTTTGAACTTGGTATTCGGAGTAGTAGCTTTTGCCGTTTCTGCTAACAGAAGGAACAAGAAGACCTCTCTTTTTCCATGCAAGGAGAACGTTAATAGAAACCGCTAATTTCTCAGCAGCTTCTTGGGCTGTTAATAATTTTGGATTGGCTGGGCGAGCTTGGTCCATTAGATAATTCCTGTTTTGGGCTAGGGTTAAAATTCTCTGTGAAAACTTAGCCTAAATTAACTGTATTTCTTTTTATAATAGTAGTCAATAGGTCAGACTATATCATTTAGCTTCAAAATTAGATATTGATTGTTCATATGTTTAGGTTTTAAATGCAACTTAAATAGTAATTAAAGAACATATTTATTAATCATTAATGTAATTTTTTCCCGTTAAAGCTATTAATTCAAACATACATGCAAATTTTGGATAAAAATTGGCCGTGAAAAGAGTGATTTCTTATTTTATTCGTATGTAAAAATCGGGGAATTAACGAGGTGTATTAATGGAATTTTCGTCTACAAAGAGAGTTTCAATCCCTAGGAAAATACTAACGTTATCTTGTTTAACTTTCATAATTGCCTGGTCTATTTTTATTTGTTTTACAATTTTGTTTTTTAGGTAAATAGCAACTTCTTGGTTAATGATGGATATAAAATTTGCATGCATCGGAAAGATATCAAATCTACCAACTTCGTTAAAGGAACTGACCCTATCGGATTCGCCATCATAAAGTACGGTGTCGGTATTTCTTACAACTACATGCAGTAGTTTATTGTTTGACATATTTAGCTAGCTTTTGTTGTAGTATCGGTATTTGTAGCTTCGGTTTGGGGGGTAGCGGGTTGGTTAGGTGCAGGGGTTGGAGTTTGTTGTAAGGTTTCCGGTTTTGTTACCGTTTGTTGAGTCAGTTTGCTTTCGATGTCTTTTAATGTTCCAATGTATAAAAGATCTTCCGGTTCAAGTTTATCGGTTTCTCCACCCATTATTGCTGCTACATCAGCAACGGTGTCTTTAAGCGGAATATAAACACCCTTTTTTTCTGTTTGGTTTTCAACAACGGTAAAGTTTTGTGTCATATAGTTTTTAAGAAGCTGCGCCCGTTTATAAGAAATTTGATCTTCTCCTGATAATTCCGATTGTCCGATTAACGAAACAATCCTTTCCAAAGAGGTAGCTTTTTTAAGAAGAGATTGGGCATCAAGTGCTGTTTGATAGTGTTTATCTCCGACAACATCCGGGTTTAGTGAAGATGAATTAGATGAAAGGATATCAATGGCAGGGAAGCGTCCTTCCTGGTAAACAGAACGCGAAAGGATAATACCGGAGTCAAGGTATGGGAAGACCGCCTGAACGCCGGGGTCGGTTAAATCATCGGCCGGAACATAAATTGCTTCGAAAGTGGTAATTGAGTTTTTAAGCGTTGAAACAAGCCTTTCATGAAATGATGCCATTTCCGATGTAAGAGTTGCCTGATATCCTCCTTCAGAAGGGATTGCGTTCATAAGAGTTGAAAGTTCATAGCCGCTTTGTGCAAAACGGAAGACATTATCAATAAAAAATAATACATTTTTACCCAGCACATCACGGTAGTATTCTGCCATGGTCACACCGGTAAACGCAGTCCTAAACCTTAGAGTAGAGTTGGCCCCCATACTTCCGTAAATAAGAGTAACGCCTTGCATGACCTTGCTCTCCTTAAGCGTTTCGACCAGTTCTTCTCCCTCTCTGGTGCGCTCTCCAACACCGGTAAAAACAGAAACGTTTTCTTTTGGGTTTAAAATAACTAAGTTGTGGATGATTTCAGAAATAATAACTGTTTTCCCAACACCCGCGCCTCCGAAGAGGCCTGCTTTTCCTCCTTTTGTAATCGGAACGAAAAAGTCGATAGCTTTTATACCGGTTTGTAATAGTTCTTTAGGTATGTTTACATTTGAGTAACTAATGTCTCTTGCAATGATTGGTTTTGATTCAGAGGTTTTAATTTCTACTCCTCCGTCCTGAGGAAAACCGAGCGTATCAACAACTCTACCTAAAAGTTCGGCTCCAACAGGAACTCTAATTGGTTGGTTTGTATCAACAACAATTGCCCCATGATGAAGATTGTATGAGTTGGTTAATGCAAGACAGAAAAATGAAGTAGGGGATGCGGAAGTATATACTTCCATTTTTACATTTGTATCATCTTTATATTCCAAAACATCATGAATTCGAGGTTTGTCTTCCAAAAACTCGACTTCAATAATTTGATCTCTTATGCTGATAACTTTTCCTGTAATCATATTTTTATCCCCAAAGTATAGAACCCGCAATAGTTTCAAGCTGTTTTTTATTTTGCGTAGCGTGCCTTATCCTATTCTTAATTTTGGTAAGTACTTTGGACTGTTCTTCTATGTTAAGTAGCGCCTGTTCCATTGCGTTTACCCTTGAAACGTCTCTTGCCAGTTGGTTTTCCAAAAGCGTTTGGGAAAAAAGGTTGGTCATGATTTGTGTTTCGAAAAAGTGGAAGATTTTCTCGAGTGTCGGTTCGAAGATGAAGCGGTCTTCACGCATCACCGGTTTAACATTTTCATCCTCAAAAATATCCTCACCGGTTATGCTGGTTTCGGCCGGACTTTGTTTAATAACATTCCCGAACTTTCCATAATAAACATCTACGGTTTCGTACTGTAAAAATTTTTGCATGAGTTTTTTTATATGATCTATGTCCACTTTTGAATCCGGAATTTCAAAATATTCATATTTTCGGTGAACATTTGACCCTTCATACATCTCTTTTCCTGCAGCACCGATAATTACGATATCGGAATGTGCTTCCTCTGGTTTCCTAATGTCATTAATAAACAATCTGAATGTTTGCTGGGTAACAGCTCCGTATAATTTCCCGTTTGAAGAAAGGTAAACAAGCAGTTTTTTACCTTTCTTTTGTAAAATTGGCGACAGGTTTTTGTCGCCAATTTTTCTTCTGGCAATAAGATCATCAACCTCTCTTGTGTAAGAAGATTTTAAATCTACAAATACATCGGATAGCTGAACGAGGTAATCGCGGGTTTTAAGCACCGAATTTCTAATCCTTTGCATTTCCATAGCCGCAATTTCCTCGTAAGACTCCGCTAAATCTTTAATACTATTTAAAGCCTCAAGTTCTTCGATGATTAATTTTCTTTGTGCCATAATTTTTTAAGTCCCCTTAGCAAGCGCTATTAAATGGTCTCTGTTTTTTAATACATTTGCATTAAAAGCTTCGATAGTTTTAGTGTCATCTACAATTTCATAAAGTATTTTTTGTTTACCTCTATCGTAATAAGCATTGATCAGCCCATTTTTTATAACTTCAAGTTCCTGTTTATTTAAGACAAGATTTTGTAAAAGCATAGACAGAATAATCATCTGAACGGGTTTGGGAACGGTTAATTGATATGGCTGATTTAAAAATGCATAAACAAGCTCTCCTAAGTGTAAATTTTTCTTAACGTCGTCTGTTAATTCCTGTCCAAAATGTGAAAGGTTTTGCAGTTTTTCATAACTGGTTAAAAAAGCGACTAAATAACTGTTAATTTCTCTTGAGAGAGTGTCCAATGTTTGTCTCCCAACCCTAGTAACCGAAAGGGGAAGGTTAATCGCAGGCCTTAATCCCTGATAATAAATGTTACTGTCAAGGTAGACATGGCCATCGGTAATACCCATGACATTGGTTGAAATATAGCCGGTAAAGTCTCCCTCAACAATTTCAACAACAGGTAAGCAGGAAATGGATACCTCACCGCCTGTCGGATGTTTAAAGTTTCCGGCGCGTTCTAAAAGTGAAGAGTGGACAAAGAAAATGTCTCCCGGGTATGAGTCTCTTCCCGGGAAGCGTCTTGAGAGAAGCGATAACTCGCGGTAGAATTTAGCGTGCGTTGATAAATCATCAAGAATTACAAGAGTATCTATTTTAAGATCTCTAAAATATTCGGCAATTGCCATAGCGGTGTAGGGTGTTTGGTAAATTAAACTTGGTGAATCGTAAGAGCTGGTTGCAACGATTATTATTTTGTCGTTTATCTTTTCCTGTATAAAAAACTCCTGCATTTTTTTAATATCACTTTTCTTTTTGGCAATAGCAACATATATGCAAATAACTCCTTCATATGCTTGTTTTTTAATTGCAGTCATTATTACTGACGTTTTTCCGGTTTTTCTATCCCCGATAATAAGCTCTCTTTGGCCTTGTCCAAGCGGAAGCAGTATATCGATAAAAGTAACACCTGTAAGAAGCTGTTTGGTTATTTTTGCTCTTCCAGATATTCCTATCGGGCTTGATTCTAAGGGTCTGTACTCTCGTGGATGCACAAATGTTTTATTTATGTCAAGCGGCTCTCCCAAAGGATTTATTGCCTGGCCCAGTAGCTCTTTACCAACGGGGACAGATAGCGTGCGGTTTGTTCTGGTTACTTTGGTTCCTACCTTAACCGGTTCATAAGAAAAGATTCTTGCTTCAACCTTACCTTTATTAATGCTTGAAACCTCGCCTTTTTGTCCGCTTTCAAAAATAATAACTTCATGGGCTTTAACTTTAGGGAGTCCATCTATAAACACAACAGGGTGGCTAACCTGATAAACTACTCCGTATTCGCCGGTTTTTTGTAAATTTTGGTTAAATTGACTATCCATAATTATTGTTCAGCAGTTTGAGCTGTTTTTTTATTTTCAGTTTGTGATTTAGCTTCGTTTGAAGCTAAAGATTCTTTTAAAATCTTCATAAATCTTTCCCTAACCGAAAAATCCATATATTTTCCGTTAAAATTTATGGAAACCCCCGCAATAAGGTTAGGATTTACGGAAATGTCGAAAATAAATTGCCGCTTTATATTTAACATAAACCACTCGTTTAATAAATTTAATGTTTCTTCGTTTGGTTCAAAGGCAAGTGTTAGAGAAAGAGTAGGGAGGTTGGTAATTTTTTCCTGCAATTTTTCTAAAAAACTTTTGATGTCGTTGGGAGAAGCAGTATTAACGTTGTTGTCTCGTAGTATCACCATAAATTTATCTTTTTGAGACATGCCAAAATTTTTAGAAAGCGCCTGTTCCAGATTAAAGCCTGTTTTATAAATTTCTTCGGAAAGGTTTGAGAGTCTTACTAAAAAGTCGTTACTTTGTGCCTTGGTATGGAAAAATACGGATAAATCCAAGTTGTCCATTTTAATCAAATACTCCTTCCGCTTTGGCTTTTTCCAAAGAATCGGTCAGGAGTTTTTGATGATCTTGCAAAGAAATAGATCTTCCGAAAACTTCCTCCGATGCCCTTTCAACAATTTTTGTAACCAACTCTTCGGTCTGTTTTAGCCTCATTTTCTTGTATTCTTCCAGCTCTTTTTCCATTTCCGGCAAAAGTTTATCCTTAAAATCCTTGATTTGCGTCTGTAGATCCGTTTGGAGCCCGCTTGATGCTTTTTGAAAATCCGTAAGGGAAGTATCTGCCATTTGTTTTAAGCCTCCGGCATAATCGCTCATATATTTATTTGCAGTAGTAACCGATTCGCGTTGGATCTCTTTAACCAATTCCGAAAGAGCTTGGTCGATTGCCTCTTTTACTGTCTGTTTAACGTACTGGGTATTGGTTAAAATCCTGTCGGATTCTAAGGCGGCATCCTCTAAAATTTTCCTCTCTTTAGATAGCGCGTCGTCGACAATTTGGTGGTAATTTGTATCTTTTTTTGTCTCAAGACTTTCGAGATTTTTCTCTTTTTTACGGATTTTAAGGAAATAGTAGAGTGCAAAAATAAGGATAATTAACTCAATTGCTAATATTGTAAATTGAAAATAAACTTCGGGCAGCATACGTCTTTATTTTATACTTGTTTTACCTTAAAATACAACTTGTAAGTTATAAATTTTATGCCGGAACTACCAGAAGTGGAAACACTAAAATTAGGTTTACAAAAATATGCGGTTGGCCACAAAATAGTGGATGTTGAAGTGCGTGTTCCTAAGATTTTCCAGGACGAGAAAAGCCAAATATTGGGTGCAAAAATTGAAGACGTAAAAAGAGTGGGAAAGGGTTTAATAATTGAACTAAGCGGAAAATTTGATTTGGTAGTGCATTTAAAAATGACCGGGCAAATGGTTTACCGCGACAGTAAGACCTCAAAATTTATTTTATCAGCAAAAGTTGGGGGAGACAGTTTACCTTCAAAATATTCTCACGTGATATTTACATTAGACAAGGGAGCAAAGCTATATTTTAACGATTTGCGCCGCTTTGGATATATAAAAATCATTAAAAAAGAAGAGGTTAAAGCTTTACCCTTTTTTAAGGAAATGGGTCCGGAGCCCTTTAAAAAAACCGATTACGGGCAAAAAACACTTCAACTGCCTGAATTTGAGGAAATTTTATCAAAAAGCAATTTAGCAATTAAAGTACTCCTAATGGATCAGAAAAAAATCGGCGGGATAGGCAATATTTATGCAAACGAAGCCTTGTTTTTAGCCAAAATCTTGCCCACCCGAAGAGCGAAGGATATTACCAAAAAGGAAGCAGAAGAGCTATATAAGCGAATTTTTGAAGTTATTGATAAGGGCTTAAAATACGGAGGATCATCGGATGAAAACTTTGTGAATGTTCTAGGCCAGGATGGAGAGTACCAGCAGCACTTTTTAGCCTACGGACAGGAAAAGAAAAAGTGTTCGGTGTGTGGGGGAACTATCAAAAAGATCCAGCTTGGGGGTAGGGGAACTTACTTTTGCGAAAAACACCAGAAATAGCCTCATTTTTAATAAATTTTTTATTCAATCCACAATGATACTCCCAATTTATTACAAAAACAACCTCATAGTTTTTTAGAGCTAGTCTTAGAGTTTTATTAAACTTAAATTTGCAATTTCTAATTACTTAAGTTAGTATTAACTGCGAAGCAACTAAAGGTTGCTTTATTTATGGCTTACAAGCATAAAATAATAATGAGCATAGGTGGGTCGTTAATCGTACCCGGAGAGGGAATAGACACCCAATTTTTGATTAATTTAAACGATTTTATAAGAAAACAACTGGCGAAAAATAATAACCGCCAGTTTTTTTTGGTCGCTGGGGGTGGGCAAGCGGCAAGACACTATCGAGATGCAGGCGAAAAAGTACTTAAACACAGGCTGACAATCGAAGATTTAGATTGGTTAGGCGTTCACGCAACCAGACTTAATGCACAGCTTCTACGCACGATTTTTAGAGATATTGCACACCCATACGTTATTAAGCATTACGAAATAATCAGGAAGGCTACAGAGCCTGTGGTAATAGCTGCAGGTTGGAAGCCGGGATGGTCTACCGATTTTGATGCGGTTTTACTTTGTGATGATTACGACGTAACCGAAGTTATTAATTTAAGTAACATCGAAAAAGTATTTGATAAAGATCCTTATAAGCATAAGGATGCAAAGCCAATCGATAAAATTTCCTGGAGAAAATTTAGAAAACTAATCGGGGATAAATGGAATCCTGGAATGCATGCGCCTTTTGATCCGGTTGCGGCTAAAAAAGCCGAGGAGTTGGGGATTAAGGTCACTGTTTTATCCGGGCATAATTTTGCCAATTTAGAAAACTACTTTAACGGGAAAAAATTTGTCGGCACTGTGATAGAATAGGGCAATGTAGGGGTCCTGTCTCGGGTTTCCCTCCCGCCAGTGCTCGTTTCGAATTGGATGCGAAACATCGCTCTTCACTTGCGCGCTGTCGGGAACCCTTCTACCCGCGCCACCCTAAGAAAAAAATGCTAAACTCGATTTCTTTACAAAACTTCAGAAGTTATACAAAACAGGAATTTGAATTTGATAACACTACTTTGATTGTCGGTCCAAACACATCGGGCAAAACTAATTTAATTGAGGCTATTTTTATGCTTTCAACGGGAAAAAGTTTTAGAACGGAGAAGGATTTGCAGATGATTGAATTTGGTAAAGATTTTGCAAGGCTTTTGGCCAAAACAGATGAAGTTAAACTTGAGGTAATTTTAACAAACGGCATAATAAATGCGGTAAAATCGCAATACAAAAAGTTTTTGGTAAACGGAGTGGCAAGAAGAAGAGTAGATTTTGCCTCGAATTTAGCTTCCGTTTTATTCTCTCCGCAAGACCTAGACATAATTATCGACAGTCCATCTTTAAGAAGAAACTTTTTAGACGATTGTTTAGAAGCAGTAGATAGAGACTATCGTGTCGCGAACTTATCTTTTGTTAAAGCGATAAGACAAAGAAATGCGCTGCTTGAACACGCAAGGGAAGAGGGGTTTGTGAACCCCAAAGATTTTGAATATTGGGATAATTTAGTTATTTCAAGCGGACAGGTTATTACAAAAAAGCGTGCTGAATTTATTGAATTTTTCAATAAATTGGAAAAAGATATATTCAAATGCGTTATAAATTATGATTCAAGCGAGATTTCGCGTGAAAGATTACTTCAATATGCAAAAGAAGAGGTTGCTGCAGGAGTAACGCTGGTTGGTCCACATAGGGATGATTTTTCGGTATTTATGTTTAATGGTTCTAAAAATAACACACATGATGTTAAGTTTTTTGGATCTCGCGGACAACAAAGACTTGCAATATTGCAGTTAAAAATTGCTCAAATTAAATTTACCCAGGAGAAGCTTAATAAAACACCAATTTTTATTTTAGATGATATTTTCTCCGAACTTGATGAGGGGCACATTAATTTAATCTTTGATCAAATCGGAAAACAACAGGTAGTTTTAACTACAACCCACAAAGAATTTATTCCTAAATACGCATTAAAAAAAATGAAGATAATTGATTTTACCAAATGAAAAAACAACAAGTTGAATTTAAAGTAGGGAAGTCTACACTTCGTGGAACAGTGTTTATTCCAAACGGAAAAGGGCCCTTCCCGTCAATAATTAATTTTCATGGAAACGGAAGTAAAGGAAAAAAGTATTTTGAATGGGGAGAAAAATTTGCAATTCAAGGGTATTTGGCATTTGCATTTAATTTTAGAGGTTGTGGCAATAGCGACGGTGACTATTTAATTCAAACACATAAAGACGCCCTTAAAGACGGCGAAACCGCATTCAAGTTTTTACTGGAGCAAAAACAAGTTGATGCCGGTAGAATTGGGTTAATCGGTGGAAGTTTCGGGGGATTTATAGCTTCAATGCTTCTGCCCGAAATCAAAATAGAATCATTAATATTATTAGCTCCTTCAGCTTGTACTCATAAATCATCAGCTAGATTGGATGAAGGTGGGTTAAAAGAGGAAGTAAAATATTTTAAAAATAAAGATAACTGGTTTAATTCAAAATCTTATGAAAATATCTCTAAATTTACAAAACCTTTATTAATTATAAAATCGGAATATGATGATAATGTCCCTTCAGATGTAGTTGATAGATATTTTGAACAAGGCTTTAATTCTAAAGAAAGAAAGATTAAAATAATTAATGGAGCAGACCATAGATTATCCGAAACTTGGATGAAAGATGAAGCATTCGAAGACATGAATAAATGGTTTTTAGATACTTTATGAACGAATTTAACCCGGATAACTTAAAAAAACTTTATGTGCCTTCTAATACCTCGGTAAAGGGAGATAACGGTAAATTAATGATTATTGCAGGGTCCATTTTGTTTCATGCCGCGTCTCTTTGGCCACTTGAGATAGCATCAAAAATAGTTGATATGGTTTACTTTTCATCTGTTTCTGTGAATAATGAAATTGTTCAAAAAGATAAAGAAAGCTTTAGAAACGGTATTGTTGTTCCGCGGCAGGAATTGGAAAAATACGTTGAGGAAGCAGATTGTATTCTAATAGGTCCGGGTCTTCCAAGAGATGACGGGTTGGGAAAAGGAGAGGTAAATACAGGCGAGTTAACTAAAAAATTATTATCAAAATTTCCCAATAAAAAGTGGGTAATAGACGGCGGGTCTTTGCAGGTAATTGAACCCGAAGTCATTCCCCAAACTGCAATTATTACTCCCAACATTAAAGAATTTAAAATGCTATTTAATTTGGAACCAAATGTGCAAAATGCTAAAGCAGTTACCGATAAATATAAATTCACTCTGCTTTTAAAAGGGGAGGAGGACATTGTTGCAAAAATTCATGAAAGTGTAATAATAAAAGGAGGCAACGCCGGTATGACAAAAGGTGGAACAGGTGATGTTTTAGCAGGACTTACAGCTTCGTTTTATTGTAAAAACGATAACTTTCTTTCTGCAGAAGCCGCCTCTTACATAAACAAAAAAGCCTCAGATAAACTCTACGAAAAAATGGGTTTGTACTTTAATGCAACAGACCTTGCAAATGAAATTCCCGTAACAATGAGAGAACTTATCTTATAAAGAAAGGAGGAAATATATGGAATTATCAAATGCGCAAAAACAGGCAGCTATTAATGCAATTGTATCCAGAGAAATGGCTGTAGATGCTAATCCTGCCTTAGAATCAATGAAAGGTGTAGATTGCTGCGGATTTAGTGGAGAGAGTGGGTTGGTACAAGTAAGTCAGTCGGCAGTAGAAACCCATACAAGAGGTGCAACTTCAATTAAAGTCCATCAGGAAACAGTAATTACAGACTTTAGGGTTTAATTGAATTTATTGATTTATTTTTTCGGAGATTTTGGAGAGTTGGTAAGTTACAAAAACCGCCAGTGTGGTTACAACTATGGCGTAGATAAAAAGTGAAATAATTCCACTGCCGTTGGGCAGAAGTTTTTTAACGTAAGAATTAACCACTTCCTGAATTAAGCTATTCCATGCAAGGGCAGCAACCAATCCAAAACCTGATGTGGCAAGGGTTAACATCTGCTTAATTAACTCCTGGTGTAAAGCTTTCTTTTTAGGCGTTTCTTTTCGGGAATTATTCGGCATATAATGCTATAATTATAGCATATTTTATGTACCAGCCAAAGTATTCGATTACCAATAAAATCCTCAATAATATCAGCAGTATTGAAGCAAGCAAAGAAGTAATAGACCACGCACCGCTCTTGCCGTATTTCGAAAAAGAGTTTAGGGAAGATGCAAGGGTTAGGACTATTCATTACGGAACTCACATCGAAGGAAACGAACTTAATTTGTCGGAAGCGGAAAAAGTATTAAAGGGTCAGCAAATTACAGCAAGAGAAAGAGATATTCAGGAAGTTATTAATTACCGAAAAGTAATGGATTATATCGAAAAAACTCAAATCACAAACCCGAAATCACAAGTAACCGGAGAAGACATTAGGCAACTTCACAAATTAACAGTTGATAAAATTTTGCCTTTTGAAAGTTGTGGTGTTTATAGGAAAACCCAAGTGGTTGTAAAAAACAGTCAAACAGGTGAAATTTCGTTTACACCTCCTATGGCGGTTGCCGTGCCTTTTCAGATAAAAAGCCTTTTGGATTTTGTAAATAATGCCGATGCTAACGAAATCCATCCGGTTTTAAAATCCGGCGCAACGCATTACGAACTGGTTAGGATCCACCCGTTTTTAGACGGAAACGGAAGAGTAGCGAGAGCTTTAGCAACCTTAATTTTGTATAAAGAAGGTTACGATATAAGAAAATTCTTTTCTTTGGAAGAGTATTTTGATCAAAATGCATATGGTTATTATGACGCGCTCCAAAGTGTTGAAAAAGTAGAAGGAGATCTAACTAATTGGCTTGAGTATTTTACTTTGGGGTTATCAATAGAACTGTCAAAAATCCGTCAAAAAGTGGAAGGAATTTCAATTGATGCAAAAATAAAGAAAAAATTAGGCGGAAAACCTTTAATGCTTACCCCCCGCCAACTTAAAATTTTGGAATACATCCAAAAAGTGGGGTATTTGCAGAATCAGGCATTTGAACAGCTTTTTCCAATGGTTTCAGAAGACACGATTTTAAACGAACTAAAAGGTCTGGTTAAAGCGCGTATTATCAAAAAAAAGGGTGTTACAAAGGGAGCAAAGTATATAATGAGTTAATATGAAATTTAGTAAATTAACAGAATATTTTGAGAAGTTGGAGGAAACGTCTTCAAGATTATCGCTTATTGATATATTGTCGGATCTTTTCAAAGAAACACCAGCCTCGGAAATTGAAGAAATTGTTTATTTAATTCAAGGAAGGCTTGCGCCGTTTTTTGTGCCACTTGAAATTGGAATGGCTGAAAAAAATGTTGCTAAAGCAATAGCATTTGCATTTGATACAACACCGGAAAAAGTTACCAAAGAGTTTAATAAATTAGGCGATATGGGTTTGACTGCAGAAAGTTTGCGCTCCGGCAATAAGTTGAATACCAACGAAAACATGCAACTGGGTTTAAGTTTTTCTCTGAAAAAAGTTACGGTTGGAGATTTAACAGTCTCGCAAGTTTTTGAAACATTAACTAAAATTGCTAATACAAAAGGGGAAGGAACTGTTGAAAAACGCCAAAACTTACTATCAACGCTTCTACAAAAAATGGATGCAAAATCTGCTAAACACTTAGTAAGAATTCCACTTGGCAACACGCGTTTAGGAATTGGAGATCCGACAGTTTTGGACGGTCTTGCAACTGCAAAGCTTGGGGACAAATCAAAGCGAAAACTGTTGGAAGGGGCATATAACCGCACATCGGATCTTGGATTAATTGCCAAGACTTTGTGGGAAAAAGGTTTAAGTGGAGTTGAAAAATTAGAAGTAAGAGTAGGTTCGCCGATCCGTTCGGAATTGTGCGAGCGTCTTCCAACGCCGGATAAGGTTATCGAGAAAATGGAAGAAGTTGATGCTCAGTATAAATACGATGGATTCAGAGTGCAAATACATAAAGACGGTAACAGAGTTCGCATGTTCTCTCGAAATTTAGAGGAAATGACCCACATGTTTCCGGAGCTTATTACCGCATCCTTAAAACAGGTAAAAGCAGAAAACGTAATTTTAGATTCGGAAGCCCTAGCTTACAACCCCGACTCGGAGGAATTTTTGCCATTTCAGGAAACTACCAAGCGCCGAAGAAAACACGGGATAGAAGAGGCTGCAAAAAGTTTGCCGCTTAAAGCATTTGTTTTTGATATTTTATATAAAAACGGAAAACAGCTTTTGGATAAACCTCTTTCCGAGCGGATGGAAATTTTAAAAGAGACAATTATGGAAGATGATATTTTAATAAGAACCAAAAACCAGATTATCAAAGACCCCAAAGTTTTAGCAACGCTTTTGGAAGATTCAATTTCTAGGGGTTTGGAAGGATTGGTTGTCAAAAAACTGGAAAGCCCTTACGAAGCGGGGGGCAGGAATTTTAATTGGGTAAAACTAAAGCGTCACTCAGCAGGAGAATTAAACGACACAATAGACTGCGTTTTATTGGGATATATCACAGGCAAGGGCAAGCGGATTGCTTTTGGCGCAGGAGCACTATTAGTTGGTGTTTACGATAAAAAAACGGACGAATTTGTCACAGTTTCTAAAATTGGAACTGGTCTAACGGATGAGGAGTGGAGGGAAGTGCATAAAAGAGCAGATAGAATTAGTGTTTCGAAAAAACCGGCAAGAGTTAATTCAACAATTGTTCCATCGGTTTGGATAAAACCTGAAATTGTTTTGGAGGTTCTGGCGGATGAAATCACCCGAAGTCCTGTTCATACCGCTGGAAAAACCGAAGAAGAACCGGGATATGCGTTAAGGTTCCCGCGTTTGGTATCATTTAGAAGTTCTGATAAAAAAGCTGAGGATGCAACCAGTGTTGAGGAACTAATCGAAATGTTTAAACAGCAAGTAAGATAAATTATCTGCGTATTGCTACAGCCACTCGCCGAAGACCACTTCTTACATGGAGATTAGGAATTCTACCAAGTCTTTCATGAACTTGATCTTCGATTTTTCGGTTCCTATCTAATTTTTCCAATTGTTCTTCAAGAATTCCGGAGGCAAAAGCATTAATATCCGTTACATATGGTACAGGTTGTTTTTTAGGATAGGAATGTACACCGGCATCAAATATTAAAATTTCACCAGCTATATGCCATGTTCCTAATTCATTTTCAATTGGGTGATGTGGGGTAAGGTTATCTGGAACATCGAACATTAGATGTCTTTCCATCTCGGGAGTAATTGCCGTTTCTTGCAATGTTGATTCAGCCTCGGGCGTTTTGGCCATAAAATAAATCTTATGCCCATTTTTTCACTATAAGCTTAAGCTGTCAAGAGGCAATTTTTAGTGTGGTAAAATATGGGTATGGAATTTGTAACCGATCTTCATTTACACTCCAAATATTCCCGTGCAGTATCTAAAGAGATGAATCTTTATAATATGGCATTGTGGGGCACCAAAAAGGGTTTAGATATTCTTTCAACATCCGATTGGACTCATCCATTGTGGTTTAGGGAAATAAAGCAGGAATTGGTGGAGGACACCGAGGGCATCTTCAAATTTAAGAATGATAAGGAATTTAAAACAAGATTTATATTATCGGTAGAAATCTCCAGTATTTATTCCCAGGGGGGGAAAGTAAGGCGTATTCATAATCTTGTTTTTTCACCGAGCATCGAAGTGGCAGAAAAAATTCAAGCAGAACTTATTAAACGCGGATGTAATATATCTTCCGACGGCAGACCGATTATCGGGCTTTCTTCGATTCAGCTGATGGAGCTTATTTACTCAATAAGCGATGATGTTTTTTTAGTTCCTTGCCATGCATGGACTCCCTGGTTTGCTTTATACGGTTCCAATTCCGGCTTTGATTCAATTGATGAATGTTTTGGGCAGTACGCTGATAAGATTTACGGGGTTGAAACAGGCCTCTCATCCGATCCGTATATGAATTGGCAAATAAAAGAGTTAGATAACCGTTCGATTATTTCTACTTCCGATGCGCACAGCCTTCCCAAAATGGGAAGAGAGGCGACAGTTTTTGTAACTAAAGACGAGATTAAAAATTTTAAACCATCATATCGGGATTTCATTGGCGCGATTAAGCAGGAGAAGGAGGGTAAACTTAAAATTGGCTACACAGTTGAATTTTATCCGGAGGAAGGGAAGTATCATTACACCGGGCATAGAAACTGTAATTTTGTCCAGGATCCCAAAACAACAAGAGCAAACGGAACAATTTGTCCGGTTTGCAAAAGACAATTAACAGTTGGGGTAATGCATCGTGTAGAGGAGTTGGCAAGGGATAAGTCGTGGCCTAAAGAAATTTCAAAATCAAACCCGTATGGAGTTAAATGGATGATGGATCCTGCCAAAAAACACCCGCCGTTTGTAAAATTGGTTCCATTAAATGAAATAATCGCCGAAAGCTTGCATTCAACTGTTGCATCGCAGAAAGTAAAGGAATTATACGATAATCTTTGTAATTCTTTAGGACCTGCGTTTCAAATTCTTTTAAAAACCCCGATTGATGAGATTAGGCTTCATGCCGGCGATAGAGTAGCGGAAGGTGTTCAAAAAGTACGCTCCGGTGATATTGTGATACTTCCCGGGTTTGACGGGCAGTATGGCATTGTTAAAATCTGGGATGATAAAAAGATATCCGAAAAACACGAAGAAAGCGCTAATCAACTAGGTCTTGATTTTTAATCTTGCACAAGATACATTAATGATTAGTCGCATTTCGGTTTAGAAAGGAGGTGAATTATGAATTACGTAAATCAACTCACAAAAACCCTTGACGGATACTATACAAAATCTCCAGTCTTGCCTTCGAATGTAAAAGAAATTTTAGTGTCAGTTGCTCCCTGGGTAACTTTAATAGCGGGAGTATTTGCACTTTTGTCAGGACTTAGTTTATTCGGTCTTTTAGGATTAGCAACTTCTGTAGCCGGTCCATATATGGCAGCGGCGGGAGTAGGAGGTTTTGCAGTAACAGCTATACTATCACTCTTGGTTTTATTAGTAACTGGCGTTATATATTTGTTCGCATTTTCTCCTCTTAAGGGAAGAAAAGTTAAGGGGTGGAATTATATGCTTTATGCAATGCTACTTTACGTATTAAGCGCAGTCGTAAGACTTAATGTGTTTGATGTAATATGGTCGTTAGTAGGGTTTGCAGTCGGATATTATTTCCTTTATCAAGTTAAATCCTATTATCATTAATTTGCAATTGGGTCTATAATGTTAGCGTGTTTGAGGATAGAGTAGACGCAGGTGTAAGGCTTTGCCAAAAACTAAGTATTTATTCTGAAAGAATGAACTTTATTGTGGTGGGGCTTTTACGTGGTGGTCTAATTCCTGCAAAAGTAATTTCCGACAAGCTAAATTTAAAACTATTTCCACTAATGGTTAAAAAAATTCCCACTCCTAACAATTCCGAACTTGCATTAGGCGCAATGATTTCCCCAAAAGAAACTTATTTAAATAACGATTTAATAAAAGATCTTAAAATCTCAGATTTAGAACTTAATAAAATAATAATTCAGAAATGGATTGAACTCCGCTTTATCCGGTCTAAATATAAAATTAACAAAAAAGAATTTAAAAATAAAAATGTGTTGTTGGTGGATGATGGTGTTGCAACCGGCGCAACAGTATTAGTATCTCAAGAATATCTACGAAAAAATGGAGCAAGAGATATCATATTAGCTACACCCGTAATTGCAACAGACACATTCAATATTGTCAAAAAGCATTTCGACGCTATAATATATCTAATTAAGGTGAAAGACTTTAACTCGGTGGGGCAGTTTTATAAGAATTTTAATCAGGTAGCAGATAAAGAAATTGAGCAAATTTTAAACATATGAAATTAATCGTAGGTTTAGGAAATCCCGGGGAATACCACTTAAAACAAAGGCATAATTTGGGTTTTATGGTTATTGATGCATTATTTAAAGATTATGCCCCCGCCAAAGAGACATTCAGAGAAGAAAAAAAATTCAGTGCAGAACTGGCAGAAATAATTTGGCAACCCAAAAAAGGGAAAGAAGTGAGGGCAATCTTAGTTAAGCCGCTAACTTTTATGAACGGATCGGGAATTGCTGTTAAGTCCATAGCGTCATTTTACAAAATTGAAGCATCAGACATTTGGATTGTGCATGATGAGGTGGATTTGCCTTTAGGAGCCATGAAAATACGCTTAGGCGGATCTTCGGCGGGGCATAAGGGAATAGAATCTGTAATAGAACATTTAAAAACAGATAAATTTTGGAGATTTAGGCTCGGAATTGGCGCTCAGAAAGTTCATAAAGACGGAAAAATTGTAAAACACATTGACGATTTTGTATTAGGTACTTTTTCTGAAAGTGAAAAAGGAAAGATGAGAGAAATTATCAAGCGTGGCGTTAAAGCCTTGGAAGATGCCCTCGAAGAAGGCTTGGAAAAAGCCATGAACAGGTTTAACACAAAATAATTGACTTTTAGTCTATGATTATTTATCATAATTTCATATGGAACCAAATACAGATGGAATACCACCAGTAGAAAATTTTATAGTAGAAGTACAAAAAATGAAGTTGATAAGGCAAAAGAAGATATAAAACATTTTATAGAAGGAGAGCCGATGGGAACCCCAAAATCACAAGCATTTTGTGATAGTATTGATCTTTTCGTAGTAAGACAACAGCAGCATGATTCTCCAGAAGATAGGTTGTATCAACTTCAGGAGGCAAACATCATGGAAACGGTTAGGCAAAGGAAAAATGAAACTCCAGGATATACACCTGCATTCTATAATTCAATCGATTTGAGTGCGGTCCTTCAAAGAGCTATGAGTGATAAAGCTGATGGTAAATTTGATGAAAAAGTTTTAAATCACCACGTTTCCTACGAATTAAATACATTAAAGATGGATTATATTCAAGCGGTATCTGCTAAGCAAGGCCAAAAAGCTACTCAAATCTAGTAATATTTATTATTCTTTGCATCAGTAATTATTGATATAATATCTTCATGCAATCTGTTGGAAAGATACTTAAAAACTTTAATCCAACTCAAGATAAATATATATCTAGGGATTTTCAGGCGTTTGGGATACATTTGGCAGAAGAAATGGATGATTATAAACACAGGGCAATGTGGATTAAGCTTGCCAAAACCAATCACAGAAGTGTTTTGGAAGCCTGCCTCTCGTTTGTAAAAGATTCAACCGCAGATAATAAAATCGGACTATTCCTTTGGAAATTAAAACAGTTAAAAATTCAAGCAAAACAAAAAGAAAAGTAAAATTTTATGCAAGCACACATATTTATTTTAGGTTTTGTACAGGGGGTAGGGTTTAGGGCGTTTGTTAAATCAAATGCTAAAAAACTTGGTCTAAAAGGTTGGGTTAAGAACCTTTCAGACGGACGAGTAGAGGCCGTTGTGACTGGGAAAAAACAACTTATTGAACAATTAATTAGAACAATAGAAAAAGGTTCTTTTTTTTCCGAAGTTAATTCTGTTCAGGTAGAGTGGGAAAACGGAGAAGAAGAATTTAAGGAATTTATTATTTCTCGCTAAACTTTTCTTTTTCAAATACCATACTTGCAATAAAAGTAACAACCGGAACAGACAATAAGAGTCCAATAGAGCCTGCAACAATCTTAATTACCTCATCTGAGATTATTTCATTATTAAATATTACCCAGTAGGGAAGGTGGTTCGGATTTAAAGATAAAAATATAAACACTGCAAATGAAGAGCCAACATAGGCAAGGATTAAAGTATTTATTAAAGAGGCAATGTGCTCCTTGCCGATATTCATGCCTTTTGTAAAAAGCGCTTCAAGTTTTAACTTATGGTTTGCCTCTTTTAGTTCATAAACTGCTGTTGCTTGGGTTGTTGTGATATCGTTTAAAGCTCCAAGTGTTCCAATAATAATCGCGCTTAAGAATAAACCTTTAATGTTGATTACGCTGGTTGAGCCTATCTGAAGAGTAAAAAGATCCTCGTTTCCAAATCCTGTTATTTTATTAAATTGAATTGCAATTATTGAGAAAAATGCTGCCAAAAGTAGCGCTATGAACGTGGAAACGACGGCAATGGTTGTTTTTTTAGAAATTCCGTGGGCAAGGTAGGTGGATACAACAAGAATTACAGTTGAGCCGATCAGTGTGATAGTAAGTGGATCTTGCCCTTTTAAAATATTGGGAAGGATATAAAAGCTAATAATAGAAAGGCCGGCAATAAGACCAAAAATCGAACCAAAACCTTTAGAACCGGCTATAAGTACAATCACTACAAAAAAAATTGTTAAGGTTATTAAGAGAGTATTAAGCCGGTAAAAATCATAAATAATGTAGCTTGATTGTCTATTTGGATAAGTAATTTTGCTAACAATCACTTGCTCATTAGCAGAAACCAATTGGTCTTTAGTTATTTGTACGTCTTTACCGTTTTGGATTATTACAAATTTTCCTTTAAGCGTACCGTTTAGAATTTTTACCCGTAAAGTTTGGTAATAATAGGTTTGATTCTCGATTGTTTTATGTCCGCTTTCAACAATTTCTTCTACAATTGCTTTATAATATTGTTGTTTTGGATCCTGTATGGGTGCATTTTGTGCATAGGAGTGGGGCACAGTAAGTAAAAAAAGTGTAAAAATAAAAAAAACAACCCTTTTCATTCATTAATTATAACTGAAATATTCACGCTTGACAAATGCAACTAAGTTGCATATACTCACAAAATATGCAATTAAAGAACACGCCAGCAAGGGCTGCTATTTCAAATTTTTTAATTAACTCAAAAGAACCGGTTGATGCTTTGCAAATAATTAATTTTTTACATTCTAAAAAACTTAACACAAATAAAGTCACCGTATACAGAAATTTAGACGTATTATATAAAAACGGTTTATTAGACAGATTTGAGTTTGGAGAGGGTAAATTTAGGTACGAATTTAAAAAGAATCATCATCACCATTTAGTTTGTAATAAATGTGGTAGGGTAGAGGATGTAGCGGGTGAATATTTAACTGATTTGGAATCTAAAATCAGAAGGCAAAACGGATTTTTAATTAAAAGCCATTCGCTTGAGTTTTATGGGCTTTGCCGACGGTGCCAAAAGTAATTATGGAAGCTTTATTATTATCATTTTTTACTTTTATCTCAACTTCTTTTGGAGGCTTATTTGCCTTAAAAAATAAGGACAAACTGCATTATATAATGAGTTTTACTGCAGGTGTATTGGTTGGTGTAGTATTTTTTGATATTATGCCTGAAATTTTTAATCTTTCTAAACAGTCTAATCTTGATGTGACACCGGCGCTTATTTTTTTAGTAATAGGGTTTCTAGTGATTCATCTTTTAGATAAACTTGCTCTAATTCATGCTCATCGGCATGAAGAAGAATATGCGTCTCATAGGCATCCGACCGTCGGTTTAATAAACGCCTCCGGTCTTTCTTTCCACAGTTTTTTAGATGGTGTTGGTATTGGTCTTGGTTTTCAAGTTAGTCAACACGTTGGGTTAATTGTAGCAATGGCTGTTATTGCACATGATTTTTCCGACGGGTTAAATACGGTTACTTTAATGCTTGCAAACAGGAATAGTTCAAAAAAGGCGATTGCAATGTTATTACTCGATGCTATTACGCCAATTTTTGGCGCAATATCAACTTTACTATTTACTATTCCTAACCATATTTTACTTTTATATCTTGGATTTTTTGCCGGATTCTTGCTTTATATAGGAGCCTCGGACCTTTTGCCTGAAGCGCATAGCCAGCATAGTTCTTATAAAATGCTTGCGTTAACTGTTATTGGAGTTTTATTTATCTTCTTTGTTACCAGAGTTGTCTAATTTGCAGTAGACATCGCGGTGTAGGGTACGAAGTGAGTATGCGGTAGAAGCAATCAAAATTACAATTATCAAAAGTCCTATCAAAGTTCCTTCAAAGGGAAAAATAGAAACAGCTGCTGTAAGCCCCAGCAGTGCAAACACAGAAAACCCGCAGGTTGAGCAACCGGTTACAAAAATTCCAATAATTGCGCTTCCGCCAACAGACAGAGTTAATGCCCCTCCTGATCTTTTAAGTTTTTTTAAGTTTTTAATTACGGCTGCAGTATTAATTCCAACTAAAAGGGAGGTGAATATAAGAAGTGTTGTGTTTAGCGGTCCTAAAGGTTCCCAGGCACCTAAAACAAGTGCTGAAACAAGGTTAAATTTAAAGCTTAATGGGAAGCTTCCCATAAGCATGGCTGTTACCAAATGGACATTCAAAATAAGTACCGAAAAGGAAAAGTACAAAAAAGATATTAAAACAATTGCCAAAACAGGCAATGGATGTAAGAACTCTTTCTTTAGAGTGCTGGTAAAGGAAGGGTTAGAAGACATCTTATTTTGCTAATTCCTGATCGATTAGAGTTTTAAATGCGGAATATGGTTGTGCGCCAACTATAGCAGTACCGTCTACAAATAGAGTAGGGGTTCCCGATACGCCTGCTGTTTGAGCGTCGGAAATATCCTTATTTACACTAGCTGAATCTTTTTTGCCGTCTAAACACGATCTGAATGTATTACCATCCATGCCAAGCGATACGGCTGCTTGAGTAAGAGTATCGGTGTTATACATTGTTGTATTTGATTCATCGGGCTGGTTTTTATAAAGATAATCATGATATTCCCAGAATTTTCCCTGATCGTTTGCACACTCGGCTGCATTTGCGGCAACTGTTGATGCATCTCCCAAGAATGCAAAGTTTCTAAAATAGAATTTAACCTTGCCTGTATCAATATAATCTTTTTTGATCTGGGGTAGGGTTTGGGTAAAGAAGTTTTCGCAGAATGGGCATCTAAAATCTGCAAATTCAACGATTGTTACTTTTGTATTTGGATTGCCAAGAGCAGGGAATTTGCCTGTCCCAAGATTAGCTACTTTTTGTCCGTCGGTTAAGCCCTGTTGACCTGCTGCAGCCTGGTTATTAGCAGCGGCTGGTGCTGCAGCTTGGTTATTAGCCGTTTGGTTTGCCTCAAGGTATTGAACTTTTGTTACCAGAACACCGATTAAAAATGAAGCCATTATTAATAGTACAACTAGCATTTGGGTGGTGGAGACCATTTTAAGTAGACCAAATGTTTTTTTAAAAAATCCTGCAATTTTACCCGTACTATTTAGAAAGTTATTATTTTCAACAATAAAAGTTTTATTTTCGACAATTTGAATAGGTGCTTTTTCCTTTGTCTTTATTAACGGTTTTTTTGGCATAAAATAATTGTATATTTTTTCTAAAAGTTCTGTCAAGCATCAAAATGGGCACCCAAAATGCTGCTAATTAATTTATAAAAATTGATAAAATGGCATGAAAATAATGAATAATTCATAGCCCAATATGATTAATTAACAACCCAAATTTAAATAATTGTTCAATTTATTTATTCACAAGTTTTTAATATTGAATAAAAAAGTACGAGTTGACTTAATGGTTTTTTTTCTGTATCTTAGATAAATAAACCTATGGCAGACGCAAGTTTTACAGATCAAAATTTTAAAACAGAAGTGCTGGGCTCACAAACTCCGGTATTGGTTGATTTTTGGGCAGAGTGGTGCATGCCCTGCAGGATTGTTGGGCCAATCGTTGAGGAGCTGGCTAATGAATATAAAGGGAAACTTAAGGTAGGAAAGCTTAATGTTGACGAAAACGGTAAAACAGCTCAAAGTTATGGAGTAATGAGCATTCCGAGCCTTCTTATTTTTAAAAACGGTCAAGTTGTTAAAACTATGATTGGTGCTCAAAGCAAAGACAGCTTTAAAAGAGAAATAGATTCAGTACTTTAAATTAACATCCTTTGGCTAGGGATTTAAAACTTCGGCCACAATATTTTATGACATACGACGTAATAATCATTGGTTCAGGCCCCGCAGGACTTACCGCATCAATTTATACAACAAGAGCAGATCTTAAAACATTGGTGATTGCAGGTGGAAAGTGGGGAGGTCAGCTAATGCTTACAACTTTGGTAGAGAACTTTCCGGGCTTTCCGGAAGGAATTCAGGGTCCGGAGCTTATGATGAATATGCGAAAGCAGGCCGAAAAGTTTGGTGCGGAATTTGTAGATGAAGATTTTGTAGAAGCTGATTTTTCAAAAAAACCATTTCGGGTTAAAGCTTCAGACAAAACCTACGAAGCAAAGTCGGTAATAATTGCAACAGGAGCAGATACAAGATGGCTTGGTGCACCCGGCGAGGCCGAGAAAATCGGAAGAGGTGTTTCAAGTTGTGCTCCATGCGACGCTGCATTTTTTAGAGACAAAAACGTAATTGTTGTGGGTGGAGGAGATAGTGCAATGGAGGAGGCGCTCGTTTTAACAAAATTTGCAAAAAACGTAACGATTATGCACAGAAGCGATGCGTTAAAAGCTTCGGAAATAATGCAAAAAAGAGCCAAAGATAATCCTAAGATAAATTTTTTCTATAATGCAGTTATTGAGCAGGTTAACGGAGATCAAAAGGTAGAGTCGATTAGGGTAAAAGTTAATCCGTCGGATAAAAGTTTACTTTCAAAGACTGCTGAGGAGATAGAGAAAATTACACCGGCTATATTTTCTCCTAAATTTGTTTCAAAAGATAAGGATTCAATAACACTGGATTTAAAAGTAGATGGGGTTTTTGTGGCAATCGGACATATGCCAAACACAAAAGTATTTAAGGATATTGAGCTTGATGAACACGGTTTTATCAAAGTGCACGATCATTACCTAACCAATAAAGACGGTGTATTTGTAGCAGGGGACGTACACGACAGCCATTACAAGCAGGCAATTACTGCAGCGGGTTACGGTTGCGCAGCCGCACTTGAGGTGCAACACTGGTTAGAAAATCAAGAATAACCTCCTAAAACTTGTAATAGTTTTCTTATTTTTTTACACTAATAAAAGTGGGACAATCAATTCAAGACTTTTCATACAAAGATTCCTTAAATCCCGGGGTTTTAAGCGCAGAAACAAGAGGGGAGATTATAGAAAGTTCAAAAATTTTGGAGACAAAACTTGGATATAGAGTTTTAGAGCATCCTCAAGCAGAAAAGGTTGAAAATAAGTATCATGCAAATAATGTTTGGCCGCAAGAATAGGCATTAATCCACTTGGCAGCAAGTAATTTTTTATTGGGGGTTAATACTATTTTTAATTGTCAATTTTTATAAACACTCAAAACCAGCCTCAATTTTATTGATTCCCTATATTTTGTGGGTGTCTTTTGCTTTAATTCTTAATCTTTTTATTGCAGCGCAAAACTGGTAGGTTTTCGTTCGTATAAATATAAATACTTTTGATTAAAAAGAAGAGGAGGAAAATCTCTGCTAACGATGTCGGAATCATTTAGGTTGAATGCCGGCTGTTTTACTTCAATTTTTTTCAATACAAAGTCTTGAGATATCTGATTCCAAAGATTTTTAAAACAAATTGATTTACTGGAAATATCCAGGGGATATTTATTTTCTAAAAAATAAATCCATCTAACAAAATTAGGATCTGTAACAGAGGGCGGGCCTTCGTATTGACCAGTTTTACTGTTGCAAGCTGTTGAGAAAAAAGGTACGTTAGCATCATTATAAACAGAATATGAGAAATCACCCAAATATAAATCACCTTTATGGTAATTATTTTTTAAATAATTAGTTAATTGCGGTAAATAAGTCTGATAATGTTTAGTAAGCTCAATTCTATAAGCGTCAAATACATTAACTTCTTTAACATAGTGTTTTATAAGCTGCAAGGGTAGGGTGTTTAAAAAGGTGGTGGTTATAAAAATAAAACCCATAATTGGGATTAAAACTCTAAACCTTTTCTTAAAATAATAATAAATTATTCCGTAAAAAAGAATTAATATCGGAGCAAGGTGGATTATGTATCTTCCGTGGGTTACTAAAAATACGGCAGCAAGTATTAAATTTACAAAAATTAAGCCAAACGAAAGATAGAAGAATTTATTAAAACCCCTCTTTCCTAAAATTAAAAATATTGGAATAAGAAATAGAGGAAAAAGATAAGCGTTTATGTACGAAAGATTTTCTCTTAAGGCAATTAATATGTCCATTGGTCCGTGGGACGCAAGGAACAAGTCGCCGTTATATGGTTTAAAAATTAAAAGCCAAAAGAATACAAAAACAGCTTGAATTGTGGTTAGTTTAAAAAGAGTTTTGTCTCTATTTTTTAAAATTAATATGGCAGCAACGATCATGTAGCAAAGCCAAATTAAATAATTGCTGAAAAACAAAAGCATGGAACCCATTAAAAATAGGGTGTAGTCTTTTTTGTTAAATTTCTTTTGCAGGTATTTAACAAACAGGAAAAATAAAAGAAAGGAAAAAAAACTTGAAAGACTGTAATATCTGACCTGTCTTGAATAAAGGAAAAAGGGTAGGGAAAATACCAGTTGCAGGGCTAAAACAAAGCTTATCAATTTATCTTTAAAAATAAGCATTGAGGTTTTAAAAAGCAAAATTACAGTTAGCGCTCCTATCAGCGCAAACAAAAATCGTGTTCCGCCCGGATTTTGCCCAAATAGTAAAATTCCGGCCTTAGCAACGTAGTGCTGAAGCCAAGGATGCCAAGTCCAGATATATTTACCCAAAACCAGTTTTGAATCTAAACCATTGGCAGTTGAAATAAACACCTGTCCATTCCAGGCGGTGGGAACACCGTTTGACGGTATCGTATTTGCTAAAATTATCGTTTCCGGTTCGTCTAAAGAATAATCCTGTCCGGAGAGATTAGTGCAGTAAATAAAAATAGCAATAACTGCAACAATTATTAGAGGTAAATTATTTACAAATAAACGGAGTTTAGTGTGTTTTTTAAGTGTTTTTTTAAAACTGTCCTTTATTTTCATTTAAAATTATATTGTAGGAAGAGTTTAAGCAGCTGGTTTATTGAAAATCTCTTTTACTTTTAAAACAATTCCTTCAGGTGTGATATTGGCTTTAAGGAAGTAATATTCGGGCTTCCCTTCGGTAAGAGCATTTAGAATTTCATCGGTCGGTTCCTGGTTTGTCATGATGACAATTTTGGCCGTTTCTCCCCAGCTGTCTTGCCTTAGTCTCTTCATAATCTCAATACCGGTCATTTTGGGAAGAGATATGTCCAAAAGCATTAAATCAGGATGTTTTTCCAGAGCTTCCGTTAATCCTTGTTCCCCATC
>JAJXYH010000048.1 GCA_021780675.1 bacterium
ATCTTAGGACCTGCGTTGCGGATTCATTTAAAAAAGGCAATAAAAACGAATCTGTAAAAGAAGTTATGGAAGTGTTTGCAAAATATGACTAAAAAAATTCTTGTAACAATTATTTTTTTATTTTCGTTTTTGCTTTTTACAACAAAAGTAAATGCTCAGATGATGAATTGGACTAATCAGGATCAAACTCCTCCAACTCAGGCCGAAATTACGGATCAGCAAACTATGCAGGATGCAGGACTTAAGGTTTGGCAAAATCTACAATCAGGAAATACCACCTGCCAAAACCTGACAAGTGACGACTACGAAAAGCTAGGTGAATATTTTATGGGACAAGCCGCAGGAAGCACTCAAAACCATGTTTATTGGGATAGGCAAATCCAACAGATGATGGGCGACCAGGGGGATACCAATATGCATATTGCCTGGGGAGAAAGAGGAAGCGGATGCATTGCAAACGCACAACCTCCTTCCAACACGCCGTCTTATTTTCAGGGAATGATGATGGGAGGAGCATATCAGGATCAAAACCAGAATTCAAATTCATATTCACAAGACCAAAATTCAAACAGTAATCAAGGAGGTGAAAATAATATGATGTGGGGTTATGGCGCAGGTAGTTATGCAGGTTGGGGAGCAGGCTTTGGAGTATTAGGATTTTTAACCTGGGTTGTTGTTATTATCGATTTAGTACTTCTTGGCTTTTGGCTTTTCAAAAAAATTAAAAAATAAATTCTTAAAATCATCCTATGGACCAAAAAACGTACATTTGTCCGATGGATCCGGACGTTATTAAAAATTCTCCCGGGACATGTCCTAAATGCGGCATGGATTTACAGGAAGTAAAAGTTCACTCTTCAGATAATAAGCATAATTCAATGGAGTAGCAATTTAGAAAGAGGTTTTTTGTAATCTTACCCGTTGTCCTTCTTTCCATAATTTTATCTGCCAATATTCAAAAATGGTTTCATTACAGCCTTAATTTTACTGGGCGCGAATTCGTACTTTTTATTTTAGGAACCTTCGTTTTTATTGTTGGTGGAATATCATTTTTTAAAGCCGCAAAAGGAGAGATAAAAGCAAAGTTGCCGGCAATGATGACTTTGGTTGCTTTTGCTATCACAGTCGGGTTTTTATTTTCGGTTGCAACAACTTTTATTTTGCCGGGTCAATCTTTGTATTGGGAAATTTCAACTTTAATTTCGGTATTTTTAGCAGGACATTGGCTTGAGATGCGCGCCGTACGGGGTGCAACGGGTGCACTAACAGAACTTGCAAAATTAATTCCTAAAACAGCACATCTTATAAAAGGCGGTAAACAAACCGATATTGAAACGGAAAGTTTAAAAATTAAAGATGTAATTTTAGTTAAGCCCGGAGAAAAAATACCAATCGACGGCGTTGTTTTAGAAGGCGATAGTTCGATTGATGAATCAATGCTTATAGGGGAATCAAGACCGGTTTCCAAACAAAAAGGGGATAAAGTAATTGGGGGAAGTTTAAATCAGGACGGTTCATTAACAATTCAGGTTTTAAAAGTAGGTGCCAGTACCACAGTTTCGCAAATAACCAAACTTATTCAGGGTGCCCAAAGTTCTAAACCAAATGTTCAAGTTTTGGCGGATAGGGCGGCAGGATATCTATTTTATATTGCTGTAGCGGTTGGGATTTTATCATTTATTTTTTGGCTATTAATACATCCTCAAAATATTATTTTTGCGGTAACTACGGCGGTTGCGGTAGTGGTTGTTACTTGCCCGCATGCTTTAGGTTTTGCAATCCCAACAGTAACAACAATTACATCAAGTTTGGGAGCAAAAAACGGGATTTTAATTAAGGAAATGAAAGCATTGGAGCTTGCCAGAAAAATTAATTATGTGGTATTTGATAAAACAGGAACTTTAACAAAGGGTCAGTTTGTAATTGAGGAAATAATTCAAACTTCAAGTCGGGAGGGTGGTATAGAAAACATACTTTCTTTAGCATCATCGGTTGAGCAAAATTCTCAGCATTCAATTGCACAGTCAATTATAAAAGAAGCAAGGGCAAGAAAAATAGATTTACAAAAAATTATCGATTTTAAGTCCTATCCCGGAAAAGGCGCAACTGCAACAGTAAACGGCAAAAAAGTAGCGGTTGGTAATGAAAGTTTGATGAAACTGCTTAAATTAAAAACAGATAAGCTTAAGACCAGAGATGCCGGTACTATTGTATACGTTGCTATGGAAAACAAACTAATAGGTGCTTTGGTACTTACCGATGAAGTAAGGGAAGAATCTAAAAAGGCGATTGATAAATTGCATGGTATGGGAATAAAAGTTGCCATGTTAACGGGAGATTTGGATTATGTCGCAAAAGAGGTCGGAAAGAAATTAAATATTGACACTATTTTTTCGCAAACTTTGCCGGAAGATAAGATTAATAAGATTAAGGATTTGCAAAGTCAGGGAAATATTGTGGCAATGGTTGGAGACGGAGTTAACGATGCGCCAAGCCTAACGCAGGCGCATGTTGGAATTGCAATCGGCGCGGGGACAGACGTTGCGGTTGAATCGGCACAAATTGTGTTAATGAAAAATAACCCTTTGGATGTTGTAAAAGCGATTAATTTAAGCCGTAAGACAAATGTTAAGATGCTGCAAAATTTGGCATGGGCAACAGGTTACAATGTTTTTGCAATTCCTCTTGCGGCAGGAGTTTTATATCCAAAGTTTGGCATACTTTTAAAACCGGAATGGGCGGCGATACTTATGAGTATGTCATCAATCATTGTGGTTTTTAACGCGCTTCTTCTTAAAAAAGTAAAATTATAAACTTTAAATAAATTTTGTATAATTATTCTCATGGATGAAGTGTTTGAAGCGCTAGATAAACTAAAAATTAAATACAAAGTTTTTAATCACCAGGCTGTTTATACGGTTGAGGAGGCGGATAATCTAAATTTAGAAATTGATGGGAATACTAATAAAAGTTTGTTCTTAAGAAATTCTAAGGGAAATAATCATTATCTGGTTTTAATGAATGGTAAAAAGAAAATGGATATAGTTAAACTTCAAAACTTACTAAACGAAACACGTTTAAGCTTTGCGTCTCCTGAAAGGCTTTTAAAATATTTAAAACTAACACCCGGTTCTGTTTCGCCGTTTGGTTTAATTAACGATGTAAATCACGAGGTAAACGTTGTTGTAGATACGCAATTATTAAATTATAAAACATTGGCATTTCATCCTAATATTAACACTCAAACATTATCTTTGGAAATTGAAGATTTTAAAAAATATTTAGAAAGTACGGGAAATAAAATTTCCTATTTGGAATTATGAAATACGCTTGCTTTATAAGAGGGGTAGGACCCGAGAACCCAAATATGCATCATGATGCATTCAAAAAATTTTTTGAAGATTTAGATTTTAATAACGTTCAACCGGTTATTTCAAGCGGTAATGTAGTTTTTGAAACCGACAAAAAAAGCGAACCACAACTTGAAAAATTTATCGAAGAAAACTTACCAAAAAAATTAGGATTCTCAAGAGCGGTTATTATTAGAAAGCAAGATTATCTTAAGAAATTAGTTGACTTAGATCCGTTTAAGGGAGTTAAGGATTCTCCTACTTCAAAACTTAACGTCACATTTTTAAAATCGGGTGGAGAAGTATTCACAATCATCAATTTGCAAGTTAAAGGAACTGTAAAAGTAATGGCGGAATTGGAAAAACAATACGGAAAAAATATTACTACCAGAACTCTTGGAACAATACAAAAAATTTTAAAGAAGATGGAATAGAAATTTTCCTTATAAATCCGCTTTAGTCTGTTATAATCTACTCATGGAAAATGTAATAATCCGTTTTGCAAACAAAAAGGACTTAAATGAAATTTTACTTTTATCCGATAAATTAACTTTAGCGGATTTGCCGTTTGATAGAGAGGTTGATATAAATTGGGCGCATACCGAAAATGGTAAAAAATATTATACAGAAAAAATAAATAAAACTAATGGAGTTTGTTTTATTGCGGATTTAAAGGGAGAAGTGGTTGGATATTTAACAGCGGGGGAAATGGAAATTCCGACTTACCGAAAGGTAACGGTTTCGGAAATAACTAATGTTTTTGTAAAAGAGGCATTTAGAAGTAAGGGTGTTGGAAAAATGTTAATGGAAGCATTTAAAAATTGGGCAAAAGAAAAGGGTTCGGATAAGATTGCTGTTAATGTATTTGCGTTAAATGAGAAGGCTATTAAATTTTATAAAAGAGAAGGACTTATTCCTCAGGATATGACATTGGAAATGAATATTAAGTAAAACCTTGAGGCAGTTGACTTTAACAGTTTTACATAGTATCTTTACGCCATGGCAGAAAGACAAAGACCTGGGATAGACTACATAGGAATCACAACCCCATTTTATTGTAACGACGGAAACGGAAATTTTTTAATGCACAAAAGAAGCGAGCAGGCAAGAGATGAAAAAGGAAAATGGGATTTTGGCTCGGGACAATTGGATTTAGGAGAAGAAGTGGAGACAGGCGCGTTAAGGGAAGTAAGGGAAGAGTAGGGAGTAACTGGAGAGATTCAGGAGCAATTATCGGCACACTCGCTTTTAAGGCAAAATGATGAAGGAGTTAATACTCATTGGTTAGCAGTGCCCGTTTTTGTAAAAGTTGATATAAATAAAGCAAGAATCATGGAGCCGCATAAATTTACCGAAATGGGAATTTTTGATTTAGATAATTTACCAACACCTCTTCATGGGGGCGTTAAAATAACTATGGCTAAGTACCCCGAATATTTTGATAAGTACAGAAGAAATAATCCTCAAAGTTGATTTTAGTAGTTAGAAAGCGTATATTTTTTCTAATACATGGTAGAACAAGGTTTTATTCCCATAGAGAGAAGATGGGGTAAGATCAGGCTAAGACCTGACGGTCAGGCAACCGATATCCACATTAACGATGAATTTGGTTTTGTTAGGTTTACAGTCGGAAACGATGAAGTTTTATACGACACCTCAGAGATAGTTTTAATAGGAGAAGGAAATTTTGACGACGGAGTAGCGCGAATTGGACTTGCCTATTTTGAAAAAGAAGGTTCCGATTTTATAAGCGGTGGGCGGATATTTGAGCAAGAAATAGTATTTGCAAAGAAGATAGGAAAACTGTGTAGGCTTTACGACGAAACTGATTAGAAATCCAAATCATTCCGTAGAAGTTGACTTTAAAGTTATAAAGATTTAAAATTTTCTCTCTTATGTCTGGATTTAAAGAAACATCGCAAGTAATAAGTGAAGTGCCGTCTTTGTTGACTTCAGAGGTTTTGGCAGATGCAAGTAGCCTTCCCTTGGAAGATGTTGCCGGAAGACAAGAGATTTTAAGGTTAGAAAAATCTAAAATTAGGCAATTTGGAGCGTTTAGATACGATTTATTGCTTAGTTTTACAAAAGAAGATAAGTTGTGTATAACTTTAAAACTCGCGGCAAGTGAGACTATGGGGGTGAATTTTGATGATGAGCAAGAGGTAGCGTTTACTACCAAAATGAAGGGAAGGAATGTCGCGCTTAGAACAGGATATGTTCAAATTAGTAATAATCAAATTAAAGAGATAAGACCTATATCTTTATTTAGAGAATCAACTTCTGCAATGAAGGATATTTTAGGGTTGCATTACCCAAACCACGAGTTAATGCTACGTGAGGTAGAGAATTATTCAGGTCATCTCTAAACCCCAAAAGTTGACTTAAAAGCCTCAAGAGAGTACATTTTTAATATGAAAAGCAATAGAATTACGATTTATTCAATTGTTGCCGGTATTGTTTTGGGGATTTTGGGCGGACCGGTTTTTATTCTTATTCCATGGGCTTTAGTCTCATTGGTTGTTGGATATTTTTCCAAAACACAAAAAGAAATGCTTGTTAATGGGTTTGTTTTTGGGTTTTTTGCCTCGTTTTTCTTTATGTTTAAAGGGTATGCGGGAGTAGATCCAGTAATAACAAAATCTCCGTTTTTTGCAGCCCTTGGCGGATTTGGGGGAGTATGCGGATTAGTATTAGCTTTTATTGGAAGCCTTGTCAAAAAGATTGTTAAAAAATAACTCGCAAGAATTCCTAAAATTTGAATTAAATAACTTAAATTTATTATTTACTAAAAGTTCATTATTAAGCTTTTCCAAACAGTACATCGTGAACCCATTCGATATCCGTTTTTGTTAAAAGATTCCCACTGTCTTTTTGAATTTGAACTAAGGAAAGAATAATGTTAGGCAAATCGTCGCCTGCAATTCTATTGTTTGAAATCTTTTGGCACTTAAGGCATTTATGCACAATCATAAGTTCGCCGTCTGTTTTGAACTTAAGTCCGATAGGCTTCATACGGCTTCCGCAATTTGATTTTCTGTCTCCAGGAGAGCAATCTACATGTTTAGACCAAAGACATAACGGGCAATGGTTGCGGTGTTTAGTTTCGATAGCGGTATTAGAAATTATGGCGTGACAAGTCAGGCATCTAAAAGATGTCTGACGAGGACAAAAACCTTATTATATTTATTTCTTAACATCCTTTGTAATTATACACTAAACAGTGCAGAATTCTTGAAAATTTCTAAATAACTTTTTCTGTAGTATAATTCCTGCTGTGACAAATTTAGAAGCAAGAGCAACAATTACTCCGGAGGGCTACAATACTCCACTTGGCTTTAAAGAAATATTATCACCTGAATTATTAGAACAAGTATGTCATACATATGTAAGACAAGTAGATTTTAATGACCGTAAAGTTAAAGGTACGCTTACAAGAGCAAAAGATGAGAGGCGTAGATTGTACAATATTCATTTGAGTACGAGATATGGTTTAAAAGAGCAAGTAAAAACTTTTGTGCATGAGATTGTTCACATATATCTTGGTCCGATTTTTGAGTCGGGAAGAGCATCGGGTGTTCCATCTCCAAATCGTGGTGAGGAAATGGAGGTTGAAGAAGGGCAGGCAGAGCAGGAGATGCAAAGGTTTTACCAAAAAAACTGGCGTACCGCCAGAAGATTATTTACCGAATATACCGGAATAACTTTTCCCCAACCAAAGACGCAGAATTCTTGAAATTTAACCTTCCAGACGATAGTGGCCTTTGCAATAAAACCTAACCTTAAATACTTAACTGCAGAACTAAAATCTTTTGAAAGGTATTTTAAAATAATTACAGTAGACTGAGAATTATAAATAATAGAAATAGAATAAGACTTAAAGAATAAAAAAAGTAGACTGGGTGTTGTAAGTCTAAGGATAAATGTTTTATTAACCATGTTGGATATGGTTTTTTTTCGGAATAGATAAAATTGGGAAATTTTTTAATCATCCAGTTTCCTAAGGTTGACGTTGGTCTAGGCGGATTTTGAAGTTCCGGTCTTCTGTTTAAAGGGTTAATTGCAGAAAAGTAAAATCCAAATCCTATAAAAGTAGTGAGAGTATAAAACATAAATAAATAAAGGTTAAAAGTATGTCTCAATACTAAAAATTTGAATAAAAAAGGAGATAATAAAAATAAAGCGAACATTAAAATTGAATAAGCTGTAATCCCTTTAATAGATCTCATAAAAATATTTTAACATATTACTAATTTGATCTCCCCGAACTTTAAGTACCTCATTGGGTTCCCCTGCAGAATTCTTGAAATTTGACTTCTTAACCTCATTCACGCATATCATGCGTTCGAGGATTGTGTACTATGTTTTTTTAATGTACCCTCATGCACTTTCGTGTTTGTGAACACTCAAGTACTGCGAGTTAATTTGGGAGACAAACCTCTTAGCCCACTCGCTTCGCTTCACTCGCTCGTGACTGCGTACTATTAGAATCTGTTTAAAAAGGTACTTGACAAGTATTTAGCAGTTGTGGTATCTTACTGCTAAACCTTCGACTTTGCTCAGGTCCTTCGGTCCACGACATGTTCGAGACAGGAAGAAACAAATAAGCAAGTTTTAAGGATATCTTAAGATTAATCATGCATGATCTAACAGCTAGACAAGTAGAAATACTTAAAAGCCTAATCGAAGAGTACATTGAAACAGCAGAAGCGGTAGGTTCGGAAACGCTTGAAAAGAAGCATAACCTTTCGGCAAGTCCTGCAACCATTCGAAATGAAATGGTTAGACTTACCACGTTAGGTTACTTAAAAAAACCGCACATTTCAGCAGGAAGAGTTCCAACACCTCTTGGCATGCGCTTTTATGTAAAGCAGCTAATGAAGGAAAAAGAACTTTCAACCGCTGATGAGGTCTCGCTAAAGGAAAAAGTGTGGGACTTAAGGGAACAAGAAAGAGCTTTTCTAAAAGAACTTACCAAGTCTTTGGCAAATAGAACCGGGGCGTTGGCAATTACAACTACCAACGACGGAGATATCTTTTGTGCAGGATATGCAAATATCCTTGATATGCCGGAATTTTTCGACATCGATTTAACCAAGAATTTACTCTCGGTTGTAGATGAAGCGGAATACTTCCATAACTTAATATCGGGGCAGGAGCAAGATGAAGATATCCACATTCTTTTAGGAGAAGAATTGGGGCCAAGACTTAACGGACCTTACGGATTTGTATACCGAAAGTATAATACGCCTATGAATTTTTCGGGAGAAGTGGGAGTTTTAGGTCCAAGTAGACTTAATTATACAAGCGTTGTTCCAACAGTAAGATATTTTGGAAACTTGATCGAAGAAATTGCTAAAGGATGGTAATAATGAAGAAAGATAAAAAACATGAACAAGTTGAAGAAAAAGAATCTGAACAAGTTAAGCACATTGAAAATCAATTAAAAAGAGCATTGGCGGATTATCAAAATCTTGAAAAAAGGATTCAAACCGAAAAACAGGATTGGATAAGACTCGCTAATAAAGACCTTTTATTAAGGCTTCTGCCTGGGCTTGATAGTTTACTTTTGGCAGAAAAACACACCGAGGACGAAGGCGTTAAGATTAGCATAAAGCATTTTCTTGACATCTTTACCGAAATTGGTGTACAAAAAATAGAGACGGTCGGAAAAGATTTTGACCCGAACCTCATGGAAGCAGTTGCAACCACTGAAGGCGCGGAGGGAAAAGTAATCGAGGAAGTAAAAACAGGATTTGCTCTTTTTGATTCGGTTTTAAGGCCAGCGCAAGTCGTTGTAGGACAACCATCTGGCAAAAGCGAGGTAATAAACTAGTAGGTTTACACCCGGTCTTTCCAAATATGCTTTGGGGCCGGATGCAAATTTACTAGCATAAAAGAAAGGATATTAGAAAGAGATTTTAATATATGGCAAAAATAATTGGAATTGATTTAGGTACAACAAACAGTGCAGTTGCGGTTATGGAGGGAGGATCTCCTAAAGTAATCCACTCGGCAGAAGGAAGAAATACAATCCCTTCTGTTGTTGATCCTGTAACCCATGTTGTCGGAGACGTTGCAAAAAGACAATTGGTTTTAAAGCCTAAGACCACAATCTTTTCTATAAAAAGATTAATGGGTAAAAAATACACCGATGAATCGGTTAAGTATGATAAAGAATGGCTCCCATATACAATCAAAAGCGGCCGCGACGGCATGGCAGATGTAGAAGTAGACGGAAAAACATATACCCCACAGGAAATTTCGGCAATGATCTTACAAAAAATAAAAGGCGATGCCGAAAGCTATTTGGGAGGAAAAGTAACCCAGGCAGTTATTACGGTTCCCGCATATTTTGACGATTCCCAAAGGCAAGCAACCAAACAAGCAGGTGAAATTGCCGGCCTTGAGGTTTTAAGAATTATTAATGAGCCAACTGCAGCAGCACTTGCCTACGGATTGGATAAGAAAAACGCACACACAATTGCAGTTTACGATTTAGGAGGCGGAACTTTTGATATTTCTATTTTAGAACTTGGAGATGGAGTATACGAAGTAAAATCAACTAACGGCGATACACATTTAGGGGGAGACGATTTTGATAAAGCAATAATCGATTACTTGGCAGCAGAGTTTAAAAAGGAAAACGGAGTAGACTTAACCAAAGATCCACAAGCCTTGCAAAGATTAAGAGAATCGGCAGAAAAAGCAAAAATTGAACTTTCAACTTCGCAGGAAGCACAAATTAACCAGCCTTTTATTACCCAGGGAAAAGACGGACCGCTTCATTTAACAATGACCTTAACGCGCGCAAAACTAGAGCAAATTGTCGATCCGTTAATCCAAAAAACCATTAAGCCGGTAGAGCTTGCCTTAAAAGACGCAAAATTAAAAGTAGTAGATATCGACGAGGTTGTTTTGGTGGGAGGAATGACCAGAATGCCAAAAGTAATTGAGGCGGTTACCAAATTCTTCGGAAAAGAACCGAACAAATCTGTTAATCCGGATGAGGTAGTTGCGGTTGGCGCAGCTGTTCAGGGTGGAGTTTTGGGCGGAGAAGTAAAAGACGTTTTGCTTTTGGATGTTACACCACTTACTTTAGGAATTGAAACTTTAGGTAGTGTTTCAACTCCACTAATTGAAAGGAATACGACAATTCCTACCAGTAAATCCCAGGTATTTTCTACAGCTGCAAATAATCAGACACAGGTTGAAATTAATGTTTTACAAGGTGAAAGACCGATGGCGGCAGACAACAAATCTTTGGGAAGATTTATTCTTGACGGTATTCCGCCTGCACCAAGGGGTGTTCCACAGATTGAAGTAAGTTTTGATATTGACGCATCGGGAATATTAAGTGTTAAAGCAACAGATAAAGCAACCTCAAAAGAGCAGTCGATTAAAATTACCGGCTCAACAGGACTTACAAAAGAAGAAGTCGAGAGAATGACCAAAGAGGCAGAAGCACATGCTGCCGAGGATGAAGAGAAAAAAGGCAAAGTTGAAGCAAAAAATCAGGCAGACTCACTTATCTTTACGGCAGAAAAAGCGTTAACAGATGCAGGCGATAAAGTAGACGAGGAAACTAAAAAAGATATCGAAACAAAAATTGCCGACCTTAAAGGAATTTTAGATACAGGAAGTAAAGAAGATTTGGAAACCAAAACCAAAGAACTTTCCGATGCCTTAACTAAAGTCGGAGAAAAGATGTATCAACAGGGACAGGGACAACCCGCTGATCAAGCTTCACCAGCCGAAGGACAGGCAGAAGAGAAAAAAGAAGAAGCTTCGGACTCCGATAAAAAAGAAGAAGAGCTGGTTGAAGGCGAAGTGGTTAATTAAACTAAACGTTTAAATCACAAGCAAGAAATTGCTCATATTGAAATTTTCTCACTTATGGATTAGCACTTAAGGTCGTTTACAAAATTTTTCCGGTGCGTGCGCATACTACCAGATTTTTAAATGAATGCTAATCCGCTCCTCAAAATTTTATAAACTTCCCGCGCTGAAATATTAACTGAGGGCGCGAAAAAGGCGTCTTTTATAATATAATACACATATGGTAAGTAAAGATTATTACGAAATTTTGGGTTTAAAAAAAGGCGCATCGGAAGCGGATATTAAAAAAGCTTACCGAAAATTAGCGCTTCAATACCATCCGGATAGAAACAAAGGAGATAAAGTAGCCGAAGGAAAATTTAAAGAAGTAACTAAAGCTTACGAAGTTTTATCGGATCCTCAGAAAAAACAAACTTACGACCAGTTCGGTGAAGCAGCTTTTGAACAAGGCGCAGCGGGCGGTCCATTTGGTGGATTTGGGGGTTTTGGTGGACAGCAAGGGCCGTTTACATACACATATTCTACTTCGGGTGATGGAGCGCAAGGATTTGATTTTGGCGGATTTTCCGACCCGTTTGAAATTTTCGAACAATTCTTTGGAGGCGCAAATCCTTTTTCGCAGAGGGCACAAAGAAGACCTACTTATTCACTTAGCATTTCCTTTATGGATGCAGTTAAAGGAGTAACAAAAAAAGTTAATTTAGACGGTAAAGTGCAGACTTTAAAAATTCCGGCTGGAGTAAATGATGGATCAAGAATTAGGTTTGGCGAAACAGATGTTGTTTTGGATGTAGCCCCTGATAAAAAGTTTAAAAGACAGGGCTGGGATATTGTAACGGAGGAGGAAGTTTCTTTTCCAAGAGCCGCTCTTGGGGATGAGCTATATGTTGAAACAGTACAGGGGCCGGTAAAAATTAAAATCCCCGCAGGAACACAGCCGGAAACTTTAGTAAGACTTAGAGGTAAAGGAGTAAAAATGTTAAGGGGATCGGGGTTTGGCGACCATTACGTAAAAATTAAAATTACTGTTCCTAAGAATTTAACCGGTAAACAAAAAGAGCTTCTTAAAGAATTTGAAGGCGAGCATAAAAAGTCAGGTTGGTTTTAAGTATTTGAAATTTTCCTCCTCTTTTCCTATAATCACTGACTATGGCAGCGGAAAATCCCGATATTAGAGATAGAACAAAAACAGACCCGGATATTGCAAATAAATTTGCTTGGTTAAAGCAAGAGGCTGAAATAGGTGAATTAATCATTAAACCAAGAATTGAAGATGCGGCACTTACAGCATTGGAAGATTTAAATACTTTATTAACATCTATGACAGATAAAGAATTAGATGAAGATCCGGGTGAAGATATCCTTAAAAATTTATATCATAATGATGTATTCGTAACAGAGAGGATAATGTCTCCAACATTATTCGAGTTGATAGAAAGAACAGAACAAACAGTATTTTTAACAGAACGGGAAATTTTAGGATATGCATATATTGAAATCGGAGTTTCCGAAGAAGATGATGATGAAAGCGATGATCCCGGGGTTGGACTTGTAGTAGACGATGCTGCTAATGATATTTGGTTACCGATTGAGACACCCGGTGAACTTCAGTCAATGTGGGACACATCACCAAGATACGTTAGACAAGATATGCAAATTTTCGCCGGCATGACAAAAAGGGAGATAGTTGATAGATTTTTTGATTTTGTTTTCGAATATGCAAATCCGGGAGCAGAACCTATAAATTAAGAACCCAATTTTTAAACTTATCGGCTCTTTCAAAATCAGCTTGATCTAAAACTAAAGCTTCGTCACAAAATCCACCAATTGCACGGGATGCCAAAACTACCTTTAACTTTTGAATATTACAATTTTTGTTTTTCAGTTTATGTAGAATTTCATTTGCAGAAAGTTCATCTCCCATTGGAGCAAATATCCTTTGGATAAAGTAAGAAATATCATAATACTTAACGCCATTGCTCATTGCGTGTTCTCCGTCAATTAACCCGATTTTCCCATTTTGTAATTTAATCATGTGCCACGGGGTAAAATCACCATGCCTTAGTCTTTTTTCTAAGTTCCTATAACCATTTTCAACAATTTTTAAAAGTTCATTTGTATTATATTTTTGCTGAACATCTTGAGGAATTTCATTATACCAGGACTTAACTTTTTCTAAAAACCAGCCGGCGTAATCCTCTTTGTCTCTTTCCGACAGCGGTTCAAGTTTAAAAGTTTGGATAACTTCGGACATTTCGATTATCCTGTCGATATAATTTTTATATCCGTCTTCCTTCGAATGAGGGGTGGGTCTTCTGGCGAGGAGGTCGCCTTTGAAATATTCTTCCAAGATATAATATAAATTATTATAGTATCCCTCATCTATATTTTTAGGAACGGTAAATACTAAGTTTCCATTTAAATATTTATTAATTTCTTTATTCCAGTTGTAATCGATATGGGTTGTTGCGCTAATCCCATCTGTTGTTGAAAGTTTTAAAAAATAAGTCTTATTGTCCTTTTGTAAAATGCCGACGACATGGCGTTTTTCCTGCCGGATTTTATTAACAACAAAACCCTTTTTTTCAAAAAATTCCCTTACTTCTTTAAGATTTAAATTGGTACCGAGGCGGTAATCAAAAACCTTGCCGTTAAAGCTAACTTCAAAGGCTTTCATAACTTTGATTATAGCATTTTTACATTGCAAAAAGGTTTTAAATCTCATAAACTTAAACTAGTCATGAATTTGATTTTACTGCCCATGTATATTGTTAAGTTTTGGTACTTAGAAGCGCCAAAAAATTTAATAATATATTTTTATCATCTAAATAAAGCATTTCTTCATTTGTTCTCTCTTCCCTTAATGATTAGGACATTTTTCAGGCCCTGGAAAAACGAATACAGAGACGGACTTATTAAATTCTCTATTTTTATGGGAATGTTTTTTAAGACAATCCTTATTTTTACAGATTTAATTTTATTTGCGGCACTTCTTATTTGTGAAATTATATTTTTTATACTTTTCTTAAGCTGGCCGGTAATTGCGATATATTTTTCGTTTGTTAAATTAATATGAAAAAATTTGTAGGACTTTATTATTGGTATCAAAGAGCTTTGGTAAAAATTTTTAGGGTTTTAGTATTTATACTACTTATATTTTTATCGGCATTTTTTCTAATTCATGGTATTTATCCGAATATTCCATTGCTTTTGTTCTTTATATTTTTAACTTTTGAAATATTTTTCGATTATAAAGTTTATAAACTTATCCCCAAACAAACTGTTTCAGAGGGTTCTTCCAATTTAATGGATTCGTTAACACTTGAGGCGATGAGTTTATATTTGGTAAAACCTACAAGTGAAGGTTTTATTAAAGAACTTCTAAAACTAATCCAAATTAATTTTATAAATTCTAAGGCAAATATCCAGCAAAAAGAAATTCAATATTTTGAGGTAGATAAGAATGATTTACTTGTTAAGGCAGCCTCCTTAGCAAAAGAATTAAATGGCATATTTATAACAACAATGGATTTGTTTATTGCATATCTAATTTTAACCGAACCACAAACGAAACTGCTATTTAATAAAAAGTTAAAAGAGCAAGATATTAAATATATTTTACTTTGGGCAAGAAACACTTTTACTAAAGAAGAGGATCCAAAAGGAGCTGATTTAACATTTGAAGGAGAAGGAATTGCCGAATCCTGGGTTTACGGCTGGACTATTGAAACAGGTAAATACATGCTTGATTTAAGTAGAAATTTTTTAGGCAATTCCGGGCTAATGCCGCAGGGAAGAAAAAGTGAGTATGCACAATTAGTGGAAGCTTTGTCTAAAGGTTCGAGTGCAATTTTGGTTGGGGAAGAGGGTTCGGGCAAGGAATCGGCTGTTAAGCGATTAGCTATAGACAGTTATTCAGGAAAATATACTGGCAACCTTTTTCATCAAAGAATTTATCAATTAATGGTAGATTCTTTTATGGCGGGTGCACAAAATCAGGGAGCACTCCAGGAACGTTTAAATGCATTAATTGCCGAAGTTTCACATTCCGGAAATACAATAATCTACATTCCAGAATTCCAAAATATCTTAGGTGCATCAAGTTTTAATCTGGATATTTCGGGATCTTTAATTCCTTATCTTAAAAATGGCAATATAAGAATTATTGCCGGCGTATCGCCTGGTGCATTTAAGCGTTACGTTGAACCATTGCATTCTTTTTTGGATTCCTTCGCAGTTGTAAATTTTGATGAGCCTTCGATGAAGGATGTTTTAGATATGCTTTTTACAAGAACTGCTGAAATTGAAGTTAAATATAAGGTAATTTTAACTTATAAAGCCATAGTTGCATCATATGAGTATGCAGGAAGGTATGTAAAAGAAAAAGCCTTGCCGGGAAGTGCGGTAACACTTTTGGATGATAGTGCAAATGTAGTAAGAATTAGTAAAAGAAGACTAGTTGATGAGCAGGATGTTTACGACCAAGTTAAGAAAAAAACAAAAGTTTCGGTAGGGGAGCCTGTAAGGGAGGAAAAACAATTGCTTCTTAATATGGAAGCAGAGCTTCATAAAAGGGTTATCGGCCAAAATGATGCAATAACTGCAATTTCCGAGTCGATTAGAAGACTTCGAACAGGAATTGTAAATGCAAAAAAGCCAATTTCGTTTCTATTCCTTGGTCCAACGGGGGTCGGAAAAACAGAAACTGCAAAAGCCTTGGCGGATGTTTATTTTGGAAACGGGGCAAGATTAGTAAGACTTGATATGAGTGAGTATAGCGGAGATGACGGAATGAAAAGGTTGCTTGGTTCTGCACCAGGTCAAGGGGATGAGAAGGGTCAGCTTACAGAGCCTGTTTATGATACTCCTTATTCGTTAGTGCTTTTGGATGAATTTGAAAAAGCGGATGAAAAAATTCATGACTTATTTTTGCAAGTCTTAGACGACGGAAGGCTAACAGACAATAAGGGAAAAACAGTTTCGTTTGTAAATACTATTATAATTGCAACCTCAAATGCCGCCAGTGAGTTTATAAGAGAGGAAATAGGAAAAGGTGTGGTAGTTGATAAAAGCTTTCATGACTCACTTTTAAATTTTTTGCAATCTAAGGGAATTTTTAAGCCTGAACTTTTAAATAGGTTTGATGATGTAATCACTTTTAAACCCTTAGACAAAACTCAAGTTATAGAGGTTGTAAAACTGATGCTTTCGGATGTTACTAAGAGAATGTCGGAAAGAGATATAGCTATAAATTTTGATGATAAAGTTTTACAAAAAATTGCAACAGATGGGTATGACAAAGATTTTGGCGCAAGGCCGTTAAGAAGGTTTATTCAGAATAAAATAGAAGATGTAGTTGCCCAAAGAATGTTAAAAGATGAAATTGTAAGAGGAGATAAAATTTCCGTCTCTTTGGATAGTTCCGGTAATATTTCGTTAAGTAAATAAAAATCCTCTTTATGTATTGAAGCAAAGTCTCTAAAATGCTATACTATGCTAGAACAAACTTAAATAGAGTTTGTCATTTTTTTATATGCCGGCAATACAAAGAAGCGAATTCGCACTAGCATTAAACCAGGTTTCAAACGAAAGAGGCCTTGATCCCGAGGTGGTTTTAGAAACCGTAAGAAATGCAATACTTGCCGCTTATAGAAAAGACCACGCGGATGCAGTTATCGAAGAATATACTGCAGTTTTAGACTCGAATACCGGTGAAGCTAAAATTATGCATGGAACAGAAGACGTAACTCCTCCGGGCTTTGGAAGAATTGCCGCACAAACCGCAAAACAGGTAATTTTACAAAAAATTAGAGAAAAAGAAAAAGAAGCGGTAATTTCCGATTTTAGGCTTAAAATTGGAACAGTTGTTAACGGCATGGTGTTAAGATTTGCCGGACCTAATGTAATTATTGATATTGGTAAAACCGAGGCAATAATGCCACCAGAAGAACAGATTCAAAACGAAAAATATCACCTTAATCAGCGTTTGGCAGTTTATGTTTTGGAAATAAAAGAGGGTCCAAGAGGAGAGGAAGTGGTTGTTTCAAGAGCTTCAAATGGGCTTTTAGAGGGGTTATTTAAAAGAGAAGTTCCGGAAGTTGCGCAAGGTGCGGTTGAAATAAAACAAATCGTAAGAGAGCCCGGTAACAGAAGCAAAATTGCAGTTTCTTCTACTCAATCGGGAATTGATCCGGTTGGTTCATGTGTTGGACAAAAAGGGGTAAGAGTTCAGGCAATTATTCAGGAATTCGGTGGAATTGAAAAAATCGATATTATTCAATGGCAGGAAAATATTAAAAATTACATTACCCAGGCTTTATCACCCGCAAAGGAATTAAAAGTGGAAATAGACGAAAAAGAAAAAATAGCTAAAGTTTCTGTTGCTCCGGAGGAACTATCTTTAGCGATTGGAAAAGAAGGACAAAATGTAAGGCTTGCTTCAAAATTAACCGGTTACAGGATAGAAATTGAAGGAGACGAAAAAATGGCAAAAGCACCTTTAGAAGAAAGAAAAGAAGTAAAAATCGAAGCAACAAAAGAAGGGGTCAAAAAAGAAGTAAAAATCGAAGCAAAAGAAGAAGTAAAAGAAGAGGAAACTAAAGAAGAGGTTAAAAAGGAAGCCATGACGGCGCAATCGGTAAGGGAAATGGTCCAGGCTGCATCCGATAATAATAAACCACAAGACAAAACAGTAACTGAGGAGGAAGCAAAAATTGAACAAGTGGCAGAAACAGCAGTAGAAGAAAAAGAACTAAAAGAAGAAGTACAAGAAGAGCCGGTTAAAGAACAAAGCTAATATGAGAAACCATTTTTCTAAAACTAGCTCACCTTTTAATTTATGGATACAAACGTTAAAAACGCATCAAATACTTTTTATCCGCCTGTAGTAGCGGTTTTAGGCCACGTTGACCACGGGAAAACCACTCTTTTGGATGCTATCAGGAAGACCAGTGTTGCGGTTAGGGAACATGGGGGAATTACTCAAAAAATCGGTGCCTCACAAGTTGAAGTAAATCACGAAGGGAAGAGTAGGAAAATAACTTTTATTGATACTCCCGGCCATCAGGCTTTTTCTAACATGAGAGGAAGAGGAGTTGCTGCCGCAGACATTGGGCTTTTAATTATTTCAAGTGTTGATGGTGTAATGCCGCAAACGCTTGAGAGCATAAACCTCTTAAAAGAATCAAAAGCGCCGTTTATCGTAGTTTTAACGAAGATGGACGATCCCAAGAAACTTCCCGAGAAAGTAAAACAGCAATTAACTAAGGAAGATGTTCAGCTTGAGGAATTTGGAGGGGATGTTCCTTTGATTGAGGTATCAGCTAAAACAGGAGACAACATTTTAAAATTATTGGATTTAATTATTTTGGTATATGATGTTAAAAGAGAAGCTAATTTTTATCCATTTTCGGAGAATGGAAAGTTAATGGGTATCGTAATTGAATCGAGTCTTGATCAAAGGTCGGGTCCAAAAGCAACGGTAATTATAAAAAATGGCAGGCTAAAGCTAAAGGATGAAATTTATAGTAAAGATGTTAAGGGAAAGGTCAGAAATTTAATTGCAGATAAAGGCAACATAAAAGAGGCAACGGTCGGAGACGCAGTTGAAATTTTAGGATTTGAACAGGTTCCACCTGTTGGGAGTATAATCTCCAACACCTCACAGCCCGAAGAATTAACTTATCAGGATAATTCTCTTAAAGTCATGTCACCTTTTGAGACGGAAGATACACATATGCTTTCAGTTGTGTTATGTGCCGATAATCAGGGGTCTGTAGAAGCCATTAAAGGTTCAATTTCCGAGAAAATAAAGTTTGTTTTGGAAAAAACAGGGGATATAGAAGTATCTGATATATTATTTGCAAAATCTACAGGTTCAATAGTTTTAGGATTTAATGTAAAAATAAGGCCGGATGTTGCTAACTTGGCAAGAACGGAAAAGGTACTTGTAAAAAATTATACGATAATCTACGAAATGATCGATGAGTTGTCTGACTTTGTTCAAGGAAAGCTGGATGCTTTAAAAGAAGAAATTTACGGAATTGCTAAGATTTTGGCCAGTTTTCCTTTTGAGAAGACAAAAGTTTGCGGAATTAAAGTGAGTGAAGGAAGAATAGCAAGGGGAGATAAGGTAAGGCTTATAAGAAATGATGATATTGTTGGTGAAAGTAAAGTTAATTCAATAAGACACGGAAAAGAACAAGTCTCAAAGATAGAAACAGGTGAAGAAGGTGGCATAATCTTATCCCCATTCCTTGACTTTACTATAGGTGATGTGCTAATATCCCATAGCTAATAAAGTTTTATTCCAATTCTTGGTTTTTTTATGGATAATCTAACTTTTTCAAAAATTAAAGAAGCACTAAATAAATATAATAACGTTGCTGTTGTTACGCGAGAAGATCCCAGTGTTGATGAGATGGCAGGCGCATTAGCGTTGTATCTCTCTTTAAAAGCTGCCGGTAAAGCAACATCCATTGCAACCCCAAACCAACCCTTAGTAGAAGTTTCTTCACTTGTTGGAATTGACGAAGTTAAAACAAGCTTAGGTTCACAAAGCGGCGATTTGGTAATGTACTTGCCTTACAAAGAAGGAGAAATAGATAAAGTAACTTCGGCAGTTGAACAAAATTACCTTAAATTAATCGTTAAGGCAGGACAACTCGGGATCAGTTTTACAGAAAAAGATATAAGGTTTGAAAGAGGAATGGAGGCACCGGAGCTTTTGTTTGTTGTCGGAAGCCCAAGAGTTTCGAATCTTGGACAATTATTTGACACGCAAATTTTAAAAGACACAATGGTTGTTAATATAGATAATAAGGCGGAAAACCAGGGTTATGGAGATATTCTAATGGTTTCCACAAGATTATCATCTGTCTCTGAAGCAGTTGCAAATTTAATTCTTTCGGTAGGACTTAGTATGGATTTGGATATTGCTCAAAATTTAATGACAGGACTTTCGGTTTCTACTAATAATTTTCAAATGGACTCAACCAGTCCGCTTGCTTTTGAGATGGCGGGAATATTACTTAGAAACGGTGCGATAAGACCACAAAGCGGAGCAACAAGAAGAAAGTTAATGGAAAATTTCGATGAACTACCAAAAAATTCAACTAATTCAGCTCAACCAATTAGACCAATGCCAAGACTGCAGCAAAGACCAATGCCAAGACCACAATTATCACAACATCAGCTACAAGAAAAACTTAAAAGACCGGAAGTTTTAAAACCGCAAGAAAATGATTTACAAGAAGACACTTCATTAAATAATCCACCGGATGATTGGTTGGAGCCAAAAATCTATAAAGGCTCAACAAACTTCTAAAAGTTTAAGTGTTGATAAAAGGATTAATTATTGATATAATACATACAAGTTAAATTGAATTTATAAAAGTTATGCCACTTAGTACTTCAGCAAAACAAGACATAATTAGACAATTTCAAACACAAGCAGGAGACACAGGAAGTCCTGAAGTTCAGGTTGCGCTTTTAACGCATAGAATAGAAAAACTTACAGAACATCTTAAACTCCATGCTCATGATAATCATAGCAGACGTGGACTTTTATCTATGATTGCTAAAAGAAGAAGACTACTTAATTTTTTAGAAAAGGTGGATAAGCTAAGATCCTCCACAATCGCGAAAAAAGTAGGACTCAAAGATTAAAATAAATGAATAAAACCTCTGTTAGTACAGAAATTGACGGAAAAAAATTGACGTTTGAAACAGGAGAGTTAGCTAAACAAGCAACATCCTCTATTTTAGCTCGTCACGGTGATACGGTAGTTTTAGTTACCGTTGTTGAAGGTGGAAAAACTGATTTAGATTATTTCCCATTGTCTGTTGATTATGTTGAAAGACTATATGCAGGCGGAAAAATCAAAGGATCACGCTGGGTAAAAAGAGAAGGAAGACCATCTGATGATGCAATCCTTTCAGGAAGACTTATCGACAGATCAATTAGACCGCTTTTCCCCAAAGAATTTAAAAACGAAGTCCAGGTAATTGTTACGGTTTTGTCGGTTGATGGAGAAAATGATCCGGATATTTTAGCAATTAACGGTGTTTCGGCAGCTTTGGCACTCTCAAGAATTCCATGGAACGGTCCAATCGGTGCCGTAAGAATGGGTTATGTTAAGGAAAATGGGACAGCAGCCGAAATTTTAACCAATCCCACAAGCAGTGAATTGGATACTTCGGAACTGGATATTGTTTTATCACAAAGCAAAGATAAAACAGTAATGATTGAAGCCGGCGCAAAACAAGTTAAGGAAGATGTTTTGGTTGCAGCTATTGAAAAAGCCCACAAGGAAACAAAATTAATAATTGATTCAATCGAAGATTTAGCCAAAAAAGCAGGCAGTAAAAAGCTTGAAGTGAATAAAGATTCGGCACTTTTAGAAATGATCGCGATTTTGGAAAAAACCTACAAAGAAGATGTTAAAAATCTTATTGAAGGAAGAGTTAATAGAGAATCAGGCGGAGACGACACGGAAGATCTGGTTAATAAAATTTATGACGACCAAAAAATGGCAGACTCGGACTCAGAAGTTGATAAAAAAGTAATTGTTGCAGCAATTGAAAAAGCAATGTTTAAAGCAATTAGAAAAGATGTAATAGAAAAGAAAAAAAGAGCAGACGGAAGAAAATTAGATGAAATAAGACCTCTAAGCGTCGGAGTTTCGATCTTGCCCAGGACTCATGGAAGCGCACTTTTCCAAAGAGGAATTACACAAGCATTATCAATCGTAACTCTAGGTTCTCCTAAAATGGAGCTTTTGATTGAGTCTGCAGAAGGTGAAGAAGTAAAAAGATATATCCATCATTATTCGGGACTTCCATATTCTTTCGGACAAACCGGAAGAGTGGGAACTCCTTCAAGAAGAGAAATCGGACACGGAGCCTTAGCAGAAAGAGCGTTGGAGCCCGTTATTCCAAGCCAGGAGGTTTTTCCTTACACAATAAGAGTTGTTTCGGAAGTTTTGTCACAAAACGGATCAAGCTCGATGGCTTCAACCTGCGGATCAACGCTTGCTTTAATGGATGCGGGTGTTCCAATTATTAAGCCGGTTGCAGGAATTTCAATCGGTATGATGAGTGATGAAAAATCCTATGAACTCTTAACTGATATTATTGGCTTAGAAGATTTTTCGGGAGATATGGACTTTAAAGTTGCGGGAACCGATGAGGGGGTTACGGCGATTCAGTTGGATGTTAAAATCCCGGGGCTCACAGTTTCGCAAATTAAGGATATTTTTGAAAGAGCGAAAAAAGCACGCTTACACATTCTAGATGTCATGCTTAAAGCACTTCCAGAGTCAAGGAAGAATCTTTCACAATACGCACCAAAAATAGAAATGGTAAAAATTCCGGTAGAAAAAATCGGAGAAGTAATCGGACCTGGTGGAAAAGTGATTAAAAATATTATTGCAACAACCGGCGCAACAGTTGATGTTGAAGATGACGGATCGGTTGCAATTTCAGGAACTAATGAAGAAGCAGTACAAAAAGCGGTTGATTGGGTAAAAAGTTTAACCAGAGAAGTAGTGCCGGGTGAAGTATTTGAAGGCGAAGTTAAAAGAATTTTGCCATTTGGAGCATTTGTTGAAATATTACCCGGAAAAGAAGGAATGGTACATGTGTCAAAGATGTCTTCGGAATTCGTTCAGGATCCAAATGATGTTGTGCAAGTTGGACAAAAAGTAAAGGTAAGAGTTGTTGAAATAGATGAACAAGGTAGAATTAATTTATCAATGTTATTCGGAGCTGATGCGGAAGAAAAAGAAAAGGGTGCCGGAGAAAGAAATCAAGGTGGGATGAGAAGAAGAGATGATAGAAGTTTCTCAAGAGGACCGCAGCAAAATGATCATCCGCTTTCGATGCAATTTAGAAGAGAAAGAAGAAGCCAGGGTTCAGGTGACTGGAGAAATAAACAGTCCGGATCAGGATTTGGAAGAGATAGAGGACGAGATCGAGACCGAAAACCGCGATATTAATATCTAGCATCAGGTATCTACAATCTTGTATACTTAAAGTATGGATTCTGCCCTATCTATAGATAGTCAAATATTAAAACTGGAAGAAAAAATAAAAGCAGCCGCTTTACCTCCGGATCTACTGGAAAAAATTAACGTAATGCTTACGATTTTAAAAGTTAGTTTAAAAAGTGGTACGGGAAACTTTGTAAATTACGAAAGTATAGAAACGTACATTGATTGGATACTTTCTCTTCCCTTTAACAAAGAAACAAAAGATGTTATGGATTTAACAAGAGTAAAACAAATCTTAGATAAAAACCATTATGGTTTAGATACCGTTAAGAACGATATCTTAGAATATCTTTCCGCACTTATTTTAAGCATGCAAACACCCGGATCAACACAAATAAGGGCACCAATCATTTGTCTAGTCGGGTTGGTTGGTACAGGAAAAACCTCGCTTGCGATCTCAATTGCCGAGGCAATGGGGCGTAAATTTGAAAGAATTCCTTTCGGAGGAATGGGTGATTCTCTTGCCTTAAGGGGTCAATCCCGTGCATTTTCGGATGCAGAGCCGGGCCTGGTCATAAAAAAGCTGGCACATGCTGCAAGTAAAAATTCGGTTATACTTCTGGATGAGCTAGATAGAGTAGCGGAGGCAGCCAGAGCAGATATTATGGGAGTTTTGGTTGAACTTTTGGATCCCGAGCAAAATAGTGCTTTTACCGATCATTATATTGATTATCCCTTTGATTTATCTCATGTCTTATTTATTGCAACAACCAATAATACGACTAATATTTCAACTGCGGTTTTAGACAGGTTACAAGTTATCCAAATGCCATCTTATTCGGATGAAGAGAAAACCATAATTGCAAAAAATTATTTATTTCCTAAAGCTAAAAAGGATTCCGGACTTACGGGTATTAATTTAAACATAGATAATTCAGTGTGGCCGACTATTATCAGACCTTTAGGTTATGACTCGGGCATCAGAAGCCTAGAAAGAACAATAGAGACTTTAACAAGAAGAGTGGCAAGAATGGTTATTGAAGGAAAACTTGCTAAAAACGCAAGTTTTACGATAAATCAAGAAAATATCAAGCAATTCTTACCAACGTAATTTATGGATCAAAATCAAAAATTAACATATTTACCATTAGGCGGTGCCGGTGGAGTAACCAAAAACATGCACCTTTATGAATTCGGAAACGAAATCCTAATTGTTGATTGTGGTTTGGGTTTTGCCGATGAGACAATGCTCGGAGTTGATATTATGCTTCCGGATATCACCTATTTAAAAACAGCCATAAGTAATGGTAAGAAAATTGTGGGTATGGCAATTTCTCATGGTCATGAAGATCATATGGGTGCACTCCCGTTTATTTTGCCTGATCTTCCAAATTTTCCAATTGTTGCTTCTCCCTTAACCGCGGAATTTGCTAATGGTAAATTAAAAGAATTTGGTGTTTCACAAAGAGTACAAAAAGTTGACTTTGAGGGTGGAGAAGTTAAGCTTGGTTTATTTACGCTTGATTTTATAAGAGTTACACATTCGGTGCCCGATACCGCGCATATTTTTATTAAAACTCCGATGGGAAACTTCTATCACGGCAGCGATTTTAAATTCGAGCTAACTCCATTCGACGGCAAAAAATCGGATCTTCAAAAAATTTCCAACCTTTCCAAGCAAGGAGTAATATGTATGACGTCGGATTGTTTGAGAAGCGAGAAGAAGGGAAGAACTCCATCGGAAGAAGGAATTCAAAAAGCACTTGAAAGGGAACTTGCTAAAACCCCCGGCAAATTTATTGTTACAACTTATTCATCTAATATAGCAAGGCTTAACCAAATTATTGCCGCGTCGCAAAAATTTGGTAGAAAAATTTGCTTTGTGGGAAGATCAACGGTAAAAACTAAAGAAATGGCACAGAATTTAGGTTACCTTAAGTTGGATAAGGGTTGGGAGGTAACTTTAGACCAACTTAAAAACTTTAAGGATTCGAATATTGTTATGGTTGCTGCCGGATCGCAGGGGCAGGAGAACAGCGCATTAACAAGGATTGCAAATGGAGATCATAAAGACATTAAGTTAAAGTCCGGTGATACCGTAGTTTTTTGCGCCGATGCAATTCCCGGAAATGAAATTTCTGTCAATTCATTAATTGACACAATGTTTAGACAAGGAGCAAGGGTGATATATTCGGGTATTTCCGATGAATTCCATGTTTCAGGACACGGATCATCCGATGATTTGGCAATGCTTATGCATTTAGTTAATCCCCAAAAAGTAATACCAATTGGCGGAACTTATAAACAAATGATTCAATATAAAAATATTGCTAAAGAACAAGGCTTTAAAGATAAAGACATTTTATTGGTTGAAACAGGCCAGCCGGTAATTTTTACAAAAGAAGGTTCTGCATTTGGTAAAAAAATACATCTTAAAAACGTATTCGTAGATACAATTTCGGGCGAAGAGGTGGAAACATTTGTTTTAAGAGACAGGCAAAAATTAGCAACAGACGGTTTAGTTATTGTTATGGCGGAAGTTAATGCGGAGAACGGACAACTTTTTGACAAACCAAATATAATTGTACGGGGTTTTCCAATAACAGAGGCAACAGAAATTGTTAACCAGCTATCAAGACAATTAAAAAATTCTTTATCTCAGAAAAAACGTCCCGTAACAGACTGGATTTATATGAGAAAGTTTGTTGGAGAAGTGTCGGAAAAATATATTTTTAGAAATTTAAGAAAAAGACCCCTTATTCTCTCTATTGTAATTGAAGTTTAATTTAATCTTCCCAGGAGAAGTTGCAGCCTAAACAAAGATTTAAATTTTTGGTTTCTCCTTTAAAGGGCCAAAAGGTTTCAATAAGTCTTGTAATAAGAGAAGGCCTTGAAGTAGTTATATTTTGACTATCGCAAATAGGACATTTCTTTCTTTCTTCACCAATCATACTTTAAAAAGATACTAAATTTGTTTACCCTGGTCAAGTGCTAAACCGTTGGATAATGACTTACCCTACACGCTAAAAGTCCA
>JAJXYH010000060.1 GCA_021780675.1 bacterium
TTTAAATGCTGCCCAAATTGCCATATCACCGCAACCCGGACACCAGGTCGGACTACAAACTGTTGTTAAATCGGAAAGCATTGTCATAAAGAAAATCCTTTCATTTTTTCAACTATTTCTTCAGGGAAAATCGGTCTTCCATCATACTTTAAAATATTATTTTTAATTTCAATTCCTGTTTTTTCTTTTATTAAATTTCCCATTGCTGCAGAATAATTACATTCTATATTTACAACATTTTTTGCTTTCTCTAAAACTCTCTTTATTGCTTCCTCCGGAAACGGACTCACCCAGGTTATATGCAAAAAATTAACATTTGGCAACTGTTTTAAAGCGTCTAATATACTCCCTTTATTGCTTCCCCAAGATACAATTGTTGTTTGAGCATCCTCAGGTCCGTAAAGTACGGGTTCTTCCATGTCTTCACTTTTACAGGTTTGAAGTTTTTTCATCCTCTTTTGCATCTGCGAATTTGCATCTTCTATTTCTTCGCTATCAAATCCTGTTTGATTGTGCTCATCTGAATTGCCGATAAAATAATTACCAAGGCCGGGTATTGTTCTGGTTGAAATTCCATCCTCTTCTAACTTATATCTTTCATAGGTGTCAGTCTTTTCATAAAGCATTTTTCCTCTATTAACTTCGTATGAAGAAATATCAAAAGGCAACATTGTTTGATCATCTTCACAAATATTTTTATCAATCAGAAGCACAACCGAAGTCTGATATTTTTCCGCCAGATTAAGCGCTTTCATTGTTAAATAAAAACTTTCTTTTGCATCTCCTGCTGCTAATACAATTCTTGGAAAATCTCCTTGTGCCGCATGCAAAACAAACCTTAAGTCTCCCTGCCCGCTCCAGGTGGGAAGTCCTGTTGCAGGCCCGGGGCGCATTCCTTCAACAATAACAACCGGTGTCTCCGTAATTCCGGCTAGGCCGTATGCTTCGCTCATTAATGCAAATCCTCCGCCCGAAGTTGCGGTCATTGTCCTTGCTCCTGCAAATGAAGCTCCTAAGGTCATATTAATTGCAGATAATTCATCTTCCGGTTGTTTATATACAAATCTATACTTTTCCTGATATCTTGCAAGAACCGATATAATATTTGAAATTGGCGACATCGGGTAAATTGCCGCAAATTGTAAACCACCGGCAATTGCGCCCATGGCAACACTATCTGTTCCGTTTGCAACAATTTTGGGAGTTATATTTTCTTCTTTTATTAAAACTTCAAGCCTTTTATCTTGGAAATGTTCTGCTGCAAAATCATATCCTTTTTGTGCGGATTGAACATTTAAATTAACAACTTCTTCTCCCTTTTTTCCAAATTGTTCCTTAAGAAGATCTTTTAGAATCTCCAGGTCTCCCGAAAGAAGATATACTACCGCTCCTAAAGCAATAGTATTGCTTTGAAGTTCGGAACCACCGGTTTCTTTGGCAAATTGAGACAAAGGAACTGGCAGAAAAATACTTTCCTTACTTATCTTTGACAAATCATACTTTTTTGCCTCATCATAAAGAATAAACGAACCCTTCACAAACTCTTTAGCGTGCACATCTAAGGTTTTTTGATCAAGTGCTACCCAAAAATCATTTTTATTGGAGGGTCCGTTAACCTCTGATTTTGAAATAGAAACTTGCGTAAAATTATGTCCGCCACGAATAAGTGAAGGAAAACCGGTATATGTATAAACGTTCTTCCCTGAGCGTGCCGCAATTTTTGCCAAGGTCAAACTTGTTGCCTTAATGCCTTGTCCTGCTTGCCCTCCAACTGTTAGATGAAAAATTTCCTCACTCATTAAAATTTCTCCGTATATATCCTTTCATTCTTAGCTCCCTTAGAAAGTAAAATATTTGTACATTCATCAATCATGTTTTTATTTCCGCAAAGATAAACGCTTAAGTTACTTGCATCAGGGAAATCAACGGCAATAATATCGGTAATGTGTCCTTTATGACCTTGCCAATTTTCGTCCGGTTTTGAAATTGATAAAACAAAATGGAAATTGGGATAGTCCTGTGCAAGTCTTTCAAAATATTTATCCCAGAAAATGTCGCTTTGGTATCTAAGTCCCAAATAAAGTGTAATTGGAGTCTGAATATTTTGTACTTTTAATAAATCATCAATTATACATCTAAGTGGCGCAACGCCCGATCCGGTTGCTAAAAATAAAATATGTCCGCAGTCATCCGGTTTATAAGTAAATACTCCAAATGGACCTAAGAAACTAACCTTATCTCCTAATTTTAAATTTTCGAAATATTTAGAACCGGGTCCACCCGGAGCAGTATCAACCAAAAGACCAAACCTGTTTTGATCTTCTTTGATTGCAATTGAATAACTATTTATTCTGGTATTTGATACTTTAACGCTAACATATTGTCCGGGTTTTGCGTTAAGCGGAAAGTCCGAATCAAAAACAAAATAATGGAATTTTCCAGCCAGATTTGTTGCCTCAACAGTTTCTGCAACATGAAACTTAGGCAGCGCAACAAGCGGTTTGGGCTGTTTATGCTCCAAAACCACTTTTCCATCAACCGCCCAAACATCATTTAAAGTAACTATAAGCGGGTTTATTTCTATTTCTGTTGCTTGAGGAGTTATGTCTAAAAGAAGACTGAGTCTTAGAATTACGTCATAAAGCTTTTCTAAAGCATACGGAGGTTCTCCTCTGTAACCTTTAAGAAGTGGATAGATTTTTGACTGAATTACGATCTCCTTTGCTAAATTAAGATCTATTGGCAACAAATGTAAGTTTCTGTCCATTATAAGCTCTGCTAGGCTTCCGCCTGCCCCAAATAAAAGAACGGGTCCGAAATTAGGGTCTCTTTTAACCCCAACAATCACTTCTATTCCTGAAAGTATATCTTTTTGGATTTGCAAAGAAACATGTTCGCGGATTTCCGGCGGAAGTTGAATCATCTTATTTTTAAGATTATTTATCGCATTTTCAAGTTCATCATCGCTTGAGATATCTTTAATAATCGCACCAACGTCAGCCTTATGTAAAAGTCCTGGGGAAGACAGTTTCATTACAACCGGCCACTTATTTTGATAAGCAAAATTTCTGGCTTCATCAAATGAATTGACTTTTTCTGTTTGAGGAGCAGGAATTCCCGAGTAAACCAAAAGCTGATTCGAATCTAAATTGTCTAAAGACGGTTGATTACTTGTTACCGCCTTTTCAACAACTTCTTTTATATATCTCTGGTTTTCTTCTGCGATTAATGTAGTTACTTCATTTACCTGAGGCCTTGCAGTATTTCTCCATTGTTTCCATTGCCACATTTTTGCAATTGTAGAAATTGCCCTCTCCGGATATCTAAATGACGGAATATGATATTCATTTAATTTTTCTTCCCCCTGGGCAATCAAACTTCCACCAATAAATGAGCAAAAAATTGGAATATTGTATTGCTTACCCAAATTACCAATAAGTTCGGCTGTTTTTTCAATTTGAGTCATTACCTGAGGCGTTAAAATAACCATTAAAATATGTGCTTGGTTGGTTTGTAGGATTATTTCGCAGGCTTTTGCGATTCTGTCGGCCAATGCATCTCCCAAAACATCAACCGGATTAAGTACGCTTGCAAATCTAGGTAGTACTTGATGTAATTTTTGCTGTGTTAATTTATCAAATTCAACCAAGTCCAGTCTTTGCGAAACAACAGCATCGGCGCTGATTACACCCGGACCGCCGGCGTTTGAAACAATCGCTACTTTAGGCCCTTCCGGAGCCTTAGCCCATGCAAATGCGCGGGACAAATCAAAATAATCCTCTAAACTATCGCATCTTATAACCCCTGCTTCTTCCAAAGCTTCACCGAATACAATATCTTCCCCTGCAATTGATCCGGTATGTGACTGCATCGCTTTAATTGCAGCAGTTGTTTTTCCCGGTTTTATAATAAAAATGGGGTTTTTACGAGATAACTCTTTAGTGATTTTTAAAAAGTCTTCTCCATTTGCAATTGATTCCAAATAAAGCCCGATCGGATAAACAGTTCCGTTGGAATTTCTGTCTTTATTTAAAAAGTAAGCCAAAACATCATTTTCATTAACAACAGCCTTATTTCCCAAAGTTATAAATTCCGAAAAACCCAAGCCAGTTGCATTACAAAAATCAAAAATACTTGCCGCCAATGCCCCAGACTGGGAAACAAAACGAAGATTTCCCTGATTATAAACAGGCTCTCCAAAAGTTACGTTAAGTGGTGCTGTATTATTTACATACCCTAAACAATTAGGCCCTAAAAGATTAAGTCCGTATTTTTCAGCAATTTTAATCATTTCATCTTCCAAAACTTTTCCTTCTGCACCGATTTCCCTGTAGCCTGCGCTAAATACTATTACATTTCTAATACCTTTTTCTCCGATTTCATTTAGAACCGGATTTACAAGACTTGCGGGAATTGCAATTACTGCCAGATCCACAACCTCCGGAAGACTGATTACATTGGGGTAACATTTTAAACCTTTGATTACTTGTTGCTTTGGATTAACCGGATATATGTGGCCGGTAAATTTTGAAGTAATAAGATTATCAATTACAATAGCTCCCACCTTTTCGGGGGCAGCTGAAGCTCCAATTACTGCAATTGATTTTGGGGAGAGCAGATTCTCCAAATTCTTGTGCACGTAACTAGTTTAACACATTAATTTAAGGTTGAGCAATAATATGATTGTTTTTTGTCTTTAAGATTTCTGTTATAATTTTATTATGCAGCTGGGCAGGCTCTATTCTTACTTTCTAGTTTTTATTCAATTTCTTCTAATTTCTCTACTTTTTGTCTACGCAAACCTAAATAGTTTAGGTTTTATTCAATATTTATTTATTTTCATCGGTCTTTGGATAGGAGTTTGGGCTTTATATGTAATGAGAGAAAGTAAATTAAGAATAACACCCGATGTTGCCAAGGGGGCAATATTAATTAAAAGGGGACCCTATAAGTACTTAAGACACCCAATGTACAGTGCGGTTTTGATTTTTAGCTTCGGACTATTAGTAAGTAATTTTTATCAAACAACTTTAGTATTTTTTATTCTTCTTTTTATTACCTTAAGTTTTAAAATTCATTACGAAGAAAAACTATTAAATAAAAGCTTTGAAAAATATAAAGCTTACTCTAAGAAAACCAATAAATTAATTCCGTTTATTTATTAGTTCTTATACCAAACAATTTATAAATTAAGCAAATACCACTTACCCCCGTAATAAAAAGTATAAACGAAACAATATATAGAATTACTTGTAATAAACCGATTGTAAAAAGATAAGAAACTCCGGCTAAAAAAATTGCCAATACAATTCTTATCAATCTATCTGCCTGGCTTTCATTTTGAAGATTTTTTAACATTTTGTTCACCTCCTTAAACCCCAATAATTTGGGAAAGTCTGGATTTATCAAAACCAACTACATATTCTTCTTTACCGTCTTCGTATTTAACTCGGGTTACCGGAACACCCATTTGTCCGGTTTTTCCTACCATTTCTATTGCTGATGTCCTATCCCTGTCTACGTAAACAACCTCATGTTTAATTTTTTCGCTATCTAGCCATGCTTTTTCCATCATGCAATATGGACAGGTTGTAGTTGAGTAAAGTTTAATTGATGCTACTTTCATTAGTTCACCTCCTTAATAAAATCGGTTAATATATTTGCAACTTTTGCAGACCTTTTAGTGGATAAAGAATAATATATGTATTTTCCATCTCTTTTGGTTTTTACAAGACCTGCCTTTTTAAGTTTTTTTAAATGCTGGGAAACCGCAGACTGCGAAAGACCACAGTTTGCAATAAGCTCGTGGACATTTTTGCTGTCTTTTTCCAAGCAACATAAAAGCTTAAGTCTTACGGAATTTGAAAATGCATTTATTACCGGATATTCCATACTTGACATATTAGCACTTGCTAATATATAATGTCAAGTGATAGGGAATATATGAAAATTAAAAAAGAATTTATAATTTTAATACTATTAATTGCAGTTGTTCTCGTAGGTGCATATGTATTAAATACTCCATCCTTTTCTAACTCATCTGCATCTAATTCACAAGTTAATTTATCCGAACATCTTTCTCCATCCGACTTTAAAAATGCAATAGACAATGGAAAATATAAATTAGTTGACGTAAGAACTCCTGCTGAATTTAATACCGAACATATTCAAGGAGCAAGTGAATCGGACTTTTATCAGACAAAAGATTTTAATACTTACCTAAACTCTTTAGACAAAAATGGTAAATATCTAATTTACTGCCATACCGGAAACAGATCGGGACAAACCCTTCAGATGATGAAAGAAAAAGGCTTTACAGATGTTCATGATCTAAGCGGTGGAATCAATAACTGGATTGCAAACGGATTCCCTGTAGTAAAATAAATTATGTTTGATTTTGGTTTTCCTAAAGTTCCCCAAC
>JAJXYH010000001.1 GCA_021780675.1 bacterium
TTTTAAAAATAAAGTTGAGAGATTATTGATATTTATATTCCCCTTTTCTTTGATTGAACCATCAATAGGTATATCCAGCTGTTTGTTGATATCCTGACTTGGAGATACTTTAACGGTAGAAATAGATCTGGTTTCAGGACTTAGGGATACTATATAGCTTTCGGAACGATTTTCCAAAAGTACGTTAAATTTATGTTTACCGTCAAACTTACTGTCCTGTACGATTAAAAAAAGCTTAACAATAAACGATAATAATATTAATCCTAAAACGGCAGAGATAAATATCCCCGCCAGTTTCAGATTGTTTTTTTGCGGTTTTTTTTTAAGCATAGCTTAATAATCCTTTTTCTTTTTAGAAATAAGTTCAGGCATGGTAAAAACCGGTGCTTCCCCAACATTTACCTTACCCTGTTTATCTTTTTTAGGTTTCTTTTTGTCGCCTTTGTAAAATCCTCCAAAACTTCCCATAAAATCACCTCCCGTAATATATGATATTAAAATTATCTATGTGCATCAAGTTAAACTACGTAAGTTGCCAAGCATCCCTTTTAATTCCGACGGCAGCTCGGATTCGAAAGATACTCTATTACCGTTTTTAGGATGATCAAATGAAATTTTTGCAGCATGCAAAAATACTCTTTCTAAAATTTTTCTATCATCTCTTGATGTTTTTCTCCCGGCATAAAGCGGGTCTGAAAAAATCGGATGATTTATGTACTTTAAATGAACTCTAATTTGGTGGGTTCTACCTGTTTTGGGTTTTAACTCTAAAAACGTTAAGAATTCCTTTTGTTTTTTAAGATCCAATTCGTAAGTTGAGCGTACCTTATATTTTGTTACCGAATCTTTGCCTCCTGCTAAAACCCCAAACCTTTTTCTGTTCCATGGTAGTCTTCCTACAGGAACGGAGATTTCCCCTTCGTCCGGGGTTACTAAACCGTGTGCTAAGGCAAAATATGTTTTTTCAACGTTTCTTTGCTTAAACTGGGCCTGAAGATTTTTAAAACTTTCGTTGTTTTTAGCAACGAGTAAAATTCCCGACGTTTCTTTATCTATCCTATGTACTATACCTGCCCTTTGCAAAAACTCCTGATTATCTCCATTAGCTGATATATTATCTTTAAGACCGAACTTTTCCTCCACAAAACTTTGCACTGTAAGTTCATCTTTTGTGGTATCTGCCTTATTAACCGTTATTCCCGAGGGTTTATCGAGGACAATTAAATCATTATCTTCATAAATAATTTTTATATCACTCATTTTTTAGCCAAAAACTTGTTCATTATTTCCTGATTTATTATTAAAATAAGGGAAATAAAAAACACGCTTAGAATAAACAGATGTTCAACGCTGAAAAAAGAAAAATTTTTAATGTCTAAAAGTAAATCAAAAGTAAATTGAATAAAAGACAAAATTAATACAAATACCAAGCCTAGGCTTCCATCTTTAATTTCGCCTTTTGATGCATAAGGAAAAAGAAATTTTGAAAATATAATTAAGATTATAATTGAAGCAATAAACATAATATTTTGAATCATTGACTCCTTCCCCTGCATATAAATTATATTAAGAAATAAACTAATCGGTAAAATGCCCGAAAAAGACATAATAAAAAGATCAAATATTCTTCCAACCTGTATTTTTTTATATAAAGAATATAAATAGATAAATAAGCTGCCACCAGTCACTCCCCCAATTAACGAAAGGCCGGGATAATATGGAAGCGCAAAAAATACGATAGGATTTAAATACCCAAATTTTGAACTAAATATTATAAATGTAAGCCTCGCAGAAAAAATACCGACTAAACCTGCAAGTATAGCAATACTGAAAATTTTTTCTAAAGGAATATCTTTTCTGATAATTACAAAGTCGTCTTTCCCGATAAAGTATAAAAAGTACAAAAAAATAAAAAAACTAAATATTAAAATTAGTAGTTCTGCCATAATTTTATTCTCTCATTATTGTTCTTATTAATGCTATAGATAAAACAACAATTCCAATTCCGGTTAAAATAATTTTAACACCAAAAATGTCCGCAAGTCCCCCGACCAAAAGAACGGGGATTATGGATACAATTCCAAAAAAAGTATTTAAAAAACCGTAAATTTTGCCTCTGCTTTGATCACTTGCCTCCTCTTGTAAGGTAGTATTTGCAGGAATAAATACAAATGCTATTGCAACGCCCAATATAAAAGCCAGCACCACCATAATATGCAAAATATTAAGCGTTAAAAGATGCGGCAAATAATAATTAAGAAGTTGTATAAAAGATCTGGATTCTACCTTGGAACCGTATGGCAAAAGAAGAGTCGCAAAACCCATAATGAATAATCCAACTTTTGTCAACCGGCTTTTACGGGTTTTATGGAAAAAGCTTCCGATTGTAACTGCTCCGACAATAACACCTAAAATTGCAGGAGTTACAAATATAATCGGAAAACTTTCGATGTCTATATTTAAAATTTGAGATGCGTATCCGGGGCCAATGGCCGCAAAAACTAAAATTATAATTTGTGTTAAGGTTAACGAAAATAATGCATGGTACAAACTTTTTGTTTTGGAAATTAATTTTAAAACTATCTTTGCCTCTTCCCTAAATCCTAGTATTTCGTCTTTATTTATTTTAGGCTCAATCTTAGATTTACTTGCCCTAATAAGAGAGATAAAAAACCCTGCAATTAAGAAGATTACGAATAGAAAAAAGAAAATATTGGTTTTTCCAAAAATATAAATAAACGGTCCTGATAAAGCATATGCTAGAAGTGTAGATGCGTATATACCCATTCCAAATAAGGCATTTGCAGACAGAAGTAGATCTTTTCTTACCAAAAGCGGAATTATCGGCGTTTCGGCAGGAATAAAAAACTGGGTTATAGTTGAAACACAAAACGTAAAAAAGTAAACAAGCGCTAAATTTGTATTAAAAAATGCAAGCGGAAGAACAAAAAATGCCCTTAAAATATTTGTCAAAAATAAAACATTTTTTTTATTCCACCTGTCAACCATAACACCTGCTAATATTCCAAAAATAATATTTGGAATTGTAAATGCCATTATTACACCCGCAACCGCTGCATTTGATTTTGAAATGCTGAAAACTACAAGTAAAAGAGCGAAGTTCAAGAGGTTCATCGCAAACATCGAAAAAAATTCGGCAAGCACTAAAAACAGAAATGGCTTTATATGCAGTGTTTTTAAAATAAGATTTTCATTCATAGCAAGCCTTTATGAAGCTTTTTCCGTATAGGTGCCTGTCCTTGTGTCAACCTTGACCTTTTCGCCTACTTTAATAAATAGTGGCACTTTAACAGTCTGACCGTTTTCAAGTACAGCATCCTTAAACACGCTGCTAACCGAATTTCCTTTAACCCCGGGTGCAGTTTCTGTTACTTCAAAAACCATTTTGGGCGAAAGATTTAACGAAAGTGCTTCATCTCCTAAAAAACTTAAATTATAACTTTCCCCTTCTTTTAGATAATAAACGTCACTTCCGATAATTTTTAGACCAACGCTTATTTGATCAAAGGTTTGCGGATTCATAAAATAAGCATTTTCCCCGTCTTTATACAAATATTGAAGGTCTCTTTTAAAAACCTGCACGTCATTTACTTTAGCAGTGTTAATAAAACTTTTATCTGTTGTAGATCCTGATCTTAAGTTTTTTACTTTTACTTTAATATTGGCAGATCCCCTACCCATTTTAATGTGTTCATACGTTAAAACTTGCAGGAGATTACCATTTTCTTCAAATATTACCCCGGCCCGAAGGTCTTGAACTCCTATCATATTAATAAGTTTAGAACGGTTCTTACTCCGTGTCCAGTACCTCCTTTTCCAGATATATCACTTGGTTTACTTAAAAATGCAGGCCCGGCAATATCTAAATGCGCCCAGGGAAGATTTCCGACAAATTCCTGTAAGAAAAGTGCTGCCGTGATTGTCCCACCATATCTTGAACTTGCTATATTTGCAACATCTGCAACATCACTTTTATTTAATTCTTGATAATCTTTTTCTAGGGGAAGCTCCCAAACTTTTTCACCTGCTTCAAAAGCTGCCGTCTTAATCTTTTTTGATAAATCTTCGTTGTTGGAAAAAAGACCGGCAATATCTGTTCCCAGAGCAACCATGCAAGCTCCCGTAAGCGTTGCAAAATCAATAACTTCGGTTGCTTTGTTTTTAACCGCATACGATAAACTATCTGCCATAGTTACTCTTCCTTCGGCATCTGTATTTAAAATTTCAATTGTTTTCCCGTTTAGCGCTTTAACCACATCCCCCGGAACAACCGAGGTGCCGGATATTAAATTAGGAGTTGCAGCAATAAGTCCCATCACCGAAAACTCAGGTTTAATTTCCGATATTACCGAAAAAATTGCCAAAACAATTGCTGCTCCTGACATGTCCATTTTCATATCTACCATTCCATCGCCTGTTTTTACATTTATACCGCCACTGTCAAAAGTTATTCCCTTCCCCACAACCGCAAGTTTTTTCTTTGAGTTTTTATCGGGAGTGTATTCAAGATGAATGAATTTAGGTTCGACCTTTTCCGAAGCCCTAGCAATTCCTAAAAACGCTTCCATACCTAATTTTTCTGCCTGACTCCTGTTTAGAATTTTACAACTTATGTGTTTTGGATCTTTCTTGGCAATTTCTAATGCTAAATTTGCAAGATGCGCCGGTGTAGCAATTGCGGATTGTTCATTTACTAAATCTCTTGCCAAAATTGTTGCATCACAGTAAATTTTCGCCCTTTCTATTCCTCTTTTAACCTCAACCGATGCTTTTTGAGAAATAATTACAACTGAGAGTTTTTTATTATCTTTTTTATCACTTTTATATTTTGCAAATTCATAGTTTCCCAGGATTAAACCTTCGGCAATAGCATTTGCCGCAATTTCTTTAGAAATTGTTAGTTCATCCTCAGTTGGAATCTCTAATGCAATTGACGATACCTTTCCTTTAAGTTTTTTAGATAATGTTCCTAAAGCTCTTCTTAAATCGTTAGAAATAAACTCTTTTCTTTTTCCAAGCCCCAAAATAATAATTTGTTTTACAAGAGAGGTTTCCTCAAGATAAAAATTGAGGGTTTCCCCTCTTTTTCCTGTAAAATTAGCAGTTTCTACTGCCTTAATAATATTCTTTTGTAAATTTTTGCTAAGATTTTTAAAGCCGAGCAGTAATTGTGCGCTCTTTTCTGTCTGAAACGCAAAAATAACAGAAGCATCAGTTGATATTTGATCTAAATTTTTGTCGAAAAACTCAAATTGCATAAGGCTTATTCTATCATTTAGAACTTAAAAAATAAAGCGATTTAGGTTATAATATTAATGAAAGGGCGAGTGGTGGAATGGCAGACACGCGGGTCTCAAAAACCCGTGAGCTTTAAACTCATGTGGGTTCGACTCCCTCCTCGCCCACCAAACTACTCTGATGTTTATGAAAAGAAAAATATATAAATTAATTAATGCTGCAAAAAAAATAAGCAGTAAAAAACATCATCTGGATTTTATTACGGCAGTTTTAACAATACCCGTACTTTTATCTGTAATCATTTTAAACTACAGTAATTTACAAAACTTAAAAAATAAAAATAGTATAACTCCCACACCTACGCCCGTTGAAAAAATAATTGTTGTACCGCAACAAAATCAGAAAACACAAAATCAAACGCCAAGTCCCACAAGCGCAACCTGTACAAAAGACATCGGCCCAGTTTCTATATCTTCTCCAAGTGAGAGCGAAACAGTCACCGACAATCCTGTTTGCATTACAATTTCTTACAACGATCCCAGTTATTGCTCAGTTGTTTGGTCATACAGGATAAATAATGGAAATTGGTCGGATTTTTCAAGCAATAACCCTTGTATATATAATTTACCAAGTGGAAACGTAAAATTTGATTTACGAGTTCAAAGTACAGTCACACAAAAAGAAACCGATTTAACAAGAAATTTTGTTTACCAAGGCACGCAAATTTCCCTCACTCCAACACCATCCGCAACTTCTTCCGCCCAATAAAAAAAATTAAACTAATCCCTCGATTTTTAAGCCTTAGGACTAGTTTAATTTCATTAATGCTATCCAAATCTAGCTATAATGTTCCGGTTACACCACCTGTTGGTTGTTGACTTGGTTCGGTTACCGGAGCTTGCGGTGCAGGCTCTGGTGTAGGCGCTTCAAGTGTTGTTGGTTCAGGCATTGGTGTATCAGTTACCGATGGAACCACTGGTTGATCCATTGCTGGTTGTGGTTCTATTGGTGCGCTTGGAGCCGGTGTTGGCGCTGCCGGTGCGCTTGGTTGTACCGGATCCATTACTGGTGTTGTTGTTTGTTGATCATCCATAAAAAAGTATTCACCCCCTTCGCTTTTAAAATTATTTTCTTATTTTATTTTAACCTGATTATCGTCAAAAGAGCAAGTAGTATTTATTCACTTTCTCTTTTTCTTTCAACATTATAAAACTTTATTCTGTCGCCTTTAAACAATAGATCCACTTCACCGGTTGGTCCATTTCGATGTTTTGCAATTAATAATTTTACAGGAATTATTCCCGTTGCCATATCATCGGTTCTGTATAAAAACATTACAACGTCTGCATCCTGTTCTATTGCACCCGATTCTCTAAGATCTGCAAGTTGTGGCCTTTTCTCCCCCCTGTGTTCAACCGCCCTTGAAAGCTGTGAAACTGCAAGCACCGGAATTTTTAATTCTCTTGCTAAATTTTTCAAACCCTGGGAAATAATTGAAACCTCCTGAACGCGGTTATCGTATCTTCGTCCCGGATTTGCAAGCTGAAGATAATCAACAATTAATAATTTAACACCATGTTCAAGCTGAAGCCTTCTTGCTTTTGTTCTCATTTCAGAAATAGTAATACCCGGAGTATCATCAATAAAAATCGGTGCATCCGCAAGTTCTCCCATTGCTTGCGAAAGTTTTGTAAAATCACTTTCCGTTAATTTTCCTGTTTTTAATCTCCAGGCATCTACATCTGCCTGTCCAATTAAAAGCCTGTCTACCAATTCCTCCTGGCTCATCTCCAATGAAAATATGCCAACAGGCTGTTTTTGCTCAACCGCAACATTTTGTGCCATATTAACAACCATTGCTGTTTTTCCTTGCCCCGGACGTGCTGCAAGAATTAATAAATTTGAAGGCTGCATACCCGATAGAACATTATCAAGATCCGTAAAGCTGGTTCTTACTCCCCGAAGACCGGCACCCTTTTTATGAATTTCATCTATTCTATCGAAGCTATCTGCTAAACCTTCTTTTATCTGCATGAAACCTTTAACATTATGTCCCTGGGAAATTGCGAAAATAGACCCTTCTGCTTTATCTAAAAGTTCGTGCACTTCCCCGCTATCTTGAGATGCATTTTCAACAATTTGTGTTCCAACTGAAATTAAATTTCTTTTTGTTGATTCGTCTCTAATAATTTCAGCATAATTTTCTACATTTGCAGCTGTGGGAACCGCATTCACCAAATCTTCGAAATAGCGCTCTTCCACTTTGTCTCCATCTTTTATTTTTTTTAATTCCTTTTTAAGGGTGATCAAATCAATCGGCTTTCTTGTTTCATAAAGGGAAAGCATAGCATCATAAATAATGCCATTTATTTCACTATAAAAATCCTTAGGTGAAATTATTTCCGAAACTAATCCAATTGCATCCTTATCAATTAAAATTGCACCGAGTACCGATTCTTCTGCTTCTAAATTATGCGGAGCTGTTTTAAGGTTTGCCATATCAATATTTTGTATAACGAATTTAGTTTAAAAACTTTTTTTTTGCAAGAGGTAAAATTAACCAAGAAGCATTACTTCCAGCTCTTCGGGAAGCTTGTCTTCGGAAAGACTAATTTTAGATGAAACCGAAGAAGATTCACTCCCCAATTTTTTTGCTCCTTCTTTTTTAAGCTGTCCGTATAAAACTACAACTCTTGGTTCCATTGCGGTAATTACGGTTTGATTAATCTCTGAATCGGCATTAACTACAACAATTTTATACTCATCCAGTTTATCTGTTGAAATATTTTCCAAAGCTGAAGCTTTTGTAACTAAAATATTTGCTCCCTCAGAATCTAATTCGTAGATTGTACTACCATCAGATTTTATACCGGATATTTTTAATCCGGAAACCTCATATTCCCCTGGTCCTTCTACTATAACCCTATAATCACTGACCCTCGACTGATCATAATCCTTGCTTGTTGCAACAATTGCCTCCGCATCAAACTTGGCAATTTTTTCTTTGGGATCTACGGCAATACTGACTTTCTTGCCTTTAATTTTTAAAGATTCTTCTCCTAAAATTTGGAAGTCCATAACAAACAATATCCTAACATATTAAATTTTGCTTGACAAGATAAGACTTTTTTCGTATTATAGGTTCCTGCACATGAAACAAGAAAGAGTAATCTTATCCTTTATTATGGTTTTGATCGGCCTTTTAGTGGCGGGAACCTTATTTTATTTTTATCAATCAAATAAAAAAGTTCCTCAAATAATTACTGCACAACTTACCCCAACTCCAACCCCGATATCAAGCGATAGGGTCAAATTATCAATTTCATCTCCAAGCGATGAGTCTGTCGTTGCAAATAAAAACCTCACTGTATCCGGAATTACAAACCCGGGCGCAACTGTAATAATTATTACCGGATCTGACCAGGATGTAGAAACTGCAACTAGCAAAGGCCAATTCAACGGCAGCATTACTCTTAGTAACGATCAAAATCTGATTACTGTAATATCTGTTCTACCAACCGGTGAAAGCAGGCAAGTTCAAGAAACTGTTACTTTCTCAACCAGTAATTTTTAATTTATGAAAAAGATTATTTTAACTTTACTATTACTTTTATTAATTCCTATACTATTTAGCATTCCTGCTCTTGCGCAAACCAAAGCGACAACGCCGACAAATACCGTTACACAACAGCAAATCGACGAGCTTAAAAGCAAAATTGCCTCAAAAGTAGCAGAATTAAATTTAGTTGAAAAACGCGGAGTTTTAGGAATTGTGTCTGATATATCGGACACACAAATAACTCTTGTCAATGTAAATGGTGAAATTAAAAATATTGATGTAGACGAGTTAACTAAGTTTTATTCTTCTAATAAAACTTCCTTTGGAATTTCCGACATCAAAAATGGTCAAACTTTAGGTGTCTTAGGTCTTTATAACAAAGACTCACGAAGAATATTGGCAAGAGAAATAAACGACCTCTCTCCCCTTCCTAAAATAGAAATTGGAATTATATCTAAAATAGATAAAATTAATTACGAAGTAACTTTAACAAAGTCCGATAAAACAAAATCTATTTACGAAATTGAAGATACTACAAAAACTTATCTATTCAGTAACGGTAATTTGCAAAAATCTGGGTTTTCAAAACTAACAGAAGGACAAACAATTGTAGCAACTGGGATAACCGACCCGGGATTTAAAAATAAAATATTAACTTCAAGAATAATCGTTTTGTCTAATGTAGACAGTACGGGATTTATCAAAATACAAAATGATTCAATACCAGCAACAGGTTCCGCAGTAAAAAAATAATCCATAAATTTTCACCATGAACCGAACTGCAAAAATCAAAAAATCTTTAGCAGCAAAAGAAGCGCTCTTAGTATCATCAGCCTCAAATATATACTACATAACCGGATTTAATGGCTTTTCCCATATAGAACGTGAAGCATATACATTAATTACAAAAAGAAAAAATTATATTTTTACCGATGGAAGGTATGCAAACAGAGCAAAACAGTTAAAGGGTTTTGAATTTATAGAAATTAGTTTAAATAAAAAATTTAAACAAGCAATTAAAGAAATTGTGGATCTTAAGAATATTAAAAGACTTGCAATCGAAACAGACAATCTAACAATTAACGAACTAAAACAAGTAAAACCGGTTGGAAAATTAACGCCTGCTAATAACATTTTAAAGGACTTAAGAAAAATTAAAGACAACTCGGAAATTAATAACATCAAAAAAGCCTGTAAGATAGGAGACAAAGCTTTCTATTATATTCTTACTAAACTTAAAATAGGAGTAAGCGAACAACAAATTTCTAAACTAATCGAAATATTTTTATTAGAAAACAATGCTAACACGTCCTTTTCCCCAATCGTTGCTTTTGGGAATAATTCGGCTTTACCGCACCACGTACCAGGAAACAAAAAACTTAAAAAAAATAATATTGTCCTTCTGGACTTTGGAGTTAAAGTTAATAATTATTGCTCAGACATGACCAGAACTGTTTTCTTTGGAAAAGCTTCAAGGGAACAAAAACAAATTTATCAAACCGTTTATGCTTCCCAGCAAAGGGTATTTAAATATTTAAAGTCATCAAAAAGTCCAACCGGAGCTAAAGCAGATGATCTAGCAAGAAGTTTAATTAAAACACACGGATATCCGGGCATTCCCCATTCCCTTGGGCATGGAATTGGTATTGAAGTTCATGAAAAGCCGTCTCTAACCCCAAAGTCCAAAGATAAATTGACATTGAATATGGTTTTTTCCGTTGAGCCGGGGATCTACCTGCCTAAATTTGGCGGTGTTCGAATAGAAGATTTGGTAGTTTTAACAAAAAGAGGTCCCCAAATTATTACCCGTGCAAACCGCAAAATAATTGAGTTATAATAAATTCATGATCGAAGAAATCAAAAAAGAATTTACTCCATTTAAATTCTTAGTTTTTCTTTTAATTGTTGCTGTATCTATTTATCTTTTACAAATTTTATCCTCCGTTTTAACAAATTTTTCAGACATTATTTCCGCAATAATTCTGGCTTGGCTTTTAAGTTTTATTTTGGAACCCGTGGTTCATTTAACCTCTAGGCTTACTAATCTACCAAAGGCGTGGTCAGCACTTTTAGTTTATGCTCTGCTGGCAAGTCTAATTACACTTATGGTTCTAATTTTTATACCTTTAATTTCAACGCAACTTAAATCGTTATCTATATTTGTCCCCCAGTACTTTTCGTCTTTTCCACAATTTGTAAAATTCTGGGATAACTTTATCAGGAATTCATCCGATTCATTAATACTATATATTCCATCCGTTGCTAATGCCTTAATTGATGCAGTATTGATTCTATTCTTATCATTTTATTTAGTTGTTGATAAGGATAATATAACCGAGGAATTTTATAGACTTACACCTCAAGGTTGGCATAAAAATTTAAAATATATTCAAAAAGTAATTGAAGAAACCTTTGCGGAGTTTTTAAGAATTCAATTTATATTCGGCTTAATCGCAGGAGTTAGCACATGGCTTATCCTAACAATATTTTCGGTTAATTTTGCTCCATCTGTCGGATTTTTATCCGGAATACTAACAATTATTCCACTTATTGGACCGCTTCTTGCACTTATACCACCGGTCTTCATAACACTTGCAACGCACCCACAAAATCCGACGATTACATTAATTGTTTTAGCAATACTTCTTATAATCCAGCAAATTATCTTTAACTATTTAGGTCCAAAACTCATGGGAAAAGCGTTCAGGCTTCATCCGATTATTGTGCTTTTATCAATAATTGTAGGATTTAAAGTGGCAGGTGCGTTTGGAGCAATTTTTATTGTACCGATCTTAGGAATTTTAATTTTGGTATTTAAAGAATTAGGACACTATTTCATGAACCCTCACTAATAAATTTATTTATTAGTGATTGTTGCCGCGCTTCTAAGTCTACTTAATTCGTCTTTAAAGTAATCAAGAACATCAGGATATGTGCTTGGATCCTGTTTTGCAGTTAATGGGTCTCTATGTGGCTCACCACTTACCAGTGTTACATGTACTCTTTCATATTGCATTCCAATATGGTTATCTAAAAAGTTTATTCCAATGTAATTCTTGTATAAACTATTAGGCTCTGTTATTTTCAAATGCCTTGCTACTATGGTATTACCGTTTTTAAAGGTAGTCACATATCTAATATGCCTTAAAGTACCGTCTGCTAATTGGACATTTTCTTCATGCAATTCATCTTCTAATTGATCTTTTGTTGCTGAATAGGCTGATTTTGGATGATGTAATCTTTTTGCCGGTTTTCCCGCAAAAAATTCCGTTAGGAAATCATCGAATTCCCTTACCCTGTCATCTGTTCTTTGAGCAATATTTTCTCTTAATACGTCCCTAATTTGAGTATTAATAAAATAGGCCCTAACTAACTCTTTCTCGGGTACAATCACAATTCCAGCCTCGATGGGTGGAACAATTCTTGTTTGCCCTCGTCTTCTTTCTGTCATAGATTGTGTATTATATCCTATAGGACTAAAATAATCAAGTTATCTCTGTTGAGACACTAATTCCTACATGATACAATTACATAGGATAATTAAATATCCTTAAAATATTATGAAAATAGAGCCAAAAACATTAAAAGGATTTAGGGATTTCTTACCCTTAGACCTTAAAAAGAGAAATTATGTAATAGACACCTTAAAAAAGGTGTTTGTTTCTTATGGTTTTGAACCGCTGGAGACTCCAAGCCTTGAATACGAAGAAATTCTTACAGGAAAATACGGCGATGAAGGAGACAAATTAATGTATAAATTTGAAGATAACGGTAAAAGAAAAGTTGCCATGCGCTACGACCAAACAGTTCCGTTATCAAGAGTTATTGCCCAGTATCAAAATGAAATTACTTTACCCTTTAAAAGATACCAAATTCAAAATGTCTGGAGAGCGGAAAACACACAAAAAGGACGCTACAGAGAATTTTTGCAAGTTGATGCCGACATTGTCGGTACCTACTCTCCCCTGGCTGATGCCGAAATTATTGCAATTGTATTTTATGCGTTAAAGGAGCTTAATTTCAAAAAGTTTAAAATATTATTAAACGACAGGATGCTTTTTTCTACCCTTCCTAAATTGGGAATAACAAGTAATGACGTTCCCTTATTCGTACGGGCAATAGATAAATTGAAAAAAATTGGCAAGGAAAAGGTTTTGGAAGAATTAATAAGCGGAGGTATTGAACCGGATAGAGCTACTTATATTTTACAAAGTATCGAAAGCGAAAAACCTACAACAAGAATAACCGAAATTTTTTCCGTCCTTGAAACAATGGGCGTAAATAAAGATAGTTTAGAATTCCTACCAACGCTTGCCAGGGGTTTGGATTATTACACGGGAGTAATTTTCGAAGTCGAAGTAGACGGCTATATTGTTGGCTCTATTGCCGGAGGAGGAAGATATGATAATTTAATCGGTAAATTTGCCGGACGGGAAATTCCGGCTGTTGGGTTTGCATTCGGATTCGACAGACTTATAGAAGCAATGGAAGAACTTGATCTGTTTCCTAAAGATTTAAATGGTAAAGATGTTTTCGTTGCATTTACAGAATCTGGGCTTCAAGAAAAAGCGCTGGAAATTACCACAAGACTAAGAGCTAAAGATTTAAATGTAGAATATTATCTTGAGGATGCAACTTTGGAAAAACAACTAAAATACGCCGATAAAAAGCAAGTTCCATATGTTGTCATAGTTGAAAAAGATAACCTTATCCTTAAAGATATGAAAAAACGATCTCAAGAAAATTTACCTCTTGAAGAAATTATTAAAAAACTTGCATAATTTTATTTAATGAGTCAAACAAAAAAAGCCGTATTATTTTTAATTATTGCTAACGTAATTTGGGGGGCGGGTTTTCCTATTTATAAGTGGGCTCTTGAAGTACTTAACCCGTTCGTCTTTGCATTCATAAGATTTTTTTTGGGAGCTTTAATTATTTTCCCCTTTGTTATTAACAAACTCAAAATCCAAAAAAAAGATATTCCTCTTTTAATACTTGAGTCTATAATTGCGCTTACCTTCCAGATACCGCTTCTTCTTTTCGGACTAAAACTATCACCCAGCATAAATGCCCCAATTATTATTTCGTCAACTCCGATTTTTCTTATTATTGCCTCCGCATTTTTCCTTAAAGATATTGTAAAACCGAAAGTGCTGGCGGGAACACTAATTAGTCTTGCCGGAGTAATGATAGTAATTTTTAAACCCTTTTCCGGCACAACACAGTTAACAGACCCAATTTTAGGGAATATGCTGCTTTTTCTTTCTATGCTTTGTGGTATTGCTCAGGCAATTGTTCTTAAAAAAATTATGGCAAATAATGAACCTCTTACTGTTGTTTTTTGGAGTTTTCTAATCGGTGCTACTCCGTTTTTAATCCCGATTTTCCTTTTTGATTCATCAGGATTTTCAATGTCCGTATTATCGAATTTTCAAGCATTAACGGGAATTTTATATGCAACCATTTTTTCATCCGTTATCGGATATTATTTTTATTATTACGGACTTAAGTTTATTAAAGCATCAGAGGTTGGAATTTTTTCTTACGTTGACCCGATTGCTACAATAGTCGTTGCCATTCCTCTTCTTGAAGAAAAAATAACTACACTTTATATGCTAGGATCATTCCTGGTCTTTTTGGGGATTTTTATCGCCGAGGAAAGAATTCACTACCACCCTATCCACCGCTTGTTTAAAAAAGATTAGGCTTTTCTAAAAAATCTAAAATATTCGTGGGTGCTACCTGTAAAGGCAGGATTTGATTCTCCGGCATTATATAGAACGATTGAATGCTCTTCAGACTCACCCAGACTTCTTACAAAATAATCTGCTACATCCTGAGAGAAATTGTTATATTCAGGGCTCAATGCTTTAATAGAGACCGAACCTTTGTGTGTCGTAAGCTCCGGATTTTCACCAAACCTAAAAGTTGCAATCGCTTGAAGATTTGGCTTAAGCTGAGCTGCTATTCTTATGGCTTCGTCATTTGAGATTCCATCCTTATGAACAACTGAAGGAAACCAGATTAAAGTTCTGTCTGCTGTCATAACGCCGGTTGCCCTTATTCCATCTTGAAGATAATCCTTCCATCTTCTACTTGATGTACCAGAAGATAACGGATACACACTATCAACATCTTGTTCCAAATACCTTAATTCCCCGAATGTTTTTTCCCTGGCTCCATCTTTATTAGTATTCAATCCATCCTTTGTTAATTTTCTTCTACCCGCATTAACGGGCTGACTATCCCTTCTTCCCTCATGTTTTGTTAAAGAAATTACTTCCGGACTGGTTGGCTCTGACATATAATATAGTATATCAAATTTGCCCTTTAATTTATTAATTTATGCATGTATAATCGCATTGCATGGAACGGGAACATTCAACAAACGTTAATGCTGCTCAACAAGAAATATCACAACATATAACCTCTTTCATATTATTAAGTGCCATTAATGTTTTAAACCAACCACGGCAAACATTTGAAGAAATTGATTCGTTGGCTACCAGCATTGCCCGTAAAGGAACCATCCATGACATAAATGTTGCAGAATATAATCAAGAAGGAGCACAAAATTATATTGATACTATTAATTCTATTTGGGGAACACAGCATTCAATAGACGAATTGGTAACAGTACCCAATAAAGACTCAAAAGAGAATCATTATTATATATTAATTGCAGGAGAAAGAAGATTAAGAGCCTATAAACTTCTTGCATCTGATGGCTGTTTAGATTGCCAGGAAAAATACGGCAAGGATCCGTGCTTAAATTCCAAAAGACATCCCCACTTTACAGATGATGGAACTATAGAAGTCAAATTAATTAACCAGCCGCCTCCCGTTGAAGCAATTGATATACAAGCATCGGAAAATACACACATGCGCCCACCCCCCGAAGAGGAAGCTGTATTTTACGACAGATATTTTAAAATTAAAAAAGACATAGACCCAAGCTACACAATTGCACACTTTGCAAGAGATGTGGGAAAAAGCCCTAGTGCAATAAGAGACGCTTTAAGATTTTGTACACTTCCGCAAGATGTGCAAACAGACGTTAGAAATGGCGACATAAGCTACGGGATAGGTGTACAACTTCAAAGATTAAAAAATGCGTTGGAACTTGATGCAGAAGAGTTTAATTACTGGGTAATGATTGCCAAAGCAGATAAGGTGCATGTTTCAGATTTTACAAAACGAGTCTCCGAAGTTATAGAATCGAAACAAACCAATCAAACACTTTTAGGAATATTTGACGAAGCGCAGGAAAAAGAAATGAGAAAAATGCACATAAAATTAGTGGTTGCAAAACATACAGTTTTGGGACTTTGGAGTTTTATTCACTACTTTAAAAGAATTCAAAAAATGTTAGAATCTGGTGAATTAGGACGAAAAGAATCTCCGTATTCTATTAAAAGTCCTTTAAGAGTATATAAAACCTTGATTACCCAAGAAAGAGAACTAATTCCGCATCTAAAAGACTTGCTGGATACATCTGAAATAGAAGAAGCTCAAAAAGTATTAAAGCTCTCTGAAGAAATAATTTTATCGCTTGAACAAACAACTCTTGATGAAACACAAATTTTTCCTCAAATTCCTAATTAAAAGATTTTTTGTGCTCGTGGATTATTGAACGGGAGGCAATAATTACAAATAAGGCAATTATCATAAACACCGCTCCCGTTGCATAAGGCAAACCCCTCCATACGGCATATAATAATCCGGCAATTAACGGCCCTATCATTCTGGTTAAGGATTGCGTCCCCTGACTTGCTCCCTGAACCCTTCCCTGCATTGTCCTATCCACGGAATTTGAAACTAAAGAAGCAGAAGACGGCTCAAATAAACCATCACCCATAATTAAAATCGTTATACCGATAATTAGAATTGGCACCGAAGGAAATACAGCCATTAACATATAAATTAAAAAACCTATAAATGCCAGCATTAATCCAAATTCCGAAACTTTTACATCTGTAAACCGTTTTAAGAGTTTTCTAACTATAAAACCCTGAGAAATAATATCCATTACTCCAACATAAAAAAGAGCAAGTCCGATTTCTTCCGGTTGCCACCTTAATACGTCTTTAAAAAATATACCGGTTATAGACTGCATCATCATCAGGCCTAGAAAAAAAATAAAAATAATTGCAAAAATTCTTTTTAAAGCGGGAATTTGGAAAACGTGTCCAAACTGCGAAAACGGATTAAGATGTCTAACATTAACCGATAAAGTTCTATGATCATTATGTAGACTTTCCGGTAAAATAAAATAGCCCCAAATTACATTTAGTAATGTTATAAATGCAGCCAAATATAAGGGCGCAACCAAACTAAAATGCGCGGCAAACCCTCCGATTGCAGGGCCAACCATAAACCCAAAACCACCTGCTGCGCCTAAAAGTCCGTAATACTTTCCCCTATCCTTAGGCTCCGTTATATCGGCAACATACGCGTAAACTGTAGAAATATTCCCTCCGGTTAAACCATCTATAATTCTTCCCGCAAATAAAGCCCATAACGCGCCAATTGCCGCCATTACCAAGTATCCTACAATTGAACCTGCTAGGCTTATAAGCAAAATCGGTCTCCTGCCATATCTATCTGCCAAAGCTCCTAAACCGGGTGCAGCAATAAACTGACAAAGCGCATAAGCAGACATTATAAATCCAACGTTTAAAGCAATTGCATCTTCAGTATGAACAAATTTTCCAACTAAAAACGGTAAAATAGGAATTATGATACTAAACCCTAAGAAATTAAGGAAAATGGTCACGATAATAAATGACATCCGCTCGTTTTCCGAGGAAAGTATTTTTGATAAAATTTTGCCCATTTGGATATAATATCAAAATATATAAAACCTCTCAATAATCCAAAGCACAGAGTATTGTCTTGTCTTAAGCTTAAAAATACGGTATAATTAATACCTATGAAACAGACAAGTCATCCACAATACTTTGAACAGGCAACAGTAATTTGTGCTTGTGGAAATACTTTTAAAACAGGCTCAACGCTTGAAGTAATTCATGTGGAGCTTTGCTCAAAATGTCACCCGTTCTATACAGGAGAACAAAAATTCATTGATACAGGTTCAAGAATCGAGAAATTCCAGAAAAAACAAGCTGTTGCTAAACTTCATGTAACCAAGAAAAAAGAAAAAGAAGATCAGCAAAGAAAACAGGATAGTGCTCCAAAGACACTACGTGAAATGTTAATGGATATTCAGTAGCTGACCACAAAGTGGCCATCCCCTATGGAAGATTACAGACAAGTACAACTTAGTGAACTTGAGCAAAAAATAGAAGAAACAAAAGCTCTTCTTAACGATCCCGAAGTTGCAGAAATGGCAAAAGAGGAAATATTGAATTTAGAAAAACAAAAGCAGGATATTTTGGCTACCTATCAAACAGACAACAAGTCTGATGATTCTGAAAGCGATTTAGATCAGAGAAACGTTATTATTCAGGTTAGTGGCGCAGCCGGCGGAGATGAAGCAAACATTTGGGGACAGGAACTTTTAAGAATGTATACCAGGTTTGCGGAAAATAACAAACTAAAAGTTGAACAGCTGGATGAAGGTGTTATAAAAGTAGACGGGAAAAGCGCATTCGAAATGTTTAAATACGAAGCCGGAGTTCATAGAGTACAAAGAATTCCAGTAACCGAAAAGCGTGGACGGGTGCATACTTCAACTGCAACTGTTTCAATTTTGCCGGAACTAGAAGATATAGACCTTCATATAAATCCTGACGATATTGAATTTGAAGCATTCAGATCAGGCGGACACGGCGGACAAAACGTTAACAAAGTTTCAACTGCCGTAAGACTTAAACATAAACCGACAGGAATTGTAGTAACCTGCCAGACACAACGGTTTCAGGCGCAAAACAGAGAGCTTGCCTTAGAGATGCTTAGGGCAAAACTTTGGGAAGCAGAAGTTGAAAAGCAGCATGGAGAAATTGCATCGCTAAAAGCCACACAAGTAGGAAGAGGTATGCGAGCCGAAAAAATAAGGACTTATAATTTCCCGCAGGACAGACTTACAGATCATAGAATTAATAAATCCTGGCATGATCTTCAAGGTATTATGGATGGGGACTTAAATGATATTTTGTCCGATATGAGATCTTTGGAGGCTTAAAGATAATTTTTGTCCTTATTCCTTAAATTTTCAATTGCATCCAAATTATCATCAATTATAATTTTTGCAATTTGTCTCCCGCCCGCTAAGTGCGGCAAAACAACATAATCCGCCCCTTCTTTATACAATTCGTTCGCATCTTTACTATCCAATGCCATAACAACTACCTTTGCCCTTCTATTCTCATGTTTTAGTTCTCTTAATAATAAAAGGTTGTCTTGAATATCCGGAATGGTTGAAATTACCAATTTTGCATCGTCAATCTTTGCACGTTGCTGAATATCCAGATCGGATATGTCACCAAATAAACGGTGGACTTTACGGCTTTCATATTTCTTAATCATATTAGGGTCAAAATCAACAATAATAACTTCCCTATCTTTATCCTCCAAAGCCTCCACAATCGTCTCCCCCATTTGGTCACCACCGATAACTACCACATGATCATTAATAAAATCTAAATTCTCATCTGTTTCAAAAATTAAATCTTTCTTTAAATTTGCTCTCTCGATAAAATCAATTTTTGTTGCCATTCTTTTGTATAAATTTTTCCAGTGAGTTATTAAATAAGTAGACACTGCAAAAGTAATGAGTCCGACAAGCGTAATCATAGAAACGGTATTCTGACTAATATGACCAAGCTTAAAACCTAAGAATATAAGAATTAAAGAAAACTCGGAAATTTGCGATAAAGAAACACCCGTAAGAAAAGATGTTCTTTTTCTAAAACCCATAACACTAAAAATCCCCATTACAATAATTGGTTTAACAATAAGTACAAATAGCGACAAAATTATTGCCGGGAGTAAAACTACACCGATATTGGCAAACGACATCTGAACACCTAATAACACAAAAAATATAACGATAAAAAAATCCCTAAGAATTTTTGCTTTAGCAATAATTTGGTAACTCACAACAGAATTGGCAAGCGCAATTCCTGCCAAGAACCCGCCGATTTCTATAGAAAAACCTAAGTATTTGGAACTGACAATTGCCGCTAGACCAAATACCCAAGCAAGACTAGCTAAGAACAATACTTCCGGAGATTTGGCTATAAAATTAATTATTTTGGGTAAAACTTTTTGGCTTAAAAGAATAATTCCTGCAAATAATATTGCTGCTTTTAATAAAATTACAACTAAATTTAGAACTGATATAAGTCCTCCTGTTTGTAGACTAAATCCCGATAGAAACATTAAAAAGAATATTGCTGCGATGTCTTGAAAAAGTAAAATTCCCAAAGAAAATTTCGCATGCAAACTGTGCATTTCCCGCTGATCCGATATAAGTTTTATAACTATAATCGTTGAAGAAAAAGTTAATGCAGTAGCAACATAAATTGAAGTTATAAAATCGTATCTAAAGAGCGTAGAAAGCAAAAATCCAAAAACAAAAGTTAAAATTATTTGTCCAATTGAAGAAAATATAAGTACTTTACCGATGGACTTAAGTTCGGAAATACGGATTTCCAATCCAACCATAAATAAAAGCAAAGTTACACCAAGTTCCGATAAGGTTTGCAAAAATTCTTTATTAGGAGCTCCAAATACGGGGAAAGCAGATATAACTATCCCCGTTAAAATATAAGCAAGAATTTCTGGTTGTCTAAAAAATCTGAAAATTATAGAAAAAACCGAAGCAATTACTATTATTACAGTAAGATCCAAAAAAATATTACCCATCAATTATTTATAACAGGATTCCAAGCTTACAGTCAATTCTTTCGCTTTACAGCTTCTTGTTCTTGTGTAATTGCCAAGAGCTTCGATAGTTCTTGTGCAAATTTTTTAGCATGGTCTCTACTCATACCAATTCTGGCCACCACTCTTGCCCTGTTGGTGTTTCCAATCCTTTGCATAACATCCAACACTAAACCATCATGGTTTGCAGTCATTGATATATTGTCTGTATAAAAAATTGGAGTAATCTCCGGATTTATATCTACTGCTATTTCTTGTTGTTTATCATCTGCCATTTTAATCACCTCGCTCTCCGCCGCTTAAAGTTCCCCATAAGCCGTATTTGAATAAAATTGAAAAGGCGAACGGTAAACTTAGACGGACTTATCAAGATACATAATTTCTTCTTCTAAACTTAAACCAAACTTATTCTTAACTTTTTCTTTTGCAAACTCAATTAATTTTTTAACGTCTGTTGATTTGGCATTTCCCAAATTAACAATAAAGTTGGGATGTTTTTGGGAAATTTGAGCATCACCTTCTTGTTTTCCCTTTAAATCGCAAAGAAATAAAAGCTTTGCAACCGGAATTACCGGAAACGGATCGTCCTTTACATACTGCATTAATTCTTGTTTTTGTAAACTTGAAAGCGAACTAACCGGTATATTCTTAAATGTACTACCAAGGCTTGGCTTATCCATCGGATGTTTTTTGTTTCTGTAATCAATTTTTTCCTGAATTTGAGATTTTATTTTATCTTTGTCTCCCCTTTTAAGTTTTAAAGCCACCGAAACAATCATCTCATCATTTGCAGTAGTTTTAAAAATACTGGTTCTATATCCAAATTGACATTGATTATTATTAAATTTTCTTTTCTCTAGTGTTCTTAAATTTATGCAGTATACATTTAATACACTATCTTTTGTTTCCCCTTTAAATGCTCCTGCATTACCCCTAACAGCTGCACCAATTGTACCGGGAAGTCCTCCTGCCCATTCAAAACCTGATAAGTTATTTTCTATACAAAAATTTAAAAAGTTCGAAACTAATACGCCTGCCCCTACTGTTACCTCTTCCCCATTTAACGTAATTCCTAAAAGATTGCAATGGACTACGAGTCCATCAAATCCATTTTCACTTATTAAAACATTTGTTCCCTTTCCCAATATAAAAATCTTGCCCCTTTTATCCCACTCTTTTATTCCTTGTTCCAGTTCGTCAGTATTAGAAACTTCCAAAAAATAAGAAGCGGGTCCGCCGATTTTATAATTGCTGTAGTTTTTAAGAGGTATGTTTTGCTTTATCATAAAGCTATATTATTTTATCACAATGAAGCTTAAATTATTGTGTTGGAGCTGTTCCAAGCGTTACATTAAGATCTGTTGTTTTTCCGTCTCTCCACACCTTAATAGAAATATTATCACCGGCTTTTTTCTTTCCAATAAGACCCGATAATTCGTTTTTATCGCTAACCTGCTGATTATCAAACCTGACAATTATATCTCCCGGCTGAATACCGGCCTTTTCTGCAGGAGAGCCGGAAACCACACTTCTTACATAAGCTCCCTGAACAACATCATTATAAAGTGCAACTTGTTGGGTTAAGGTCGTATAGGTAACACCAAAATATGGCCTGTTAAATTGTCCTGTTTTATTAAAGTTATTAATGGAATCTTTAACAATATTTATTGGTAGCGTAAATCCGATATTTTGTCCGTTTTGAGCAATTGCCGTATTTATTCCAATTACGTTTCCTCCCGAATCAACCAATGGTCCACCTGAATTTCCCGGGTTAATAGCCGCATCTGTTTGGATTACATTGTTTAAATTTTCAATATAACCCTGGAATTGATCTCCGGCAGTAACCGCCCTACCCAACCCCGAAATTACACCGGTTGTAACCGTATTTCTAAATTCACCAAGTGCTGTTCCGATTGCAACCACAAACTGTCCTACTTGTAATTTTGACGAATCACCTAATGTAGCTTTTGTTAATACCGTTCCCTTATTTTCGTTGGGATCAATTTTTAAAAGTGCAATATCGTTTAATGGATCCCTGTATATTTTTTGGACTGTAAATTTTTTGCCTGTACTTGTTACTACATCGTATTTTGCACCAATATCTGCTACTACATGCTTACTGGTTACTATTAAACCGTCTAGCGAAACTACAAATCCCGAACCAATACTTGACACTTGAGGGGTCTGGTTTTGTTGTTGCTGTTGAGGCATATTAAAACCAAATATCTGAAATGGCCCAAAATTAAATGAGGTCTGAGATTGGGGTTGTGAATATTCCTCTACCGTTACAACCGAAGGTCCGACTTTTTTAACATCTGAAATAGTTACCGATTCTTCACTAACTACTTTAATTTTCTCAGGTTGTTCAACTTGGGATATAAGATTAAATTTAGTCAGAAGTGTTCCTAAACCTGCAAAGAGGCCTAGTAATACTATTAATATTATTAATACTATTACGAGCTTTTTCATAAAATCCCCCTTATTTTAGCAACTCGAAAACTGCTTTTTCAAGTTGAGTATCAACATCCGGATTTTTAGGATCAAGATTAACAGCTACATCGGGAGTTAACCCTTTCCCATGAACCCATGTTCCGTTTGGAGTTAACCATTTTGCAATTGTTACGTGTAAACCTGCACCGTCTCCCAAATCTTCTGCTTCCTGAACCGTACCTTTTCCAAAAGACTTTTCTCCAACCAGTATCGCGCGTTTATGGTCTCTTAAGGCACCTGAAACGATTTCCGATGCCGAAGCGCTTCCGCCGTTAATAAGTATTACTACTTTAAAAGTTGAATCTGCAAGTAACCCCGGTCTATTTACATATAGATTGCAATCTGCTTCGGTTGAACCCGGAGGACACGGATCCTCATAAACGATTTTATCTCCTTGTGGTAAAAATTCCGAAGCAATAAATTGCGCATCTGTTAAATAACCGCCGGGATTATTTCTTAAATCCAAAACTACGCCTTTAACTTTGTTGTCAGATTTCATTTTATCCACGATTCCTTTTATCATGCCTGCCCATTCTTTATTGGTATTATCACCAAACTGGGAAAGCCTAAGGTATGCGTAATCAACGCAATCGGACTTTGTACATGGATCACCTTTGGGAATTAACGTACAACCTGTACTTGTACACTCCGCGCTTAAAACATTCATGGCAACGCTTTTAACTTGTATTACATCTCTGATGATTTTTATATCTACGCTTTTTTGCGATCCCTTATGGACAACCGTTAACACAACTTGTGTTCCCTTAGGTCCTCTAATTTTTTCTACCGCCTGCGAAAGTGTCCATGTAGCAGTAGACTTTCCATCCACTCCAACAATAGTATCGCCTGCTTTAATTCCTGCTTTTTCTGCGGGACTTCCGTCTAAGGGGGAAATAACAATTATACTTTTCTCTTTTGTTGTAAGTTCTGCTCCAATTCCAAAAAACTGTCCTGCCAAACTTTGCTTAAAGTTTGTATTCTGAACGGGTGGAAGATACATCGTAAACGGATCACCTAAGGAATTTACCATTCCTTCAATTGCCCCATTTAACATCTGTTGTTCATCTAACTTTGTTTTATCGTAATAACCGGCTTCAAGTCTTTGCCAGACA
>JAJXYH010000014.1 GCA_021780675.1 bacterium
TAGCCTGCCCATATCAGTTCCCGTACTAAGTCGTTGGCAACGGTAATGCTGTTTGTTTCAAGTACTAATTTTCTTTTTAAAATCCGTTCGATTGCGCGTCTAAGGATTGTTTCCTCGGTACCGTAGTCCATGGCGGTTCTTATTTTTTCGTAGTACGATGCAATTTTGGAAACCAAGATATTAACGCTGATTTTTTTCTCAGACGATTCATTTTCGTGGGTCTCGAAATGTTTAATAAGGGCAGCGGCAATTTTTGAGAATGAATTCGAATTAGTTGGCATAAGTTCCTAAACAAGCATTATAACAACAAGCGTGAGGAAGTCAAATTTAGTATAATTACATTTATGACAGATTTAAAGCTGGGTGCAAAAGAGTTAAGAGTGTCGGATCCGACAAAAGAAGAACTTGCAAAAATAAAGCGAAGGGAAATTTATTTTATTTTGGATGAAGTTTGGGATACTTATAATATTGGCGGGATTTTCAGGCTTGCAGATGCGCTGGGCGTTAAAAAGATTTATATTTGCGGTGCTAGCGAAACGCCTCCTAATCACCGGATCAAAAAAGCTTCGATTAATACTACAGAATGGGTAGAGTGGGAATACAAAGAAACGGCTGTTGAAGCAATTGAGGATTTAAGAAAAAAAGTATCCGGTGTGAAAGCTATTGCGGTTGAGCAGGATAAAAATAGTATTCCTTACACAGAGGTTAAATATGATTTACCGTTTGCGTTTGTTGTGGGCAATGAAACATCAGGTTGTAGCCGCGAAACTTTGGATGCTTGTGACGTAATTGTCGAAATTCCAATGTGGGGAGTAAACAAATCTATGAATGTAATAATTTCATTGGGAATTGTGAGTTTTTTTGCTGCCAGAAATCTAAAAAGCTAATTTTTTCTTCCCGCTAATGTATTTACAATATTTTGTGCGGGAATTCTAAAAAGATAAGTATCATCCGGGCGCTCTGCTTCGGAAGACAATCTTGCTATTTCAACTACTGTTTCCATGTGTTCCATATCTGATGAGAACCTTATATCATAACCTTGCGGAATATAACCTCCTGCATCCATGGGAAATAATCTGTTGGTAACCAGATCTGCGCTAAGTTGGCTTAATCCTTCGATAATCGTAGTATATGAAGCTGTTTTTTCAAGCTGTCCAGACTGCACAAGTCCATTTCGCATGTCTCTTATTCTTATAAGTTCGATAATGGTTCTATTTAGGAAGGATTCGTCACTGGATTCAATTTCATCGGTATTTCCTAAAAGTTTTTGTGCCTGTATAGAGTCTGTAACAACACCAGGTCTTCTAAGGTCGGATAGCTCAAATTTAACATAATATTGCTCCAGAGGATTGATATCAGAAGGAACGTAAATTCTTGCCGGATTCATGGAAAAAGCATGTATTTGTTCTCCCGGATAGACTTCCAATTCTACAGGAAAGTTAACCGCAGAGTCGGCTTTTTTTCTTAAAATCAATAAATCAATTATCCGTTGATCTTTTTCTTTTTGAAGTTTTCTTACTATATCTTTTTCTTCGGGAGTTTGAAATCCTCTTTGGTCTTTTCCTATCTCATACACGTATTTAATATGACGTTGTGTTTCCTGAATGTCTGCAGCAAGTCCCCCTGCTAAAAAAATAGCTTGTTCCCTTGTAATGTTTTGTTCTCTTTCGCGTCCCATAGTGGGGTATTATAGCATATTTAAAAATAATTAAATAGGTCTTAAGTAAGATTCTATTATGTCAAGCATATTATTAGTATCGACAAAATCCTGACTATTCATACTGCTAATTTGAGGTTCATGACCGTTTGATATGCTTTTTATCCCCAAAGTTTCATTACATCTGTAAATTGTTTCAACACTAGGATCAACATCAGATTGTCCGTTAGGGCATGAAAGTTGCGATAAGGTAATTGCTGATATTACTCCCAGTTGGTCTACTGCAACAGGATCTTGCTCAAGTTTTATTTGCTTATCGCCACGAACTGTAATTGTTAGTACTTGAGGTTCAAGACGAACAAGCATAGGTCCAATAAGAACATCTCCTGTTCTCCCACCGTTTAAAAAATGGGCTCTGTTTACGATAATTTGTTGACGATTGGATAAGGCATTTTGAGGTGAACTTTCAGAATTTTTATCGGGTACGTCAATTTCGGGACTCATAACAAGAATTTATTATACAAAAACAAAACTTATGTTCAAGATGCAAAAATTAATGTATAATCATTTTTATGCAATCAACGGACAACTTCAGAAAGCATACCCATAAAAATCCAATCCAAAGGCTTCTTTTGTGGAATTTTTTTAGACATCTTGTAAATTTTACAGCTAAAAAGCAAGTGGATTCTATTCTTGATGTTGGTTGTGGGGAAGGATTTACTCTGCACAGGCTAAAAATGCGTGGAATTGGTAGTAAACTTGAAGGAATTGAATATTCAAAAGCGGCAATAGAACTTGGTAAAAAAACTTACCCTGATATAAAAATAACAGAAGGTTCAATATACGAATTACCGTATGAAGATAATACTTTTGATTTAGTACTTTGTACAGAAGTCTTAGAACACTTGGAAGATCCAGAAAAAGCCTTAAAAGAGTTAGTTAGAGTATCCAAAAAATATCTGGTAATTTCAGTTCCGAATGAGCCTCTTTTTATGATGGCACAGCTTGTAAGAGGTAAGAATTGGTCGAGGTTTGGAAATGATATAGAACATATTAACCACTGGACAATGTTTGGACTCCCAAGGTTTGTTGCCAAAAATGCTGGAACAAATATAAAATTTTTAGCTAAGAGATATCCGTTTGCCTGGACAATGGTATTTTTGGAGAAAAGTTAAAAAATAGTCCTAACCGTTGCAGTTTCTGCTTCCAGATCGTATTCAATTACACACGTATCATTTGGTCCAACATAAATTTCTTTACTTTGTCCAAATGCGGTTATCGATAAATCATCTCCCAGTTTAATATCTCTATCTGTAAATTGTGGAACAATATCTACTTCTAATATATCAGTATCTGTTAGCTGTCTGTCTGCAGTAAAGCGAGCGGCAAAATTTCTAAGATTAACTAAATTTTGCGATTTTACACCTACGTAGTGTGTGGTTTCTTCATTTCCGTTAACTTCTGTTGGTTTAATCTTTCCATGTTTTGGGATTATGGCACATTTGCTTGACAATTTTTATAAAAAGGTGCTGTAATTAAATTGGCAGAATTTATTTTATGTCATCGGAAAAAGAAACTAGTAGTACCTTGTCCGAAAGTCTTTGGTCTGCTGAAAGGGAAGGATATAAGCAGCTGTTAGTTACCGCGCACGCTTATCAGCCACAACGTGAAACATTTTGTCCTGCAAGTAAAGACAGATTAAGTGTTGTTCCACAAGTAAATGAAGTAATTTATGAACAGGTTTATAAACCACTTTTGGTTGAGGGGGAAACTCTGCCTCGGGATTTGGTATTTTCGTTTTATCCGGGACTTCGTGATTGGATGAGAAGCTCACATCCGGATGAGTATGGAAGAGTCGTTGAAAAAATAAATGCACTTCCTAATAAGGAGTATCAAGTTCTAGGCGATCCTTATCTTCATGACATTTTGCCGCTTCTGCCAATTGAAGATCAGGATTTGCTGGTGAAAATCGGAAAAAAAGCTTTTGAAGATGATTTAGGTTTTGAACCAAAGGGTTTTTGGGCACCTGAAACTGCGATCTCTGCCGAAACATTGGATGTTTTGCTTGATAACGGTTACGAGTTTGTAGTTTTAAGAGATTCCCAGCTTAAGGAAACAGATTCTAATCCTATTAAAGTACGCACTCCGTCGAGTAGAGAAATTAATGTAATTCATTTTAATTCCGGCCTTAGCGGTTCATTGTCTTTTGATTCGGAAGTTTCCGCAAATGCAGATGATTTTTTAAATAGACTTTCTGGAATCAATTTGAATACAGTTTCTATCGCCAGTGACATGGAATTATATGGTCATCATAAACCCGACAGAGATAAATTTTTATTATATCTTGAAAAAGAAGGAATTTTGGAAAGGCATGGATTTGTTCCTTTTGATGTAAAACGAGTGCTTGAAGCGGACGATCGGGAAGAAGGGGTAACTGAAGTCTGGGACAGATCAAGTTGGAGCTGTGAGCACGGATTAGGCAGGTGGACGGGTGAATGCGGATGCGACAATCCCAGCCACGAAGCAAGTTCGGATAAAAGATATTTTTTCCAAACTTTAACTAAGTTTGGCTTACAAATAAATTCAAAACTAGACCAAGTTGATAGTGATTGGAGGGAAAGATTTACAGAGTTTTTCTTGTCCGAAAGAGAATTGATGTTCGATTCTGCTAAAAAAGAGAATAGGCCAATAGTTGCCGATAATTTATACTGGGCAAAGTATTGTGAGCTTGTAGGTAGAGTAAGCTGCGGTTGGTTTTTTGGAGGCAAAAATTCGCCCGAACGCGAAATTCCCCGCAGAATGATTTTAGAGATTGATAAACTTATTCCCGATATTAATGAACAAACAGTGTTTGATCAAGCAGCTTAAATCCCATAGTTTGCATTAGGAATAATAAATTGGTAAAATTGCATAATGTCAGAAAGAGCAGTTTCAGAAGTTCAATCGGAAATAAGTCAACAAGCAGCGCTATACGAAAGCGCAGATAGGCTTGTCATGCAAGGTAAACGTTTTTCTACAGAATATGGAACTACGTTAACGGTTAAAAGTTTCTTTTGTGACGAAAAAGACATAAGGGGTTGGTCTAATATAACTTTAGTTCGGGATATAACCGCAGGCGAAAATAGTCCTGTGGATATTAAAGTTACTAGAGAACTGCCCAACGGTGCCGCTTTAATAAGGGAGTTAACTTTATCTGGGCAAGGAGTTGATAGCTTGATTGTTAAAAGACGTCAAAAGCATAAAGATCATGATAGTTTTGTTAGGATTTATACGGGAAAATTTGATAAGTCAAAAATTAGCTTGGATGCAGTACAACGGTGGTTAGAAGAAGCAAACGTAAATAAATAGGCAGATTCTCATGAATCTGCTTTAGAGAATTGCCAAAGTAATAAGAGTAGACCTTGGATTAGCGAGGAACTTAGAAATAGATTACATATTAGAACTTCCTCTAAAAATAAAATGCAAGCGGGTCTTTAAGGGTTGACTTTTACCTTAAAATAGCTATAATATTTAGTACTTATGTAAAACATCTTGCCAAAGACTGGTTTGAAACCCGCCTCTGGCGGGATTTTTTGTCTCTAAAGATAAGTTTACATAAAAGCACTTTGATAATTTAATCAGCACATCTGAATCTAACTTTTTGAGTAGAAGCGGTTTCGTTCAGTCCCTCGTAAAATACGCTATGCGTATTAACCCGGGATGGTCGAAGCAAGTTTCTCGACCAAAAAGTGGTAGGAATTTTTTGTTAGATTATTCCTTAAAGAAATCTAACATCAATTTTTTTTGAGAATTTGATCCTGGTTCAGGATGAACGCTGGCGGCGTGCCTTAAGCATGCAAGTCGAACGGGATAGTAGCAATACTATCCAGTGGCGGACGGGTGAGTAACGCGTAGGAATCTACCTCTAGGTGGACCATAGCTTATCGAAAGATGGGGTAATAGTCCATAATCAATTTATTGTAAAGCATTAACTTTGCGCCAAGAGATGAGCCTGCGTCCTATCAGCTAGTTGGTGAGGTAAAAGCTTACCAAGGCGATGACGGGTAGCTGGACTGAGAGGTCGATCAGCCACAACTGCACTGAGACACGGGCAGTACATCTACGGATGGCAGCAACTGGGAATATTGCGCAATGGACGAAAGTCTGACGCAGCGACGCCGCGTGGAGGAAGAAGGCCTTCGGGTTGTAAACTCCTTTTGATAGTCCCTTCACGGACTATAGAATAAGCACCTACTAACTACGTGCCAGAAGTCTCGGTAATACGTAGGGTGCAAGCGTTATCCGGATTCATTGGGCGTAAAGTGTGCGTAGGCTCATTAAATAGTCGTACCTT
>JAJXYH010000024.1 GCA_021780675.1 bacterium
ATCCAAATAGTGAAAAGCTTGTACTAATTCGTAGAGGTTTAAGATTAGAATCTGAAATACAAGGTGTACCTTTCTTTTATGTAAACAGTGATTTAGCAAATGAAGCTATTAGGCAGAAGCTGGCAAGTGGACTATTGTTAAAAGAAAATTAATTCTTAAGAAGTTTAATTTGGTCTCTTAAAATAGTTGCCGTTTCAAAATCAAGCTCCGAAGCAGCCAAGCGCATTTCCTTAGTTAATTTTTTAATTAATTTTTCTTTTTCATCGGGGAGTAGTACTTCTTTTTTACTTAAGGTTAATAAATAATTTATTTCCTCATTTTTTTCTTCTTGTTGTTCAATTAACTTTGCGCGTATAGATTTTTCTATAGATTTTGGAGTAATGTTATGTTTTTTGTTATAGGCAATTTGAATTTTGCGTCTTCTTTCAACTTCATCAATTGCAGTTTTCATAGAACCGGTCATATTATCTGCATACATAATTACTTCGGAATCCACATTTCTTGCCGCTCTTCCCATAGTTTGGATAAGTGAAGTTCTGCTTCTTAAAAATCCTTCTTTATCAGCATCTAAAATTACAACCAGCGCAACTTCGGGAAGGTCCAAGCCTTCTCTTAAAAGATTAATGCCGATTAAAACATCGTGTTCTCCTTGCCTAAGCCTATCCAATACATCCTGTCTTTTTAAAGTTTCTATGTCCGAATGAAGATAGGAAACTTTAATATCTCTTTCCTCAAGGTAAGAAGACAAGTCTTCTGCCATTCTTTTAGTTAAAGTGGTAACCAGAACTCGTTGTTTTTTAGCAACACGCTTTTCAATTTCCCTAATTAAATCTTCTATTTGTCCTTTAGTTGGTTTTACCGTTACGATTGGGTCTACAAGCCCCGTAGGCCTTATCAGCTGCTCTACAACGGCATCTTTTTCCATTGCAAGACTAAGTTCGTACTCATTGGGTGTTGCGCTAACATAGACCATTTTATTGACTTTAGACATAAACTCCTCAAATCTTAACGGTCTGTTGTCTAAAGCAGCCGGAAGTCTAAAGCCATAATCTATTAAGGTTGTTTTTCTGGCCCGGTCACCGTTATACATACCTCTAATTTGGGGAAGTGTAATATGAGATTCGTCAACTATTGTTAAAAAGTCCTTGTTGTTAGCATTAAAATATTCTAATAGCGAATATGGTGCTTGGCCCGGTTTTCTTCCGTCAAAATACCTAGAATAGTTTTCAATTCCGTTTACATAGCCAATTTGGTTAATCATATCAAGATCAAAATTTGTACGTTGGTTTAGTCTATGAGCTTCAAGAATTTTTCCCTGCGATTTTAGTTCTTCCACTCTTTTTGCCAAGTCTTTTTTTATTTTTGGGAAAACTTCTTTATAAGTTGAAGGATTGGTCATATAGTGCTTTGCCGGATAAATCACAGTAGAATCTAAAACTCTAATTGTATCTCCCGTTAAAGGATCGAATTCCAAAAGCTTAGTAATTTTGCCGCTAAATACAGCAATTCTTAAACCTGTATCAAGATAGGCTGGGAATAGGTCAATATCTTCTCCTCTTACCCTAAAACTTCCTCTTTCAAATGCGTAATCATTTCTTTCGTACTGGAGGTCCGATAGACGAAGTAATATGTCCTTTTGTTGAAGTTTTACTCCGACTTTTAACTCCATTATAAATTTTCCGTATTCAATTGGAGATCCAAGGTTATAAATGCAGGAAACGGAAGCAACAACAATTACGTCTTTTCTGGTTAAAAGATTCGTGGTTGCTGCTAAACGCAATTTGTCGATTTCCTCGTTAATTTCAACCTCTTTTTCTATGTATGTATCGCTTTGGGGAATATAAGCTTCCGGCTGATAATAATCATAGTAAGAAACGAAATAACAAACTGCATTATTTGGGAAAAAATCCCTAAATTCCTGATAAAGTTGTGCAGCAAGAGTTTTATTATGGGAAATAACAAGAGTAGGCTTTTGGATTTTTTCAATCATATTAGCCATGGTAAAGGTTTTTCCACTTCCTGTTACTCCCAGTAATACCTGGTGTTTATAATCTTTATCAAATCCGTCAACAAGTTTTCCAATTGCTTGAGGCTGGTCTCCTGTTGGTTTAAAGTCAGATACTAACTTAAAATTCATAGTAGCTAATTTTAGCACATTAAATTGATACCTTTTGATTAAGTATGTCTTCTTGACAAAGTTCTACTTTTTTTCGTATAAAATATTAGTAAGGATTTTTTATTATGTCAGGAGTTTTATATAGAAAAGAAAGGGAAGTACTAGAATTTTTAGCGCAATTTCAGCGTCAGTATGGTTATTCTCCAACCCTATCGGAGATTGCCCAAGGTACGGGACACAGGAGTAATTCTACGGTGCACACGCTTATTAAATCTTTGGTTGAAAAAGGTTATGTTCAAAAAGTAGACGGTAATACCAGAGTTTTAAAAATTGTAGATGACAAAGTTACGCTTTCCCTTATGGGTAGTAAACCTTCCGTTGAACTTCCTCTTTTAGGATTTATTGCTGCGGGTCAACCTTTGGAACCGTTTACCGATCCTAATGCGTCATTTTATGTGTCAGCATCGCTTTTATCCGGCAAAAATACTGCCTATGTTCTTAAGGTAAAAGGAAATTCAATGATCGAAGAGGGGATTTTAGACGGTGATTATGTAGTAATTGAAAAAATTACTCAAGCAATAAATGGTGATATAGTTGTGGCAATAGTTGACGATAATTTGGCAACTTTAAAAAAGTTTTATAAAGAAAATGATAGGGTAGTGTTAAGGCCTGCAAATTCCGAAATGTCCCCTATCTACCCCACTTCTTTAACCATACAGGGTAAGGTGGTGGGATTAGTAAGAAAATTTGATTAATCTATTTTTTAAATTTAAAAATCTTTAATTTATAGTTAACGTACCAAACAGCAGCTAAAACAATAAATATAACAATTACCAGTTCAAATTTTTTAAAATATCCGCCAATTGAGTTCCACTTACTTCCTAAATAGAAACCGATATTAGTTACAATAGTCACATAAATAATTGATGCCAATAGATTGCCGATAACAAATTTTACAAATTTAATTTCCGTGATTCCGGCTGCAACAGAGATAAATGATTTAATACCTGGTGTCATTTTGCCGACAAAAACCACCGGCGCGCCATGCTTTTTTATCCATTGGGTAGTTTTTTCATAGTCGTGCTCCGTTACCAAAATCAATTTACCGTATTTTTTAATTAAGTTTAAAAGAAGTGCTTCCTCAAGAAAAAAACCAACACCATAAGCAATAATTGAACCGACTAGGTCACCCAATATCCCAGTGATTATTACTAAGGTTATTGAAAGTTTGCCCGCACTAGCTAAAAAGCCGGAAAATGGCAAAGTTACTTCGGAGGGAAAAGGAATTGCAGCGGCATTTAATACCATAAGTACAAAAATTCCCGGATAACCTGATGACTGAATAAGATGTATAATAATTCCTGTTAAGTTTTCTAACATATGAGTAATTTGTATATTGTAGCAACACCAATCGGGAATTTACAAGACATAAACTTAAGGGCATTAAGCACACTCGAAAAGGTGGATCTTATCGCTTGTGAAGATACCAGAAAAGCAACGGTTTTAATTAATGAATTTTTCCCGGAAAAAAGAACTGAAATGCTGAATAAACTTTTTTCTTATTACGACGAAATTGAATTACAAAAAATTCCACAGGTTATGAATTTACTTTTGAATGGCAAGGATGTAGCATTAATTTCCGATGCAGGAACTCCAACCATTTCCGATCCTGGTTTTAAATTAGTTAGAGAATGTATAAAAAATAATATCAAAGTAATATCGGTGCCGGGAGCAAGTTCGGTAATTTCTGCACTAGTTACTTCTGGGCTTCCCACCGACAAATTTATGTTTTTAGGATTTTTGCCTCAAAAACCAGGACATAGGCTTAAATTTTTAGAAAATGTTAAAAAGCAACTAGAAATACAGTCAAACACCGTGATTTTTTTTGAATCACCACACAAATTATTAAAGTCTTTAAAAGATTTAAAAACAGTTTTTGGAAATATGGAAATTACCATAGTTAGAGAGCAAACAAAACTTTTTGAAGAAAATATTGTCGGCAATATAGTAGAATTAATTGAGAAATATAAAAAAGGAATAAAAGGGGAATTGGTTATACTTTTTAATATTAAAGAGACTTAATTTGCTGCTCAATTTGTAAAAGCCGGTTATATTTTGCAATTCTTTCTCCTCTTTGGGGTGCACCAAATTTACAATAATCGGCAGAAGCTGCAACCGCAAAATCCGCAATAAAATCATCATTTGTCTCGCCTGATCTATGTGAGACCGTTACTTTAATTCCTGCCTGTTTTGCCATTTGGATAACTGCCAAACTTTCGATAACTGTTCCTATTTGATTAGGTTTTACAATAATTCCCGTAATTGCTTTTTTAGAAATCGCAGCTTGCAATCTTTGCGGATTTGTAACAGTTAAATCATCCCCTACTATAAGGGTTTGTTCTGAAAGTCTTGTGCAAAGCTTGCTCCAGCCTTCCCAGTCATTCTCGTTTAAACCATCCTCCAAATAAAGGAAATGGTAGTCATTATTTAGGGTTTCATAAAAATCGATTAAATTATCGGAAGATAAGTCGCCGGATTTATCTTTGATATGGTATTTGCCATCTGCAAAAATTTTATTAGCGGCAATATCCATGCCGAAAAAAACATCAAATCCTAGCCTTAAACTTATTGCCTCAACAGCCTGTTTTAAAAGCACCAAAGCGTCTTGGTTACTTCCGAGTTTTGGTGAAAAACCGCCTTCATCGGCAATTAAAGTTGATAGATTATTATTCAAAAGCAATTTTTTAAGCGAAGAATAAATCTTTGTACTCATTTCTAACCCTTGTGAAAAAGACATCGAAGAAGCGGGTATTACTAAAAATTCCTGAAAATCCATCGATCCGCTTTGTGAATGCATACCCCCGTTTATTTCATTAAATAAAGGTGTTGGAATCTTAATATTTGCTTCACTGGATCTTATAAATTGCTTAAGGTGTAAAAAAAGCGGCAGGGAAAAACTTTTGGCAGCAGCTTTACTAACAGCCATTGATACGGAAAGTATGGCGTTCGCTCCAAGCCTTGATTTATCAGCTGTTCCATCCAGTTCAATCATTTTTCTATCTATATCTTGCTGATGTTCTGCTTCCATTCCTGTAATCGCCGGTAAAACTTCCGTTTGGATGTTTGAGATGGCATTTAAAACACCTAAACCTTGGTAGACGTTGGAATTATTATCTCTTAATTCTTTTGCTTCGAAAGATCCTTTCGATGCGCCTGTTGGTACAGAGGCTGTTCCATATGCGCCGTCTTCCAAGATTACGGTAGTTTCAATGGTCGGCTCACCCTTGCTATTTAAAATTTGTCTTGAAATTATGTTTTTAATCTTAGCCATTTATATTATTTATAAACTTTTTCTCTGCTACAAGTAAGGTTTTTTTTGTTTGGTTTATTAAATCAATTTCTACTGTTAATCTCTAAAG
>JAJXYH010000022.1 GCA_021780675.1 bacterium
GAAACTCTTGAGTGACCAGGAATAATTTCACATTTGTCTGATGAGCAATTAAGTCCTAAAAGCATTCTTGCAGTTGCCAAGCCTGCCGCGCCCGCTCCGACAATTACAACTTTTAAACTTTCATAGGGTTTGTTAACTACTTTTGCAGCGTTTTTTAGAGCAGCTGCAACTACAATTGCCGTTCCATGCTGGTCGTCATGAAAAACCGGAATTCCTAATTCTTGAAGTGCTTCTTCTACTTGAAAACATTCCGGTGCTTTAATATCTTCCAGATTAATCCCCGCAAAAGAAGGAGCAATATGTTTAACAAACTGAACTATTTCCATTGGATCTTGCGTATTAATTACCAGCGGTATTCCGTTAATTCCGGCAAATTCTTGTAAGAGCAGCGCCTTTCCTTCCATAACCGGAAGAGCCGCTTCAGGTCCGATGTTTCCCAAACCTAAAACTGCCGAACCGTCGGATACAATTGCAACAGTATTACCGCGCCAAGTTAAATCAAAAGACAATTTTTTATTTTTGGCAATAATTTCTGCCACCTTAGCTACACCAGGTGTATATTGAAGTGATAAATCATGTTTTGTTCTAACAGGTAAAATTGGTTCAATCTTAATTTTACCTTTATTTTTTTTATGAAGTTTTAATGCCTGGTCGTAAATATCCATCTAAATATTTTAACACAAAGTTTTTGAAAATAGGGTTTTGAAATTTTAAAAATCTGTTATAATTTGTTTTATGGATACAATTACATTTGAGGATTTCAAAAAAGTTGAAGTAAGAATCGGGAAGATCACAAAATGTGAGAAAGCGGAAAATGCAGACAAATTATTAAAATTGCAGGTAGATTTTGGAGATTTTAAGCGTCAAATTATTTCAGCAATTGCAGGGTGGTATGATCCTTCCGATTTAGAAGGAAAAAAACTTCCATTTATAGTTAATTTGGAGCCAAGAAATTTTAGAGGACACGAGAGCCAGGGAATGCTTATGGCAATGGATACGGAAGAAAAACCGATATTCTTAATCCCCGCAGAAGATGTCCCGGAGGGCACGTTAGTTGTTTAAACTAAATCTCCGGATTGGGTTCTAGTTGCTTCTATAGCTATTCTGTCTGCAAATTGAATCTCTGACATTAATTCACTGACAAAATTTCTTCTCTGATCAAGCGGCTGTTGACTAACTTGTTCAAGTTTTTGTGCGGGTACGATTTTAATAACTCCTTCATCAGGTAGATAATACCGAATATCAGTTCCGGGTATGAAAATTTGTTCAGCGATTATACTTCTAATCCCACGTGGACAAGGATCCGGGATTGGTAAACTAACCCCAGTAATTGCTCCGTCATTTTCTCCATGACTTACAGTTTCAATAATAATTTTACTTCCTGACTCTTTAGACATTAGATAAATTCTTCTTTTTTGATAAGATTCTTATAAACAAAGAGTATACAATACAGCTTTAAAAAATGGTATACTGATTTTTAATGAGATATTCAAATAGTTTTCCAAAAACTAAAAAAGAAACGCCAAGCGGAGCAGAGTCTGTAAACCACAAATTATTGGTAAGAGCCGGTTTTATAGATCAATTAATGTCCGGATCATGGACTCTTTTACCGTTTGGTTTTAGGGTTGTAAATAAAATAAACGATATTATCCGCGAGGAATTAAATAAAACCGGAGCGCAGGAACTTTTAATGCCACTTTTACATCCAAAAGAAATCTGGAACGAAACCGGTAGGTGGACAACTGCACAGGAAATAATGTACCAACTCGAAAAAGACAAAAAAGAATTCGGGCTTTCATTTACACATGAGGAAATTGTTGTGGATTTAATTAGAAAACACCAGCTTTCTCCCAAAGATTATCCGGTTAAGGTTTATCATTTTTCAACTAAATTCAGGCATGAACTTAGGGCAAAGTCGGGAATTTTAAGAGGTAGAGAATTTATGATGAAAGATTTATACAGCGCGCATTTAACAGAGGATGATATGTATAAATATTATCACCAAGTAATTGATGCGTACCTTAAAATTTTTAAAAGGCTAGGATTGGATGCAATTGTTACCGAAGCATCGGGCGGAGTATTTACCGATAAGAACAGCCATGAATTCCAGGTCTTATCGGAAGTTGGGGAGGATACAATCTACCATTGTGAATGTGGAAAATGTGATTTTTCCCAAAATGAGGAAATATTTAAAGGAAAAGTTGGGGACAAGTGTGAAGGTTGCAATTGCAAAATTGTTGCTTCAAAAGCAATTGAAGTCGGAAATATTTTTCCGCTCGGAACAATGTATGCGCAGAAGATGGGGGCTTTTTATACCGATTCCGATGGATCAAAAAAGCCTATTTGGCTTGCTAGTTACGGAATTGGGCCAACCAGGGTTTTAGGAACATTGGTTGAACTTTTCCATGACGATAAGGGGATAATCTGGCCGGAGTCTGTTTCCCCCTTTGATGTTCATTTAATTTCTTTAAACGATGATCAAAAGTGCGATAAGATTTACGAAAAACTCCAAAAGGAAGGGGTAGAAGTTTTATATGATGATAGGCAAGTGGGTGCCGGTGAAAAATTTGCAGATGCAGATCTTATTGGTATTACCCACCGTTTGGTTGTATCGCAAAGGAATGGAGAAAAAATTGAGTATAAAAACCGCTGTAGCGAAAAATCAGATCTTTTAAGCCTAGAACAAGTTTTAAAGAAGTTAAATCATTCCTAAAAACCTTGCCCAGATAAGAGTGTAAAAGCCCAAAAATAGAACTCCCACAACACCTATTAGCAGATTCCTTATTTTATGAGAACTTAGCGACGGTTTTATAAAATAATCATTATTTGCACTTACTGACGGTTCTTCTTTAACATCGCTTTGAACGTTTGAATAATCATTCGGATTTGGCGTATAAGTTGGCGTTGTATCTTGATTATCCTCTTGCTGCGTATTTTGATAGGCTCTTTCCAGCTGTGCTTGCTTTTCGTTAATTTGCTTAGCTGTTTCATCATTAGTTTTAACATCCTGCTTAGAGGATTCGTTGGTTTGGGTAGTTTGAATGTTTTGTGTTTGCCCGGAATTTTCCTTGACCTTTTCGTAAGCTCCTTTTAAGTTCGGGTCAATTTTTCCCGGAGTCAAAAAGTCGTCCATAATACTTATCCTTTCATCTTGAACTATCTACCAAAACTTTTATAAATCTTGTAAACTCCATTCCGGTTTGTTTGGGCAGTAAACTATTTTCGGTAAGTCCCGGAATAGTATTTAATTCAAGTACGTAAATTTTACTACCTATTATTATAAAGTCAACTCTTGAATAACTTCCAAGTTTAAAATGTCCATGGATTTTAATGGCAATTTTTTGTACCCCAGTCCTTAATTTAGGAATGATGGATGGGGCATTAAGTATTTCTTTAGTGTCTCCTGAATATTTATTTTTATAATCAAACCACCCGCCGTTTGGTGGAATAATTTCCAAAACCGGTAATGCTTTACCATTTAAAATGCCAACGGTAACTTCTGTTCCGTTAATATACTCTTCGATAAAGAGATCTTTATAGTTTTTAAATTTAGCCCTAAATTTATTAAAATTATCCTTATTTTTTAATATAAATACCTCACGCGAGGAACCGCCGGAAGATGTTTTTATAACACATGGGAAGCCGAACTTTTCGACGTCTTTTATTTTTTTAATCACTTTCCATTTTGGAGTTAAGATGTTGTTTTTATCGCAGTATTTTTTAAATGGGATTTTATACCAGGCTTTTTGCATGCCTTTATAATTTTTCGTTCCGACAACGGGTTTTCCTAATTTGCTAAGAAATTTATGTAATTTTCCTCCTTCACCTTCTTCACCGTGCAAAACAGGGAATAAAACGTCAAAATTTTGGGAAATTTTTTTGATTGGTTCATACCCTTTTTTTAGGTCGTAAGTTTTAACAAAATATTTGTTTTTTCTAACCGCTTGACTCACTTTTTTAGCAGAAAGCAGGGAAATTTTGCGTTCAGAAGAATTCCCCCCGGTTATTATTAGTACACGCATTAGCCGATTATACCAAATAAGCCTAATCGCCCTTTTTTTTCAGTTGTAAAAAGGGTATACTTAAGAATCTTACTTTTATAAATTATGAAATATATAGTTACACATTCAGCACCGGACATGGACGCTATTACAAGCGTTTGGCTTTTGCGAAAATTTTTAGGCGGATGGGATAAAGCAGGAGTTAAATTTGTGCCTGCGGGAGAAAGACTTTTACCTTTTCCAAAAGGTCAAAGCTTTGATTATGCAATAGAAAATAAAGGGAAAGACGAATACATACACGTTGATACAGGTATGGGACCTTTGGATCATCACCAGACACAAAGCGATAAAGTTTGCGGAGCATCATTAGCATTCGATTTTGTCAAAAAGGGACTAACCGAAAATGAACCTACGATAAATCCGGAAAAGCTTGAGGCGCTTGATAGGATGGTTAGATATGTAGTATCAATAGACCATTTTAAAGAGGTTTTTAGACCTGATCCGCTTGCTGATTATCATGATTTTTCGATTGTTAATATTTTGGACGGACTAAAATTGGAAAAACCAAACGAAGATGAATTTTATGTAGATTTTATTTGTGAATGTTTAGATGCGCTTTTGCATGATTTTGAAAATAAGATTTGGGCCGAGCGGGAAATAAAAAACATTGGTGTTGAATTTAAAACAAAATGGGGCAAGGGTTTAGGTTTGGAAACAATTAATGATAGCAGTGTAAAACTTGCTCAAATGATGGGTTATGAAGTAGTTGTGAGAAAAGATCCGAGAAAGGGCTACGTACGGATAAAAGCAAGACCCGATGCTCCCGGTAAAAAAGGTGTTGATTTAACTTTGGCACACGAAAAATTAAGTAAAATTGATCCTCAGGCTACCTGGTTTTTGCATGTATCTAAGAAAATGCTTCTAAATGGCACTCCTAAGAACCCCAAAATGAAACCCACAAAATTAAAGCTAAATGCTATAATAGAGGTATTAAAAACGATATAACAATGGCAACTAAGAATTGTGTTTTTTGTAAAATCAGAGACGGAATTATACCAAAGGAATTTGAGTACGAAGATAAGGACTTAATGGTGTTTCCAGACCTTAACCCATTAAAACCGGTTCATATTCTAGTAATTCCTAAAAAACATATCGTTGATTTTAAGGATATTGATGATAGTAAGTTATTATTTAAAATTAAGACAACAATAGACAAAATAGTAAAAAAGAAATTATCGGGTAAAGGTTACAGAGTTTCTGTAAACGGCGGAGGAGCACAGATTGTTCCCCATCTACATTTTCATATTGTGGGCCCGATTTCAAGAAATGATTAAATGTTCGCCATCAGGGCGAAGTAAGAAATTTATTTTAAAATAGTGCATTATAGACACTTGTCTATAATGCATCCAAGATTTTACTAAGCTTTTTAAG
>JAJXYH010000032.1 GCA_021780675.1 bacterium
TCTGTCCAATCCGAAGTTATAAACAGGTCAACTTTACCAACAAAATTTTCTATAGGAAATATATGAAGCTTATTCCAAACCAAACCCAAGAAGGTTGGAGGAATTTTAAATTCTTTAACTTTAACATTTTTAGGTAATGTATTTAAACCTAAATCCGAAATATTAAATTTATTTCTAAAAGAGGAAAAAAATAATATGTAATTGTTTTCAGTATCCGTTTTTATTAAGTTTCCTACCAAGGATTTAAGGTAGTTGGAAACACCGGTCCCGCTATACGCAACTTGGGAAATATCTATTCCTATAATCATAATAAAGTTAAATGTTATAAAGTTATAATGTTAAAAAGCACTTTACAAACTTTCTACTTTATAAACTTTTAGTCCGTTTTGTATTTTAATTCGTCTTTAAAGCTTTCGGCAGTTTTTTGTTTTTGGGTTGTATGAAGTATTAAATCCGCTAAAAATCCCGTAAAAAGTACCTGAAATCCCGCCAGTACCGAAAGCATTCCGAAAATTAATAAAGGTCTATCTCCAATTGTTTTTCCCATAAAATGAAGGATCGATAAATAAAATAAAACTAAAAATCCAACGCCAAAAATAAACGTACCGATAATCCCGAAGAAATGAAGAGGATTTTTACCGTATTTTGTTAAGAAAAGCATCGTAAACATATCCGGAAATTCTTTAAAGCTTTTAGAAAATCCGTATTTTGACTTTCCCAATTTTCTTTTTTCATGCTCAACCGGAATTTCGGTTACTTTAAACCCGTTTTGAAAAAGTAAAAGCGGGATAAATCTTTGTCTGCCGCCATATAAGTTCAAAGATTTTGCGGCATCACTTCTGTACATTTTAAGTCCGCAATTATAATCATTAAGTTTAAGCCCCCAAAAAACGCTTGCAAGAAAATTAAATAACTTTGACGGTAAATTTATAAGAAGTTTTGAATCTTTCCTGTTTTTCCTCCAACCGGAAACTAAATCATAGCCCTCTTTTAGCTTTTCCAGTAATTTTTTAATTTCTTCGGGCCTGTCTTGTAAATCTGCATCAAGAGTAACAATATATTCTCCCTTTGCCATCTGAAAACCCAGAGTCAAAGCTTCGGCTTTGCCTTGGTGGATCCTAAACGAAAAAACCCTCACATGGCTGTCCAAGTTTTTTAATTTCTTCATTATTTCAAGCGTTTCATCCGAAGATCCGTCGTCCACGAAAACTATTTCGTATTCAAAATTTAGCTTTGGTAAATAAGCAGACAAATCTTTGTAAAAAGACTCTAAACTTTCTTTCTCGTTATAGGCAGGAATTACAGCGCTTAACATACCCTAATTTTACCATTTTTTACACGTCTTACCAAGTAATGCGGGTTAATTTATCTCCTGTTTAAGATGAAGTCTTCACAAAACTGTTTATTAGTCAAATTTTTAAGGTCAAAATCCTGCAAATTAAGTCCCGAGACAAACTGTTTTAAGCCAAAATTTTTACAAATATTATCAAAATAAATTTTATAAACAGGCGTTGCATCACCAAGCTGCGGAATTACTTTATAATCGGTATTGTAAATAATACCGCTATTACAACCGGAACTTACAGCAACAACAATTGGCTCACCCGTTTTAACTTCTGCGTCTTTGGGACATCCTGTTTTAAAAGTTACGTTTTTAAGTGAAAAATCGTGAGCTTTAAATTTTTTAGCAATTATCTTGGTGTTACCTCTGTTATAAAAATCGTCGTAAAAAAGAAAATCTTTAAACAAAGCGTCGGGCTCATTTGTGTAAACAGTGATTTCTGTGGATTTGGATGCAAGAAGCACATAATTCGCCATAAGACGCGATGAAAAATCTACTCCTTCGGAGTTATACATCGGATATCTAAATAAATAAATATTTGTAAAGTTTAGAAATAGTAATAAGTAAATTAACGTAAGAATTATAACTATTGCTGTTTTTGTATACTTTTTAAAATAATCAACAAAGGTATATATTCCGAATCCGATCAGAAGAATAAACAATGGATAAATCAGCACTCCCCTTGTTACGTAAATTGAATCCTTTTGGTAAAGCGCAGCCGGAATCGGAGCAATTAAAATTAATGCGGTAAGTAAAACCCAGGCCTTTTTATTTTTAGTAAAAAGCGCACAGTACCCCAAAATTAGGAATATAAAATCAAGATAATAAAAGTATCCGTGAAACCAAAGGGAGAGATGCTGGTCGCTATCTCCGTAGAAAAACTGGTATTGTGTCGAAAAAATCCCGGTATATTTATGTAAAAATTCGCTCGTAAAAGCTTCAAACTTATTGGAAAATATAGGTGTAAGCGGTGAATTTAACGTTAAGCTCCTCTGCTGATCAACTGTTTTTGCAACCGAGCTTGAAAATGGCGTGGAAAGTTCCGATAACCTTTGTCCGGTGTTATGTGAAAACAAGGAAATCATAAAAATACCGGTCAAAATAATTGTTGCAATAACTAAAAGGCTGTAATATAGCGTATCTTTTCTTTTATTTAAAATGTATGAATATGTACTAATAACAATTGTAAAAGGAACTAAAATTATTTTTGTTCCAATGTAGGAGAAAAAGGCAATAAAAAGCGGTATAAAAACAAATAAAATCTTTTTTTTATTTAAATGTAGTATTAAAAGAAGCGACAACATATAGAAGAATACCGCCAAAGGCGAATCAAAAGCGGTTCTTCCCAAAAAAATTCCCCACGGGTTAAAAGCTGCTACTAACCCAACGGCCAAAGCTTGCTTTCTTCCAAACAGCTTTTGGGCTATAAAATATAGAATTACCACGAGTCCTGCGCTAAACAAAGCGTACGGAAGCCTTGCCCAAAAAAGAGTAGAAGGGAAAATTCCCCATGGGGAAACCAGTAAAAACGGGAGCTCCGACATCGGAAAACCATATGAAATTGGTGTCAAAGATAAAGGAGACCATGTTCCGGATAAATCTTTACCTGTTAAAAAAACCGCTTTTGCGTTTTCAACAAAAGTTACTTCATCATGGTTTAAGGCAATCGGCGCAATATTTAAAAAAACTAACCTTACAAAAAGTGCGCATAAAATAACCAAAATCAGGGGGAAGTTTAGTTTTAAAAATCTTTTCATATCTAATTCGAAATTATAAAGGCTTGGCAAAACTTTTGGCTAGATAAATTCTCGATACTAAAGTCGGAAAGTTTAAGATCCGATACATAATTTTTAAGTCCATATTTTTTACACACTTTATCGTTGTAGATAAAATACCTGTTACCACTGTCTTTTAATTGCACAATTTTTACCGATGGGAGGTTTGGAAGAAGAGTGCAAGACAAGTCAACAATCGTTAAAGCGCTTGTCTCCTTAATATTGGGATTGCACGACCTAAACATGATGTTTTTATATACGAATTTGTCGTTTTTTAAGTCGTTATTAATTATACTTGAAGTTTTGCTTGTGTATAAATTCTGGTAAAAAATAAATTCTCTAAAAGCAAGCTTTGCATTTGTAGAATAAATAGTAATTGGATTATTTGTTTCCTGTAAGCTCAAATATTTAGCTAAAATTCTGTTTTGAACTTCAAACGTACCTTCCTGAATTGGAAATTTATAAAAATAAATATACATAAAATTTATAAATGCGAGTGTATAAACGACTAAAATCGCTGCTGTCGCTAAATATAATTTATCCTTTTTAAACTTACTTAAGAATGCATCCAATCCAACTGCAACTAAAATTATCAAAAACGGTACTGCTAAACTTAAATGGGGAGCAAAATTTCCGTTTCCGTCCGGATTATGGAAAACTTGAGGTAAAATCCCCAAAAAAATTGCAGCTGCCAATAGGCCAAGAACTTTTCTGTTTTTTAAATATATAAATACTGTGCCAATTACTAAAAATATGCCGTCTATGTAGTAAAAAAGTCCATGTACGCCCAACATAAAGAAATAATCGGCACCCGTAAAAAGATAATTAAAAGAAAGCGCATTAAAAGCATTTTTAGTTAAAACCGTTGCATACATTAAATACTTATTATCAAAAACACTTAAAAACGGGTTTTGAATCGTTGCCTGCCTAAAACTTACCACTTGTCTTACGATCTCGGGATTTGAAGGCAGCAAAAATTCATCGTTTCGGCTTAACGAAAAATGTTTAAACTGTATAAAAAACAAAAGTGTTATTAAAACAGTAAATATAAATACTGCTATATATTGTGTCCGGAATTTTCTCTTATTTACAAAAAAGTAAACGTAAAGCATAAATAAAACCATAATCGGTATAAAAATTATTTTAGTACCGATGTAAGAATAAAATGCCAAAAGCGAAACCGGAATTGCCAGCAATATCTTATTATCCTTCGCTTTTAATAACACAAAAAGAGTAAGTAAAAAGAAAAACGGAGCAATTCCTGCCTCGTAACCCGTTCTTGAAATAAATATCATCCACGGATTAATTGAAGCTAAAATGGCTGCAATCAATGCAGTACGCTTATTGAAAAACTCGCCTGTCACCAAATAAAGCATTAAAACCGTAAGAATTCCGATAACAACATTGGGAATTACCAAATTTACCATCGAAAAACCACCTGTAAAAAATATGGGCATTTGCAGAAAATATGGAAGTTCTGCTTGCAGTGGCTCGCTTTTGGGAAAATTAAATAATACTACGTCTAAAGGTGTAACCTGCTGTAAAACATCTTTTCCACTAAATTGAAAGGATTTTACATCCAAAGCGTAATGCAATTCATCCTGTGTAATCGCGTTGGGAACATTACTTAAAAATAGAAGTCTGGGAATTATTGCCAATAAGATTATGAACAATAAAATTAATTTATCTTTCATGATTAATTTACTTTATAAATTTTTCCTAAAACATTTGAAAATACTAAACTAAGATTATCACTTTTGGACGCAGTTGGAAAACTTTTTGGATCAGCAACGAAAACATAATTTATTTTATCTCTTTTTAATAAATCAACCGCATCCTGACTATTTATTTTAGCAAGACTTTTTACATCTTCCTTTCTTTTTATAATTTGCGGTAAATCAATTTGACTGACTCCCTGTCCCGTTAAGAACATACTTCTTTCGCTTATTACGTTTGCAACTGAGGAATAAGAAACATAGGAAAGTTGATCTACCATTAGAACAACGCTGTCTTTTGGGGTATTATTTTTTAGATAGTCATAAACTTCAAGTTCATTATTGGAAACACCATGAAATCCCTTCAAATAATCTGCATTAATATGTCCATAGGTACTGGTAACCCACCTGGGAAGCGTTAATAGGAGGAAAATAACAATAAATATTGCAGTAAGAATTTTATTTTTAACAAAAATATATTCTGAAATTA
>JAJXYH010000057.1 GCA_021780675.1 bacterium
ATTCAGATCCATGACTGGTTCTTGCTTCAGGCGGAACAAAACTCTCAACTATCGAAGCCGACATAAAAGCTGACGATTCTTCCGGAGTTAACGAATATCTCGAAATGTCACCTAAATCAAATTTAAACTGGTCAGGATCAACCGAAACGGAACTTCTTGGAATCCCAATACCTAAATATCTTATTGCGTGGTCCGTACAGATAAATGCTGTTATATAAGCATCCCTAATATGAGCTTCGAATAAAGCTTGGTTAATTGCAGTATCTGTTCTGAATAATTCCTTAGGGATACTAAATCTAAAATAAGAATTTCTGGATATCTCGTTAAATGTAGATCCGAAACCCTCTATACTTATGCCAGCATCACTGATGTTACCTGCTTTACTACGTTGAAAAAAATTCAATCCGGGGTTTTTCCAATCACCTTTAGCCGCAAATAATATATCCGGATTTATATATTGCTGTAAATCATTAGCTAGTGCTACCTCCCTTTTTTCCTGATCCGTTAAGAAAAATCTTTTCTTTTTATGTGGCGTTTCAATAATAAACTGTTCAGAAGGAACTCTAAATATTGGCAATAAAATCGGAAATGAACAATCAACAAAATTATAATATGGGTCTTCCTTTATTGTTTTTAACCCAGTAATATTCATAATCAGAGAACCTATAATTCCATCGCTCTCGGGTCCAAGCGTTAGAGCTGCACTTTGTCTTGGGTCAATTGCGTCCGCAAGCATTTCTATTCGTTGCTTAACCAATTCGGGACTTGTAAGCGTAAAAACGAAATTTGGGGATGGATACTCGGGTTTTGGCGGCAATATTACTCTTTCGGGACTCATGTTGGCTGCAATATTAACACATAATATAGGCTTTGTCAAAACTAAATGAATATAAATTTAAAATAGTTGACTTACCCTATAATATATTCTATACTCACGCCTAAATATGGCAAAATCAGAGTTTGGAGAAAGTACTGAAGGTATAGAATTTAGTGTAGACGGTAAACTTATCGGTGGTCCTGTAAGCGCTTGGAAAAGAATTAGAACTGAGGAAGGAGTTATAATTTCGGGAGCACATGAGTTTATTAATACTCCTAGAGCTGATGGAGTTTATCCAAGGTATGAATTTAGAATTCCAAGCAAAGCTCATGCAGATATTTATTTAGACGTTGATGGAGAAGAAAAAGTATATACCGCAATGGGATCAGATGATGCAAGGTTAGGTAGTGAATTCAGTGTTAAAAAACTTCAACTGTATGTAAGTTCAAGAGAATGGAGCGATGATGCTAAAGATTGGGGTGATATGCACACAGGTCAATGGATTGAATGGGATTTGGACTTAATCCCTCCCACACAAGTTGGTCCCTGGAGAGTTATGGGCAAAACTTCTGACTTTGAATATGTAACCGAAGACACAACCGAAGATATTGATCCCGGTATAGGTACAACCGGTGGTCACACTTCTACTGATGCCGATGGTACAGGCTACACAGGACCCACAAGTTATACTGATGACAGAGATTATGGTATAGATGATTCTGATCACTACTACCCTACTAAACCAAAGAAAAATGATCATAAATTCCTAAAACTTGCTCTTGCTGGAGCATTGGTACTTGGAGGAGTACAAGTACTTGGAGGACTTTCAAATAATACAGGGGTAAATAATCCAAGCGAGAAACCCTTACCTACTCCTTTTACTCTTAATATTGGTAACACATATCAAATGGATTTTAAACCTATTCCTGATTGTACATTGGGGATGCAAAGAAATTGCATAGATGCAATTAAAACTATACAAGATTCAAAAAAACAAGATGCATGGTTATATGATCCAACTGTCAACCTTTCTGTATATATGCAATTTTCTTTAAAATCGGTAAATAATCAACAACTTAATTATGGAAATTACCAAAATTGTTTTAATGCAAGGTATATTTTAATCGATAAGTCTAATAATAGTATTTTGCAAACCGATAATTTTGATATTGGTACGGGTACTCAACCTAAATTTCAGGCTGGAAAACACTATGAATTAGTCATAGATATACCCTGCGGACAAACTAGTAGTTATGAGTTGTTTGCTGAAGAAGTTGAATAATATTAACAAAACTATAAATTTCTTTATGGTCGATAATCCTTAGGCTTAACATCTTGCTTGGGTTTTGGTACAAAATAATCCCTTGCGGCATTTACTGCTTTTAATCGTTCCTGATCTCCTCCTCTATCGGTATGAAATTTTAGTGCGCACTTTTTATATGCAACACCTACGAATGTTTTGACTTGTTCCTCAGATAACATTGATATAAGTTCTGGATCAAGCATTAATGCTCGGCAATGCCTTTTAAACGCATTTTCTACACCACTACTTGACGCTGAAGAAGTATCGGGTCTTGATGAAGTTCTTGATTTTAAACTGGCATTTTCTGCTTCTAAATCCTCTATTTCTTTATCTTTTCCTTTTATTATACGATTAAGACTTCTAATTCTTCCTTTGGTTTCTTCAATTTCTGATTCTAACGACGCAATTGTGCTGTTAGCAGCATCTAATTGACCTGATAATGTTTCTATTTTTTGCTGATCTTCACTCTGGCCATCCAAAATTCTTTGAATGCGCATTACCTTAAGGTCAACTCCTTCACTTCCTGAACGTCTTTCTTTTGTCATTTGGTCCTAGAGTATACCAATTTTTAAAATAATTATCAAATTATAAAATTAAAAGTATCGTTATAATTTGCTTGATTCCTACATTAATCTTTTTTGATTATAACCCCGTTTGTCAAGTTGACAATCCTGAACCTATGTTTGCTATAATTTAGTTGTTCTTTGGTATAAGAGGGCGTTGGTAAGATTTTCCTCTACAAATTCACTGAGCTTGAGGTATGGCCAAGATTTGGCCAGACAGGACAAATTATCATGTTGCCATGAGTAACAGATTGAGTCCACCTAATTTAAAGTTCGGGGAAACATCAACTCCACTCTGTATCAAAGACGAATTTATTTTATTATTTAATTTTTGCCTCTTGGGTTTAATATTTTTAATTTTGTTGTAGTTATTTTTGTGGGAAAATAAGAAAAAAGGCACCATGGGGTAATAGAAAAAAGAGAGTGACTGACAAGTCACAGCAAACTGCGAAAGCAGCCAACGCTCTTTTTAAGCTCTATCACCTTGCGGTGCCTTTTTTGCAAACTTTGTTACAATTAGAAAGTCCTCGTGTGGATGACGTTTAATGAGAAGCGCTCTTGACGAGGTTGCTGATAAAATCAGCTCCCAACATTGTTGATCCGATGACCAGAAAAATACCCCCAATGAGGATCCCGATCATCGCATAAGCGTGGCGCCTAAACATGGAGTCGAAGTTCTTCCTTGAACTGGTCATGTTGATAACCGCATAGGCAAAAGATGCCACCACGATCAAAAGACCAAGCCCAGTAAGAATAATGCCCATTTTCTTTTCCTTTCTTGGAAAGCTGTTCAGCTTTTGGCTGAAAGACTAGTGACCTGTCGGAACAGCAAGCGCTCCGTAGAGAGCAAGAACTGCCCCAACGAAAAGAACAGGCACCATGATCCCGTGATCACTGATGTAGGACATGATGTCCACCGACTTGCCCTGGCGAACACTCATGATTGCAAAAACAAATGCAATCACAAGAATTACCAAACCCAGAACCAAACTGTCGAAACCGTTTAGCATGGCCTTATCCTCTCTTTTAGGATTTTGCAGTTGATAACTGCTGTTGGGCAAATTTTAATACTAAATATTACTTCTAATAAATCATCCTTATTTTTTAAAATTGGGAGTAAATAAATTATTTAGTTAGATACCAATCTATTACTCCACCAAGTAGGAAAATCACTCCAACACTCAGAAGCAAAGTTTCAAGATTTACAAGAAACTTTGGAGTGTTTATACCATAGTCCTTTCGGACAAACTCAGTATAAACCAAGTATATAATAGCAATAGCAAACCAGATAAAAAGAGATGTTCCACTAATTGAAAAGAATGTTACGTAGTTCACGTCGTCTCCCAGTTAGTAAAGGAAGTGAAATGTTGAGTTAAGGATTGAAACTACCAGAATGGTAATTCCGCTTAAACCGAAGAGTATTCCACCTACTACAATAAGGATAGACGCTGTTTCGATGATAAATTTATTCTTGAAATGAAGTTCAGTCACATCCTGAATAATACCTACGGTAAGACCCCAAAAAAGGCCGATGACTCCTAAGACAATACTAAGAATCATGACTGTAATAATAACGTTAAAAAACATTACTTCTCCTAAAGCAGATACTGTAACTTTTAACTTAAAATCTTCCTCGGGTAATTCCTTCGATGAAGAACGCTACTGCGAAAATTAACAAAATAATAGACACAATTAGCGTCCCCGACGACTCCGAAAGAGTCTTCCTGAACGAATAACCCCTCGCGTTACTTTCCTTAAAAAGGATAAAGTACAAAACGATGGGAACGCCAACGATGATAGCAAGTGAAAATACGCTTAGAAGCGCATAGCTTGAATTAACCAAAAAGTTAGCCACGTTACACTCCTTTAGAATGTCTTTAAGGAATTGACCTATCAGTCAAGCAATACAAAGCCACTGTGCAAAAATGATAAAAGGATAATTACAACTTTCTCCTAAATTTTCCACACCAATAATTGATGACTAACCGAATACTAAACTTAATACCCGAATAGTCACCAATTATTGTATAGACTTTCTAAATTTTCAAAGTGCAAAAATTAAATGATTTAAATTACTTTAAAATAAACGCAAAAAATTGCCTATTTAAAATTTTCTAAATCCTCGGGATTGTAACATAAATTCGAGGCTGTGTCAAACTATAGGTTTAAATTACTGCGGCCGGAAGAGGTTATTTTAATTTTTCTACTTCTTTATGTTCGGTTACCTTTCGGCATTGTTTACAAAACTTTTTAAGTAAAAGCTTTTTTTCTGTATTTAATTTATTTCTGGTCGTGACGTAATTTCTGTTTTTACAAACAGTACAAACAAGACCCAATGTAATTCTATGTTCTCCTTTTTTTGGCATAAAAAAATCCTTTCGTCTCAAAATTACATTGCAATTTTGAAAAGGAATATCCAATTATAGCGCAAATTCTTTTCTTTGAAAAGATGGCGCGTTTAAATTGTGATATGACGCTGAGCCGGCTGTGAGAATCGGACTCACGATCTAGTCATTACCAATGACTTGCTCTACCACTGAGCCAAGCCGGCTTTAGGCAAAAATTATACTTTTGCACTACACTTCATCGTACTACATACTCCTTGCTTTGTGCTGGGAGAGAGATTCGCACTCCCGTAGGCCTTCCGGCCGCCAGATCTACAGTCTGGTGCGATTGACTGCTCCGCCATCCCAGCAATAAATCATATTGAGCCGTCTGTCGGATTTGAACCGACGACCTGCTGTTTACAAAACAGCTGCTCTACCACTGAGCTAAGACGGCAGCTTACCTATTTTATCAAAATACATATAAAGATAAAAGATTGATTCAAAGCTTGGATAAAAGTATAATACTAATTGAACAAAGGGGTGTGGTGAAATGGTATCACGGCGGTCTCCAAAACCGCTTTTCCTGGTTCGAGTCCGGGCATCCCTGCAGATATAGTTTGATATACTCTCCCCTTTCTTGATATAATTTCCAGTTATGAGTCGACAATATGAAATTGACAGGCCTGGACTTGATATACAAGATCCTTTACTACCTAAAGAGGATGTCATTATTTATGATGAATTAAATTTTCTGGCTCCCGGAGTTGTGGTTTTTCCAGGACTTCAAAACACATTGATTCATGGATTTGCCTGGGGAGATGGAATTCCAAATTACTCATACATCAAAGAGCCTGGCTATCCAGATGAGTCTTCAATTGATGCAGTAAAAATTCGCATACAGGAATTCCTAGAAAAAATGGGATCTGAATATAAAAGAAGAGTTATCTTTCAATCCCTTGTTCACGAAGAAGAGATTTTAGACATAGATCTTGAATATTTATCAACTCGTCCTGCAGACACTCGAGGAACTTATACAGAAGGTGGCGCTTTTTTCACTAAAGAAGCTGGAATCCCATTTACTAGCACAGCAGGCGACTGTAGATATGCAATTATTCATGCAGATAGCCCTGGCGGCCCTCTGACCGGAATAGTTCATGGATCTAGAAATCAGCTCGATAGAAGACTTCCTCAAAGAGCAATAAATCATTTAATTTATAATTATGGTATATCACCAGAAAGCATTAGAGCTGGAATAACCCCAGGAATTTCTCAAGAATTTCATACCCTCCAAGCTAATGGACTAAGAGATAGATCGGGTTGGGGACAATATGTCAGATATGACGGTGGTATTCTTCGTCTTGATACCCAAGGATATTTCATACAACAGTTACAAGAAGCTGGAGTTAAACATATAGAAGCATACGCAGAAAAATTCTGCACTTTTAGATCTACGAGTGAAGGTCAATTCAATGCTTCTAATAGATATGCTTCTAATAATGGAACTGCAACTGGACGACTACTTATTGCAACACAACTAAGAGGATAAGAAATTTCTCTAGCTTGTGATGATAAAAGATTAAAACAATTGACTATCTTAAAGAAAATGCTTTCTTCTATAAGCTAGCGTAAGCTGACATAATAGGTTCCGATATAATTACTTAGTCCCTGCAAAATAACCTCAAATGATATAATTACCGCATGGATTCCTACTTTAAGAAAGAAATTACATACCCGTTTAAAGGCATTAATTTAACTTTTGACGTTGCTAACGAGTTGTTTTCGACCTTTGCTATCGACCACGGCACAGATATGCTCTTAAGGCATATAGTTTTAAAAAATCCAAAGACTATTTTGGATTTAGGATGCGGCTACGGGCCGATTGGAATAACGCTAGCAAAAACCAATCCAAACTCCCAGATTACAATGGTTGATACCGACCTCCTGGCAATTAAGTATGCAAATAATAATATTAGAAAAAACAATGTTTCGAATGCAAAAGCGCTTGGCAGCGTGGGTGTGGAAAATTTAGAAAATGAAAAATTTGATTTAGTCGTTTCCAACATTCCGGCCAAAATCGGCGACAAAGCAATTATCGAAGAATTAATTTTAAAACCTTATAAGTTATTAAACGAAAACGGTGAATATTGGATTGTAATTGTCAATGCTTTAAATAGACTGATACCAATTATTAAACAAAGACATAATTTAAAATTTGAATTTGTGAGAAAACGAAGCGGCCATTTTTTGTATAAAATCAAGAAAAATAATTAATTATAAATCTAGGTTTTATGCACGATATACGTAATTATTACCCCCAGAATTGGCGCTAAAATAAACAACCCGTACGGAACTAAAAACGCATTCATCTTATATATAAAACTTAAGTTATGAAAATAAAACGGTAACCAAGTCGTAAACCCCAACATGTGCCCCGCTCCAAAACTAAATGGAATTAAAAGTCCCAAAAATTTGGAAACCTTTTTATATAAAATAAACGAAACGGAAAAAATTATTACAATGTAAATTAGTTTAAGAAGTATGCTGTCTTGACTGAAAATACTCCAAAGCCATATAACTACAGGATCGCCTTCTATACCCCTACCGGTTGAAATTCCAATAGAGGTAACAAAACTATCTGCCATAAAAAATACCAGATAAAAAATATTTGCAAAAATAATCTTTCTATCCTTAAGCATATCTCTATAATATCAAATTCTTTATTTTCCCGAAGAATTGTCCTACACTTAATATATGGCAATAAGACATTACCATCACCATTACCATTTTAGCTATTTAACCAGCAAAAAAAGGCATTTTACCTCCCTTTTAATTGTTATAAGCATAATTACCCTTATTCTGTTAACAATTCTCCATTTTTTAAGCCCATTAACAAGCATAAACATTAAGCAGCTTTCCTGGGAAACAATTACTTTTGCAACGCTAAATACGCTTTACAGGTTGCTTGTTTCATATGTTTTATCAGTTATTTTATCTATACCGATTGCACTTTTGATAACTAAAAGTGAACGGTCGGAAAAATTTTTGTTGCCTATAGCCGATGTTTTACAATCTATTCCGGTCTTAGCATTTTTTCCGGTAGTTGTTGTATTTTTTATAAAATTTAACGCACTTGAAACAGCAGTAATTTTTATTTTATTCTTAGCAATGCTTTGGAACTTAATTTTTAGCATGATTGGCGGACTTAAAACAATTCCCAGAGATATAACTGATGCAGCCACTATTTTTAATATCAAGGGTCTTAGAAAATTAAGATATATTACAATTCCGGCAATTTTCCCTTATATTATTACAGGATCACTTCTTGCTTGGGCACAGGGCTGGAGTTTACTTATCGTTGCCGAAGCGCTGCATAGTTATATTCCAAACGGACAGGCTGCAAATGACCCTTTAGGCTTAGGCAGCCTGCTTGTTAATTCTTTTTATAACGGACAAAACGCAGTATTTATAGCTTCTCTTATTGTTATGATTGTAATTATTGCGCTTATAAATTTCTTCATTTGGCAAAAGCTTTTGCATTTAGCAGAAAGGTTTAAATTTGACTGAAATATCTTTAAAAGACATAAGTAAAGTTTTTAAAACCGTCAAAGTTACGGCACTAACTGACGTTAGCCTGGAAGTTGAAAAGGGTGAATTTTTCTGCCTGGTTGGGCCTTCCGGATGCGGAAAATCAACAATTTTAAGAATAATTTCAGGTCTTGAAAAGCCATCGTCTGGTGAGGTGCAAGCACCTAAAGAAATATCTATGGTTTTCCAGTCCGGTGCGCTATTACCATGGATGAATGTTGAAGAAAATATTTCTTTTGTTTGCAAAGCAAACGGTATGTCTGATCTTAAAGCCGAAGAACAAACCACCAAATATTTAAGAATGGTTGACTTGGAAGGATTCAGATATAGGTATCCAAGGGAATTATCCGGGGGACAAAGGCAGCGGGTTGGGATAGCAAGAGCTTTGGCGATTGAACCAACAGTACTTCTTTTGGATGAGCCATTTTCTGCTCTTGACCCTATAACAACCGATGAACTTCATACTTATCTTCTTAAAATCTGGAAGGAAACACAAAAAACTATTGTAATGGTTTCGCATATGCTCGAAGAGGCAATTCTTTTATCCAACAGAATTGGCATTATGAAAAAAGGCGAAATCAAACAAATCATGGAAATAAAACTTAAACGCCCCAGATCTCAAGGATCAAATGAATTTTTAAAAACTTTGGAAGAGGTTAAAAAGGTCTTAATCGGATAATTTAACACCCCTTTACAATAGTGGTATAATTTTATTTTCTGAATATATATGACAATTGAATCTTCTATTCTGCCTGAACTTAGCGTAATACAGGCAACCTGCGGGTCTTGTAATAAGCGTGCAGGATGTGAATTTGGAAAACCGGCGGGTGACGTTATTGCAAGCCCCGGACGCACGGAAGTAGAACTAGTGGGTTCGGCAAATTCGGTTGCTCTTATTTGGGCTAAAAGACAAGATAAAGTTGAACCTAAATGCCCAAACCCAGGCGAAATTGATCAAACTGTACGAAAGCTTGTTAAAGCAACATGGGAAGTTACAGCGTAAGAAGCGAAACTAACCCAAACGCGCTTCCCAAGAATCCTCCACCAATCACATCACTTAACCAATGTTCACCTAAATAGACTCTACTAAGCGCCATAAGAATATCGAAAATTATAATTAAAGCAAAAATAAGTTGTTTTTGTTTTTTAGTTAATTTTGAAGATTTGCTAACAATAAAAATAAGCAATATCGATACAAACATTGTCCTGCCAACATGACCCGACGGAAATGATGAACCCGGTTTTACAGACGAACTGGGGAAATTAAATGGAAAGTAATACCTTAAAAACTGATGCGGCGGACCTAAATGCGTAATAAAAGATTTTGAAAATAGCTCTATTACATGAAACATTGCAAAATTAATAAGAACAAAAATAATATTCAATTTGCGATAAATAAACCATAATATAAGTATAAATATACTTACAATTTCTGCACTTCCAACAAGACTTAACAGCGAAAACGGTATGTCAAAAACCCTCGGCAATATACCTTGCATAATAATGGTTGTTAAGAGGTCTACCCTGCTAAAAAAATTTAAACCGACAAATGCAGTAAAAATTATAAATACTAAAAATAAAACACCGGTAGTTTTAAGAATTTTTTTATTCATTTATGACAACCCCCATACCTTCTAACAGCAACTACTGCGCCGGCAGCGCCAATTGTAACCGCAGTTCCAAATATTAAAGTCGTGCCTTTATGTGCATCTATCTTTACAACTACTTTTTTATTCGCTTCTTGAACTTCTGTTATAAAACCGTGAACGTGAGGATAAATTTGCTTAAGTCTTCCCGGATTATTTAATAAATGCTCCGGATTTTTTATGTGGCCACCTTGTACAACTCCCGGCAAACTTTCTGCATCGGGCGGAATAACTCCGTAGTCGCCCGAATTCAAATCATCATATAAATTTGGTTTTTCAACCATAATTAAATATCTAAATTTTTGAGGAAGGTTTTAAATTCACCGTTTATATCAGGGTGTTTTAAAGCAAGCTCTACAACTGTCTTCATATACTCAAGCTTATTGCCGGTGTCGTAATATTTTGCGTCTTTTATTTCTACGGCAAAAACGGGAACTCCTTTATCGCGTAATTTATTAATTCCGTCAGTTAGCCACACTTCCCCACCCTTTCCGGGACCCACACTTCTAAGCGCCTCAAAAATTTCCGGAGGTAAAATATATCCCCCATGCGTTGCTAAATTGGAAGGAGCATGTTCGGGATCCGGTTTTTCAACAATTTCATTAATCTTATAAACGTTTCCCTCAACGTGGGTAACATCGGCAATTCCGTAGCGCTTTAAATCTTCTTTTTTATCGATTCTTACACCCGAAATTACGATTCCACCGTGTTTATTGTAAACATCGATCATTTGTTTTAATCGTGGCGGATGGGAATAAATAAACTCGTCTCCCCAAAGAACGGCAAATGGTTCATCCTCTATCGCCGGCTCGGCAGATAGAATCGGCGTTCCGTTTCCGTATGGACCTTTTTGCCTAATATAAATAAAGTTAGCAAGCTCGGATAAACGCCTGACATGCTTAACCAATTCTTCTTTTCCGCCCATTTCCAAATTTTTAATAAGTTCTGCGTTTGGAACGTCAAAATGATCCTCGATTGCCCTTTTTGCAGCTCCTGTTACAATTATTACATCTTCTATTCCCGACTCCACTGCCTCCTCAACAACATATTGGATAACCGGTTTGTCTACAATTGGGAGCATCTCCTTAGGCATTGCCTTTGTTTGAGGTAAAAAGCGGGTTCCAAATCCTGCGGCCGGAATAACGACTTTTCGAATTGGCTTATTCATATTTGGTAATCTTGATTGTAATCCCAAACACAATTTAATGTCAACATATTATTTGACAACCAAAATTAAGATTTATTAAACTTAAATTAATGCCTAAAGCTGAACTTACCCAGTTTATAATTACAGAACTTGCCAAAGGCGAAGGTAAACAGGAAATTACCAATAAATTGCTTTTTAAAGGCAACAATATCGAAGAAATTAACGAAGCATTTGCCTCCATTAATGAACAACCTGCTGTGCAAACCCCGCCTGATAGAACTGTGGAAATCAATAACGCCCATGTGTTTTCTGCAGAAGCAGAAACTCCACGGGCAGCTACGGTATTTGCTTCCCCACCCACTCAAAACCCGATAGGGGAACCTAAAAAAGGTATACATTTTCCGTTTAGAAAAATAATTAAAATTTTTATAATTTTAGTTCTCATTCTTGTACTTATCGGATCTTTTATTTATTTCCAACCGCAAATTACAAACTTGATTAAAAACTTTAATAGTAATTCTGCCGGTAAAACAGCCCCCGCCAAACCCCAACCCACAACTACTGTCCCTATGTCTAACGGAGGCAATTCTGTTGTTAATTCGGCAGACGATATAAAGCGGTTTAACGATATTAACGCCGTTCAAAACGCGCTTGACCAGTACTTTATTGATAATAAAACTTATCCTAGCAATTTAGGACAACTTGCCCCCAAATATATTTCTACCTTGCCGCAAGACCCCAAAACCCAAAAACCATATACTTATCAGATGGAGAACTTTACAAAGCCGGATTACCTTTTGTGCGGGATTTTTGATAACAATGTCCAGAAATGTTTCTCCGTTGGAGTCCGCTCTTCTACCTATAACCAATAAATCTCTTCTTTACACCCCACTTTTTTTCTGTTAAAATATTGACAAATCCCGTAAACTCTGAGATTTTATTTCTATGGCAACAACACCAGTTAGTTTTTTAAAAGAAGTTGGGGACGAATTACAAAAAGTAGTTTGGCCAACCAGGGATGAGGTAATAAGACTAACAGCAGTTGTAATAATAGTAAGTATAGGAGTAGGAATTTTGTTAGGAGGAGCCGATTATATATTAACTACATTAGTCGGACTTTTAATTACAAGAGGTTAATATGGACAAACCACAAAATAAAAAACAAGAAGAAATAAAAGAAGAAGCAGATCAACAACCTGCAGAAACTTCTGTAGCTAAGGAAGCTGCAAGAGAAGTGACTCCTGTGGAAATCGAAGCACCCAAAAAGGTAGAGGAATTGGAAGCTCCAAAAGAAGAATTAATCGAAGCCAAAGAAGAAGATGGTATAGTGAGCGAAGCGGAATCCCCGGATAAGGGGGTTGCACCGGCAGAAAATGTTGTTTTACAAGATACAGAAGAAAAAGTTGAGGCTGAAGATGCTGAAACAGAAACAAAAGTTAAAGATACAGAAGAAAAAGAGAAAACTCCAAAAACTGAAACACCTGTAAAAACAACAAAAGGAAATTGGTATATTGTGCACACCTACTCCGGCCACGAAAACAAAGTTGCAAAATCTTTGCACCAAAGGATTGAGTCAATGGGATTTGAAGAAAGAATTTTCGAAATTATTGTCCCAACCAGAGACACCGTAAAAGTTTCACAAGGTAAAAAAGAAAATGTTAAAGAAAAAATCTTCCCGGGATACGTTTTGGTAAGAATGATCTTAGATGACGAATCCTGGCTTTTAGTTAGGACCACACAAGGCGTTACCGCCTTTATTGGTGCGGGTAATAAACCTACTCCAATTTCCGACAAAGAAGTTCAGGCAATCCAAAAGTTTATGCAAACCGAAGAGCCATTGTACAGAACTGCCTTTACGGTTGGTGAAGCAGTTAAGATTGTTGATGGACCTTTTTCAGATTTCCTTGGAACTATTGATAATATCGACGAAGCAAAAGGTAAACTTAAGGTTTTAGTTTCGATTTTTGGACGAGAAACACCTGTTGAATTGGATTTTCTTCAAGTTTCAAAGTTATAAATTTGAAAATTCAATTTATCCCGAGCGAGACACAAAGCGTTAAAGTGAGGGGCTGAAGCTAGATTTCTTACAAGTAAGCAAACTTTAATTTAATCTAGCGAAGTGTCGGACGAGACGCTTAGTCGAGTATGACAGCGAACTTGATTTCTTACAGGTAAGTAAATTATAATAGTAAAACTTATTGTCAGCCTGGGAGTGCGTTCGACAAGCTCAGCACGTTTAAACCAGTAGATAAGAACCACTTCTAAGTGACTTCTCTACTGATTTACTAAATTCCAGATTAAAATATAGTTACGGGGGGTTAATAAAATTTTGATGATTCCTAAATGGTTCTTTCTCAAAATTCGAAGAATTTTGAATAGGATCGGCCGATTGAAAAGCTGAAATCAGAAGCATTGCGAGGATGAAAGCAGAAAATCGGGAAAGCAACGATATGGCAACAAAAAAAATAAAAACATTAATTAAAATAAATATTCCGGCCGGAGCCGCAACTCCCGCACCACCGGTTGGTACGGCATTGGGTCCTCACGGACTTCCAATCATGGAGTTTGTTAAGGCATTTAACGATAAAACTGCGGATCAAAAAGGAACGATAGTGCCTGCAGTTATTACAGTTTATGAAGACAGAACGTTTTCATTTATTGTTAAGAAATCTCCAATTGCCGAAATGATCAAAAAGACTTTAAACCTTGAAAAAGGAGCAGGAAAACCGGGTACCGAGTCCGCAGGAGTTTTAACAAGAACCCAAGCCGAACAAATTGCTAAAGATAAAATGGAAGATTTAAATACCGACGAATTAGAACCGGCGGTAAAAATTGTAGAAGGAGTCGCCCGCTCAATGGGTATAAAGTTGCAATAATATGGGAAAAATAAGAGTTAAAACCTTCGGAGACGAAGAACTAGAACAAAAAGAAAAAGAAGAAGCAAAAAGGAAAAAAGAGGCTAAAATTGCCGAAAAAAGGTCTAGTGAAACGAAATCCCCGAAGGAGCCTGAAAGCAAAGAAGAAGTAAAAGAAGATACAGAAGTTTCCAAAGACACAGCACAAACGGAAGGACAGGCAGAAATAAAAAAAGAAAAGGCAGAGAAAAAAGAACCTAAAAAAACTACTAAAAACGGTAAGCAGTTCCATTCGCAAAAATATCTTGGCCTTGCACAAACATTTGACAAAGCAAAATCTTACACTCTTTCCGAAGCTTTGGATCTTTTAGAAACTTTGCAAAGAAAAACAACCGATGAAACAGTTGAGCTTCATATAAACACACCGTCCGGTGGTATTTCGGGAAGTGTAGTTCTCCCCCACGGAACAGGAAAAAGCGTAAGAGTAGCAATTGCGTCAGACGACTTAATTGCGGAAATTGAAAAAGGCAAAATAAGTTTTGATATTCTTTTGGCAGAACCTGCAATGATGGTAAAACTTGCACGCGTTGCAAAAGTTTTAGGTCCACGAGGCTTAATGCCAAATCCTAAAAACGGGACAATTACCCAAAATCCTCAAGAAGCTGCTAAAAAATACGAAGGCGGACAAGTTAATTTTAAGACCGAAAAAGCACCAATTATCCATTTAACAGCCGGAAAAATGTCTTTTGGAAAAGAAAAACTATCTCAAAATATTAATGCCTTAATTACGGCAGTTAAAAAATCCAATATTGTAAACGTGACATTAAAGTCTACGATGAGTCCCGGAATAAAGATAAAGATATAAAAGCGCAATGCGAGCCAAGATATAAAGTATCGAAGTGCAAAGTACTTGAGCTATATGAAAGTATACTCCCGGGCATTAAACTCAAGATTTAGAAATTATGGGCGAAAAACAACAAAGCTTAGGAAGATTAGCTGCCGATATTGCCCTATCTACATTTTTTACCGAAATCAACCACATACAAAATTTTGGACCTGCCAAAGAACATCTTGAACAAAACAGAGGATCGGTTCTTTTGTATGCAAATCATTTTCATAGGCTAGATTCTGTTGTTATTGGAAAAGTTATAAACGGTAATATTGCCCAACTCAATAATAAAATTAGCGTAATGGTTTCTAAACAATATACCGACGGAGAAAGAGAAGAAAATAAGCAAATCGTAAAAGCTCTGGGATTATTACAAAAAGCATACGGGTTTAATTTTATATCGGTAGTTCAAGAAAAGCCGGAAGAAAAAGAACAATACCCCAATTGGGAAAGAATTAACAAAGAAGCAACAAGACGGGCAATCGAACTTCTCCGAATGCCCGGCAATATGGTTTGCGTTATGCCCGAAGGAACAAGAAGTGAAACGGGCACATTAATTCAAGCCCTTCGGGGATTTGAGATAATTATGAAAAGAGGAGGACCAAATGTTTTAGTTCAACCGCTTGCCGTAACCCATACCGATATTAAACCTTTGCAGATGAGAACACAAATTTTTGTACCCGAGTCTTTTACTTATGAACAAATTTTGGAAGAACAAAGACAAAATCCGCAATTTGATGTCACAACTCTTGCAATGAGAAGAATTGCGCGCGAATTAAAACCACAAAACCAAGGACCATATAGGCTTGACTTCTAACCCAAAATAGCCACATAATAAACTTAATGGATTCATCTAATACCCAAATCGAGGGAGAAAAAGAAAAGGGAGAAGAACTTTCCCGTCGCTTTAGTACAATCATTAATAAATGGGGAGATGTTCCTACCCACTATAAAACCATACTCAAGCTTTTACCAATGTTTATTATCCTTGCTGCAATTCCCTTAACTGTTAGGCTTTCACAAACACAACAGAATCTACAAGAAGAGGCAGCCCAGAAATGCCATGGTAATAATAAATTTTGCATTACCCCAACGCCTATTTCAGATACTTCCGTCTGGACTAAAGTCGTAGATGATGAATTTAATACAAGCGGCATTCCTACACACTGGAAAATGTATAACGGACCATATGGCTCAGGACCGCATAACTGCGCCGCGCCTTCGCAGGATTTTGTTTCCGGAGGATATTTAAATTTACTGATGTCTTATTTACAGTCGGGCAATTGCGGTGTGGGTTGGTATACGGGAGGAATTTCTTTATCAGGATTTTCATCTGTTGATCAACGGATTACTCTGCGTTACAGAGTAATTCCGGGACCGGGATGGCACAGTCATTTTATAATCCCTATGCGCTGGCCGGATATTGACTCCTCATGGCCATCAGCAGGCGAAGAAGATTACAATGAAGGAAATTGGCAATCCGGCACAAACACATATCTTCATTATGGCTCAAACAACTCTCAAGTTTCGTCTCCTACCTATACTTTCGACAACACTCAATGGCATACGATTCAAACAACCAGATTAAATAATACGGTTACAATCACTCTTGACGGATCTATCATCTGGAAATATACGGGAAACACTACGACCTTACCAGACACACTTAAGCATGTTGTGCTCCAACAGGAATGCTCTGGAAATACCTGTCCTTCGGGAACAACAGGTACGGAAACAATTCAAATTGACTGGATAACCGTAGAAAACCCATCCTAGTTAAAATAATTGTCACATAAAAACCCGCTGAAAGATGCGTATTACTAAAGTTCTGCTTCTAAAATTTACTTAGCTTACGAAGATTTTAAATTAGACTTGGGAAGTAAAGATTTGTTTTAAGAAGCTTTTCTAAGAAGACTTCTTCTGGTTTTTACAATAAAGTTATCTGCTTTTGCTTTATTTGCTTCGTACCTTTCAGGATATCTAGCCTTTGAAGCTCTTAATCTTTGCTCAACATAACCTTCCGGATCTTCGGCTTTGAATTCCCTGTTTGCTTGGCCCTCTGCGGTTAAAATTTGTGCCTGTCTTTGTACTTTTCCTGTTAAATCGGTTATATGTTTTTCCATAAAATCGATTACCACTGTATCCGTGCCAAAGTCTGCTGCCATATCCTTATTAAGCGATGAATGCCTTTTGTAATTTGCATATTGAGTTAAATTCATATCTAAAATGTCATCTTTTAACCCCTCATGCTCTTCCTGCTCTTTTCGTCTTTGTAATTCTTGGGGAGTTACCAATTTTTGTGATTTTTTAAACGCCTCGTAATCTACTTCTACCGCAAAAACTGCACTTCTACCCTCACCGATTTGTTTGTCGGCCGGAACAAATGATCCATTTACTCTTGGAGCACCTAGATAAACAATTCTTTTAATCTTTAATGCATCACCGGATTCTTCTCCGACAATTCTTCTCATGTTGGCAGTAACCCTATCTGCCGAGCCTTCAATATCATACATTTTCTCGCCTGTTTCCAAAGCTTTAGAATCGGCAAAACCACGGGGTGTATCAATTTCAGCTTCTCCTGTCCTGTATTGAATTGTTCTAAAAACATGCAAATCGCCATTTTCATCTACTGCGTATGGAGCTAAAATCATATGCGGACCTTCTATTAACACGGGTCTTTCAAAACCGGATTTTGGATTTTCCTTATTAACCCCTTGCACGACTGCTTCGACTCTTTGATTTGCATTTCCAACAGATTGAACACCCAAAAGCTCTAAATCCAATCCTGCTGTAATTAATTTATCTTGCAATTCGGTAAGTGTTGCAACTCTTATTCCATCTGAATCTTTAACAATGAACTCTTCGAAGTGAGAGTTTAAATCTTCATCTTTTCCCTTGCTTCCGCGGGGTTTTCCGGCAACATCTCTTAAATATTCAACCAAACGCACCATTTCCTGTTTCGGAGCCATTTCCGAAGTTACACCGGACATAACATCCGGTCTTGCTAAAGGATGTGTTTCGCCTGTTGGCAAATTTCTTTCGATAACTTTTTCTGTCATGTCGTCTATCATATCACAAGTTTTTATATTTGTCAAGATTATAGGATACTAATTTATTAAAACAAGGCTAAATAAAGATATTAAATTATCTTATAGTACTTTAATTTCTCTGTCAACTTCGAAAACCATCGGGTCTTTTTTTAATACGCTTCTTGCTACTCTTTTTAAGGTTATCATCGTTACCATTCCGTTTGTCGGGTTACCAACAGCATGCCAATTTCTTCCTTCGGTAAATTCAGGCAAGAACTCTACATACAAGTCCCTTCTCTTTCCGTCCCTTCCTTCTAAAAGAAGTGTCACCCTTTTTGTACTTTTGCATTCTACGCCAATCACCCATTCATCTTTTTTAAGTAATGCTTCCGAAATTGGCCTTTCCTTAATTTTTCCCTCTTCTTCTTCATAAATAATAATTTTCCCTATTAACGGGACGGAAAACTCTTCGACGTATTTGTGTCTGTGTAAATTTAGCATCGCATCAAAATGTGGAGGAAGCCTTGTTATTTTAACTTCAACGGGAATTTTAGGGTCACGTTTATAAAAATAAAAGGCGTTACGCTCTTCTCCGGCCTCACGGTATTCTGTTTCAACTTCCGAAAGCGGTATAAACATATATTTATTCTACCGTAAATACATTAAATATTAAAGTTTTTAATAACTAATTACTTAACATCAGCCAATCTCCAATAAAAACAATCCTTGACTCCCCCACCTTAGATTTGTTAAAATACTTTTTACCTAAGACAACAAGCATAAACATAAGTCTTGTCGAGGCAACAACGGAGTTTATAAAGTTAGAAGTTATAAAGTTTGTAAAGTTGACTTCCTTAGGGAAGTTTTTTTTATGAAAGACGAAATAGTTAAAAAATCGGCAAACAGACAAAAAAAGGAAGCTATTGTAACAGAGCTTTCCGAAAAATTTGCTAAAGCAAACGCGATTGTTTTTACAAATTATCAAGGCATTACCCATAAACAACTTGAAGGATTTAAAAAAGCCATAAAACCTTTAAAGGGGGAATTTGTAGTTGCTAAAAACAGCCTTTTAGCGCTTGCCTTAACCGAAAATAAATTGAAATTAGAAAAAGATCAGGTGTTAGACGGCCAAACCGGCACTCTTTTTTTATACGAAGACATTATTTCCCCACTTAAAGAACTTGCAAAAATAATTAAAGAACTAAACTTACCAAGTGTAAAATTTGGGATTATGGACGCTAGTCCAATTACCGGTGAGCAGGTTATAAAGCTTTCTACCCTTCCAACACGTGAAGTATTGCTTGCCCAGCTCGCAGGAAGGCTTAAAGGTCCAATTTTTGGCTTACACAGAGCGTTAAATTGGAACTTACAAAAATTAGTAATGACTTTGGCGGCAGTTGCTAAGTCCAAACCCGCAACCGCAGCTGTTGTAACACCCGAACCGGCACCACAAATAAACGAAGCGCAATCCCCGCAGGGTACCGCAGGAACACCGGTTCCAGCTGCAAATCCAACCGAACCTGAATCGGCAATGGCAGAAACACAAGTAGAAAAAGCTGCCGAACAGCCCGCACCTCAAGCGGATGACCCTCAAGCAGCAACTGCTCCAAACATAACCGAACCGGAAACAATTATGGCAGAAACCCAAGCTGAAGTGGCAGCCGAACAACCATCAGTTCAAGCTTCTACACCGGAGCCGGAAACTATATCGCAAGAAACCCAAGCTGAAGTTACTGCCGAACAACCGGAAAACGACAAGCAAAATGCAGTCCCCGAAGGGAATAATCCAAGTATTGAAACACAAGAAGCCGCTAAAGACGTGGCTGATAAAGGAGGTGAGAATTGATGGCAAAATTAAAACAAGACGAATTATTAAAAGCAGTAGAAGAAATGTCAGTTCTCGAACTTTCTGAATTTGTTAAAGCTTTGGAAGAAAAATTTGGAGTCTCGGCTCAAGCTATGGTAGCAGCAGCACCTGCAGCAGCGGGAGCACCGGCCGCCGAGAGCGCAGCAGAAGAACAGACAGTATTTAACGTTGTACTTGCAAATGGTGGAGCAAACAAAATTTCCGTCATAAAGGCGGTAAGAGAGTTAGTCCCAACATTAGGACTTGCCGATGCAAAAGCATTGGTAGACACTGCACCAAAAGAAGTATTAACAGCTGTAAATAAAGCAACCGCGGAAG
>JAJXYH010000034.1 GCA_021780675.1 bacterium
TTAAAAAATATTCTGCGGAAGAAGTTGAAAGAATTATCGATAGTATTAAAGCTTTGGGCTTTTTCGGTTCAACCATTTCCGGAATTTCGGTTTCGGTTTTTGATAACGAAATGGTTTTGGAAAAAGATAAGATGATTGAAGAAGCAGGTAAAAGAGTTGCAGGAGTTGAAGCAGATTATCAGGAAGGACTTATTACGGTTGATGAGAAAAAGAGACTTTCAAACGATATTTGGCTTGAAACAACGGAAAAAATTGCAGATCTTACTTGGAATAATTTAAAGGTTGGAAGCGTAATTAGAACAATCATTGATTCGGAAGGTGCAAGAGCCGGAAAAGAACAATTAAAACAGCTTTCTGCAATGAGAGGTCTTATTTTAGATCCGTTGGGAAGAATTGTTGAGCTCCCGATTAAGGGAAACTTTAGGGAAGGCTTATCAATCTTTGAATATGTTGCTTCTGCAAGAGGAAGTAGAAAAGGTCTTACAGACTCGGCTCTTAAGACTGCAAACGCAGGATACTTAACCAGAAGATTGGTTGATGTTTCACATGATGTAATTATTAGAGATGACGATTGTGGAACAACAGATGGAATATTGGTTTCTTCGGAAGAAAAGAATAGAACCGCAAGTTTTGCAGACAGGATTTTGGGGAGAACAGCTGCTGAAAAGTTAGTTTCTAAAAAGACCAAAAAAGAAATTGTTGCAGCAGGCGAAGAAATAACAGAGGAAGTAGTAAAACAAATTGTAGATGAGCAAGTAACAGAGTTAATTGTAAGAAGTCCGATTACCTGTAAATTGGAATATGGACTTTGTGCAAAATGTTACGGTTGGGATTTTTCTACCAGAAGAAAAGTTGAACAAGGTGTGCCTGTTGGAGTAATCGCAGCTCAATCAATTGGAGAACCAGGAACACAGCTTACTATGAAGGTTAGGCATTTTGGAGGAATCGTAATGAGCGACGTTACTCAAGGGTTACCAAGGGTTGAAGAACTTTTCGAAATGAGGACTCCTAAGAATTTATCACCGGTTTCAGAACTTTCCGGAAAAGTCAGCATTGAAACAACGGAAGACGGTTATATAGCAAGAGTTAAATCATCAAGAAGTAAACCGGCGGATGAAAGAGAATATTTCATTCCAATGGCTGCCACATTAAACATTGCCGATGGTGATGAAATTTTAGCAGGAACACAGCTTTCGGAAGGATATTTAGATCCAAAAGAGGTAATTAAGATTAGGGGTCAAGTTGAAGCACAAAGATATATTATTGCCGAAGCTCAAAAAGTTTATGAATCACAAGGAATCGGAATTAACGATAAACATTTCGAGGTAGTTTTAAGAAAAATGTCAGATAAAGTTATTATCGAAACAGTCGGAGATACCTCTCTTATTCCGGGTGATTTTGTATCACAAACAAGATTCGAAGAAATTAACGCAGAAGTATTATCCCAGGGTGGAGAACCGGCAACAGGAAGACAAACAATTTTAGGTATTACCAAATCAAGTCTCTTCTCAGACTCATGGCTATCGGCATCTTCATTCCAGGAAACCACGAAAGTATTAACAGAAGCAGCGCTTGAGGGAGCAGAAGATAAATTAGTAGGACTTAAAGAAAACGTTATTATCGGAAGACTCATTCCGGTTGAAGGCGCAGTGGATACTACTATTGAAGGTGCAGCAACTGAAGCTGTATAATTTTAAAACTTATGCCAACACTTAGTCAGCTTGCCAAAAAAGGCAGAACAAAAAAAATAAAGAAAGTTAAAGCAACCGCTTTAAGAAGGATCTTTAATGCAAAAGAAAGAAAGTATAAAACCATTGAAGCTCCTCAAAAAAGAGGTGTAGTTACTTTGGTCAAAACAATGACTCCTAAAAAACCTAATTCGGCTTTAAGAAAAGTGGCAAGAGTAAAATTATCAAATAAAATCGAAGTAACAGCTTATATTCAGGGAATCGGGCATTCACTTTCCGAACACGGAATTGTTATGGTAAGAGGCGGAAGAGTAAAAGATTTACCTGGTGTAAAATACCACATTATTAGAGGAAAATTCGATCTTTTGGGAGTAGATGGAAGAAAATCCAGTAGAAGCAAATATGGAGTTAAAAAGTCTGGTGGTCCTGCAAAAGTAGCAGGTTCACCGGCAGCCGCAGCTCCGGCAGAATAAGATATATGATTAAAGATTTAAGATTTATGAAATACAAATTTTCTCAAAATTCGAAGAATTTTGAAGGAGGAAAGGTCAACTGAAAGCCAGAGTCCGATTAGGACGGTGGTAACAAGTTGCAACTTGACGATGAGACATAAAAAAGTACAAAAAAGAGTAATTGAAGAAGATAAAGTTTACCAAAGTAAACTTGTTGCAAAGTTTATCAACCGTATGATGAAAGACGGAAAGAAAGCTGTTGCTGAAAAATCTTTTTACCAGGGTTTAGAAATCCTTAAAAAAGACGGAGAACCATTGGCAATCTTTGAAACCGCAATTAATAATGTCGGTCCTAAATTGGAAGTAAAATCAAGAAGAGTCGGAGGAGCAAATTATCAGGTTCCGCAGGAAGTAAGGGGAGACAGGCGTATAACTTTAGCAATAAGGTGGCTTTTAGAAGCAGCAAGAGCCCGTAGCAACAGGGATTTTCATCACTTCTCTGAAAAATTAGCAGCTGAATTTTTGGAAGCTTCCAAAGGTGAAGGTGCAGCTATTAAGAAAAGAGATACAATTCACCGAATGGCAGAAGCGAACAAAGCATTCTCGCATTTTAGGTTCTAATTAGTTAATTTTTATGTTATACTAATTTAACTTCCGAATGCGGGAGTTTTTTTAAGCCCATTCTGTAAATATTCAGGTTTAATAAAATAAATTATGGCAGCAGCACACGAAGATAGATTAAAAAGTTTAGATAAAGTAAGAAATATTGGCATTATTGCCCATATTGACGCGGGAAAAACAACTACTACCGAGCGTATTCTTTTTTATACAGGAAAAACCCATAAAATCGGTGACATCGATGAGGGAAATACGCAAATGGACTGGATGGAACAAGAAAGAGAAAGAGGAATTACAATTGTATCCGCAGCAACTACGGCATTTTGGAAAGATTACAGGATAAATATTATTGATACTCCAGGACATGTTGATTTTACTGCAGAAGTAGAAAGATCGCTTAGGGTTTTAGACGGTGGAATTACGGTTTTAGACGCAGAAGAAGGTGTACAATCCCAGTCCGAAACTGTTTGGAGACAAGCGGATAAATATAAAGTTCCACGACTTTGTTTTGTTAATAAAATGGATAAATTAGGGGCGGACTTTCTTCATACGGTTGAAACAATTAAAGACAGGCTTGGAGCAAATCCTTTAATTATGGTCCTTCCAATCGGTTCCGAAAATACATTCACGGGAATTGTGCATCTAATGGAAATGAAGGCATATATTTGGGAAAACGATAATCTTGGAGCAAAGTTTGAAGTAACCGAAATTCCCGCCGATATTAAAGTACAAGCCGAGGAATACAGGCACAAAATGATTGAAAAAATTGCCGAAACAGATGACAGTTTAACAGAAAAATATTTAAATGGAGACACAATAACAGACGAAGAACTTAAAAGTGCGCTAAGAAGAGCGGTAATTGCCTATAAGTTAGTGCCAATTTTTGCCGGAAGTTCCTTAAGAAATAAAGGTGTTCAGCCGCTTTTAGACGCAGTAATTGATTATTTGCCGTCGCCTTTGGATGTTGGTGAAATAAAAGGAACCAATCCAAAAACAGGCGAAGAAGAAGTTAGAAAACCCGATGCCGGTGAGCCTCAAGCAGGTCTTGCGTTTAAGATCCAAATCGACCCGCACGTTGGAAAACTAACTTATTATAGGGTTTATTCAGGAACAGTTACTTCCGGTTCGTATATTTACAATGCAACTAAAAATCAAACCGAGAGGGTTGGAAGAATTTTATTAATGCATGCAAATCATAGGGAAGAAATAAAAGAAGCATACGCCGGTGAGATCGTTGCCTTGGTGGGACTTAAAGATACGGGAACGGGAGATACGCTTTGCGATGAAAAAGTTCCGATTGTTTTAGAACAAATTTCTTTCCCAGAACCGGTTATTTCTTTGGCAATTGAACCAAAAACAAAAATTGATCAGGAAAAATTAGGCCTTGCTTTAAAGAGACTTTCCGAAGAAGACCCAACTTTTTCAATCAAAACTAACCACGAGACAAACCAAACCATAATTTCCGGAATGGGAGAATTACAACTTGAAGTTATGGTAGATAGGATGAAGAGGGAGTTTAATGTTTTGGCAAATGTTGGTGCGCCACAAGTTGCTTATAAAGAAACAATTGCTCAAGAAGCCGAAGGAGAAGGAAAATATATTAGGCAATCCGGAGGAAGAGGTCAGTACGGACATTGCTGGCTTAGAATTAAACCAAAACCAAGAGGAGAAGGATTTAATTTTGTTGATGCAATTAAAGGTGGTGCAATTCCCGCAGAGTTTGTTAAGGCAATAGAAAAAGGTGTTAAAGAAACTTTGGAAAACGGAATTTTATTGGGTTATCCGGTTGTCGATATGGAAGTTACCGTTTATGACGGTTCGTATCACGATGTAGACTCTTCGGAAGTTGCCTTTAAGATTGCAGCTTCCAAAGCTTTACAGGAAGCAAGTAAAAAAGCAGATATGAAACTTTTGGAACCGATTATGAAAGTAGAAGTTACAACTCCAAGCGAATACATGGGTGATGTAATCGGAGATTTATCTAGTAAAAGAGCGCAGATTATGGGAACCGAAGAGCGTGGAAAAGCTACAATTGTTTTAGCAATGGTACCTTTGGCAGAACTCTCGGGTTATTCAACAACCATTAGGTCCATGTCGCAAGGCCGCGCATCTTATTATATGGAACCTTCACATTACGAAGAGGTACCGCAAAATATTGTTGCGCAAATGCTTGCAAAATCCACATTCACCGGAAGAGTTGAATAATTGATAAGCAGCATTTTTAAGCCTATAATGTTAAATTATGGCAATTATTGAAAGAGATTTACAAACCGACGATGCAGCATTCTGGCATCCCTAAAAAAATCCACAACCGGAAACCACAGATTATAATGACAGTCCATTAGCGCTTTTAGATGTATTTCCGATGGGAAGTCTTTATCAAAAAACCATAAAATTTACGGCAGTCGATACAGATAGGATTTTAGTTTCGGTTTTTGTTACGAGTCTTGATGAAGCAGGAAGTCCCATACAAGGTACAACTCAAGATATATAAGAGCCTTATATTTTAAGAGCGGAGGAAATTAATGACGCTAATATTATAGTTGGTACAAAAATACTAAGTTATATACCAATTCCAGCATAATATATGTTTAATTTGCATTATTAATTTTAATAATCTGCTATAATTTTCTTTATGACAGTGCACTTTGTTTGTAGGGGTAATACTTATAGAAGCCGTTTGGCTGAAATGTATTTGAATTCAAAACAACTTTCCGATATTAAAGCAACCTCAAGCGGTATTGAAGCAGATAGAAATTTAAGCGGAATTATTGGTTGGTACACTCAAAGAATTGTCCAAAGGCATCATCTTATTCAGTTTGAAAAACCAAAATGGGACCAAACTACAAAAGATTTATTAGAAAGCGGCGATTTTGTGGTATTTATGAATGAAGATATCCATAAAGAAGTAGTGGAAAAATTCGGATTTAACGGACAAAAATTTGAAGTTTGGAATATTCCGGATACCGGACCAACCGACCCGAGCTGGGTTGCTTCTTCTGGTGATGAAAAAATAGTAATAACCGAAAATACTTATGATGAAATAAAAAGAAAAGTTGATGGACTTGTTTTAAACAAGCTAAAAGAAAATTAAGCAAACTCGTTATCTAAGGGTCCTTCTTGAAAATCATCACTGTCACGTAATCCTTCCGGTTCTATATAATCTAAGCCAACAGGTGTTTCATCGGGATTTGGAGTATCTTGATGTTTGCCTATATAGGCTTGTTGTGCTTGGTAACTATTTGATTCTGACCAATGTCTTACTGTTTCTTGAGTTATACAAGTTGCCGCATTAAATTTCCCCGCCTTCATAATATCCATCATACGGATATCACTTATTAAACCGTTTACATTAGCAATTGCTGACCTTCTATCAATAGCTTCATCGACATACCTTTCCAAAATACTCGTAATTGTAAACATTCCCTTTAATCTTTTTTGAAAGTTTACTGCTCGATCGTGCTTCCTTGGCCCTGTGTACCCCTTTAGTAAAACCCTCATAGGATTAGTATTAAGATTTGTTGCTAGCCTTTCTCCGTCTTTCCATACGAAAGCATTTTGCACAAAACCCATCATTGTTTTTATATTTTTTCTTCGTTCGAAATGACTTTTGCTTTCGTGCTTCTTCTTTGTAAAAATTTCGGGGTGAACATCTTGTTCGGCCTGATAAATTTCTGTAGCTTCCTTACTTAAATCCATTTCCACATATTGATCAACCACCATATCAAAAGTGGGGGTTAGCGTAAATTCTCCCGATGTTTTAGAGGGCGGGTTAATATATCCTGGTAAACTTTCTACCGGAGTTGATCCTCCATTTTCAGTTGTCATGCAAAATATTATAGGATAAAGTTTCGAAAAGGTCAAATGATATAATCATAGAATATGAAAAATGTATGCACTATTTATTTGGTAAGACATGGAAGAACAGATTGGAACGATAAACATTTAATTCAGGGACATTCTGACATTGAATTAAATTCGGAAGGAATAGAGACTGCTAAGAAGTTGGCAAAAGAATTTAAAAAGATTAAATTTGATTGTGTTTATTCCTCCGATCTTTTACGTGCAAAGCAAACAGCAGAGATCGTGGCTTTAGAGCAAAAAATTGGAATTCAAACATCTGAAAGTTTAAGAGAAAGAAATTTTGGAAACGTTGAAGGAAAACCGTCGCAAGAATATTTTAGTCAAATTAATGAGGTGCTAGAAAAATTAGATGAAGAAATTAGGTATTCTTATAAATTTGAATCCAATATAGAGATGGAAAGTGATAGGGAAGTATTAGAGCGTATAAATAAATTTTTTAAGAAGATTTCAAATATACATAACAGGGGAAATATTTTAGTAGTTTCTCATGGGGGACCAATCAGGTTATTGCTTCATAAGTTTAAATTTTTGTCTTATAAAGAAATAGTTTATATCCCTAATTTATCTTTTATAAAACTTGCATGTGATGGGAAAGAATTAAAATTATTGGAAACGTTTGGAATAGAAAAGTAAGTAGAATAATAATTTAATTATAAAACAAATAATTTTAGCGTCAGGTTCACCAAGACGCGTACAACTACTAAAACAAATCGGTTTAAAGTTTAAGGTTGATGTTAGCAATCTCAACGAAGAAAGCATTAAGTTTAAAACCCCGGCTGAAATGGTCGAAAAACTCTCTTTGGAAAAAGCAAAAATCGTGCTTAAAAGACATCCTGACGCGGTTATTATTGCGGCGGATACCACAGTTTTCTTAAACGGAAAAATCTTAGGAAAACCGACATCAAAACAGGGAGCAAAGGATATGCTTAAGAAGTTAAGCGGTAAAAAGCATAAGGCTATAACAGGATTTACTATTTTAGATAAATCAAAAATAATCACAGAACATGTTACAGCACAAATATGGTTTAGGAAATTGTCAGAAGAAGAAGTCAATGCATATGTTAGTTCCGGTGAACCGGTGGATAAAGCAGGTGCATATGCTATTCAGGGAAAAGGCGGTTTATTTATAGAAAAAATCGAAGGGGACTTTTCCGGAGTAGTTGGTCTTCCGTTAACAAAATTATCGAAAAGTTTGAAGGAGTTTGAAATAGATGTAATTAAAAATTGGCAAATTTCCAAGAAAAAAAGAGCGCAATCCTAAAGATTAGGATAAATAGTAACAGATGTTACTAAATCTATGCAAAACATAGTACGCTCTTTTAAGTTTTATATTCAGTTGTGCCTTAGTTAGAAAAAAGGTAGTCTCATTCGATAAATAGTTCTCCTGCATTTAATGGTTAAATTTGCCATTTCCAGTTGTTGATTCGAAGAATCATTATTTTCACTAACCATTGGTTAGTTACTTTCCTGACTTGAGTTGCAGATACTTCTGGACGTCGCCGCCAGTTGTAGTTTGAACTTCCTCAACTGTTTCACTGATCTTCTCAAAGAGTTGATCAAGGATGTTGAGAAAGTTCGTTTGCGAACTTATCTGGAACCACTTACCTGCGGTTTCTTTTGCCATTCGCTGGAAGTAGTCGATTGGGTCGGAAATCACGTAAGTGATGGTTCCTGATTGCTTAAGGCGCTTGATTATCTGTTCCGGAGTGAAGTGGTCCATGAGTGCCGGTTCGTCCGTCATAAAGACGAAAACCTTAATCGCGTTTGGGCGATAGGTTGTAAACGAAAGGGCTCGGTCCAGTGCATCAAGCGAAGATTCGCCGTCGTTTGATCCACCCGAATTTCGGGGAATGCTGTTGATCCAGCGCTTGACTGTTTCCAGCTTATTACTAAATCCCGTTGCCTGAATGGTATCACCGTGAACGGTGAGATCTCCAAAACCAACTACAGCAATGCGCCAATCGATTTGACAACTTGCGATTTTGTCGGCGAACTGGTTTGCCCTTGCCAAAAGTCCCTGAATCTTTCCCAACATGCTACCGGTTGTGTCAATAATGAACACAACGTCAGTGCTTGCGAAAGACGGGGATTGGCGGGTGACTTTACCAGTAGATGTTGTGACGGATAGACCTCCGTTTTGTGCACGTCGGTTGATGGGAGTTAGACCGTTTCTACCAGACATTTTAATCCTTTCTTACTGCCGCAAAGCGATAGTTAGTGGTCCAACCCGTTCCAAATCCAGAAATATCATCTCCTTCGATTGTCCATTCTTCGACAATTCGGAGTGAGTTGAAGTGATCTGTTTTGATTACGATTACCCCGATGCCGGTACTTCTACTAGGGAGTGTTGTTCCCAAGTATTGGGAAGATCCGAGTGCAACGATAGGATATTTCCTTTGTTCCAAAGGAAACGACTTGGCTAGAGCCAGCAGCTCAAAAAGATTTGCAGGTCTAAAGCCAATTTCATCGAGTTCCAAAAGGACCTCGTTTGTCGTTTTGTTTTCCGGAAAATCAATAAGAAATACCTCTACCGTCTTGCCGATCTCGTCGTTCGGTACTTGGTGTTCTTCCCAGTCTTCTAGATTAACGTCATCGCGATCGAACTTCGCAGTCTCGACAAGGCTGAGAAAGTTTGAATCGGTGATTTTCACCCTAAAACTTGGCCACACCTTTGATGTTACTTTAAGATGGACATTGACGACAGGCTTGTCAGTCATTTCACACCTCACTTGATTTCTTCAACAGAAATCGTGATTGAACCATTAAAATCTCCAACCGGTTGAGGAGGGAGATTAATGGAAATCTTAGTCGGGAATGAATCCGGAGGATTCATTGAAAATTTTGCTTTATCAAGCCAAATTCCGGTGATTTCGATTCCAAGAGTCCACTTGGGTGGAAGTTCTCCTGAGACATGACGGACAACAAAGCTAAAGCTTACAGGCTTTCCTTGCTCGACTTCAATTCTGATATCGTTGGTATCCACATCCACAATTGGATAGTAATCCTTTGGTGGAGGTGTTGACCGTCCTGCATCGGATGAAGTTTTGGAGCCAGATGCGCTAGAAGATGTTCTTTTACCGGTGGTAGATCCTGCTGAACCTGATGTTCGTGAAGAGCTACCCGTGGCAGATCCGGATGAGGTGGTTTTTGATGAACTGGCTGATTTAGCTTTGTTTCTCTTATCCCACTCTCGGTCGTATTCTGCTTTTTCGGTTACATCGGTTAGAGCTGCATTAGCGTTGTTGCAAAGTTTGAATTGCTTATCTGCAAAATCCTTAACCGATTGTGCTGCGTCCTTAGGAAGTCTGTCCGGATGCCAGTCGTAAGCTTTCTTTCGAAAAGCAGACTTGATCTCGGTTAGTGTTGAAGCTCTTGGAATTCCAAGCACCTCGTAGTAATCGACCCAGGTATCTTGCCAGGCATACATTAGTATTATCCTTTTATTGTTGGTTTTAAGGCCAGTTTACAATAGTTACACTTGAGCAGCCATTATTGGCGCAACCATGATCAAGCATCTGAGGCTTGTAAAGTTGCTGTGCCATAAATTCGGCAGCTGCAAGGTCGGGATATTCTTGAAAACTTGCTCCCCAGTTTGGATCTACAGATACCGTAGCGGGTTGCGTCAGTACGACAATAAGTCCCGTATCGGGATTACCATTGTCGAACAGTTGTTGTCCGTTTACGTAAATATCACCTTCGATAACGGTATATGACGGAAGATTTGTTGATCCTCCGTTTGGAATTGATCCGTTACCGAGTTCGGTAATTTGCGACGGTTCCGGTGTTGGTTCGGGTGTAAGTTCAGGTGTTGGTTTTTGCGTTGGTTTAATTGTTGGTGCAAGCGTTACAACAGGTCCTTTGGTAGGCTGTTGAGTTGCAGTTTGGTTTTGTCCAATCTGGTTTGATTGTGTTTTTTGTTGGTTGATTTGGTTGATTTGCCCAAACACATAGAAAAGTAGGATTAGACTTACTCCAACAATTGAAATTGATGTTTTTGTCCAACCGCTATTCCAGGGCTTTTTGATAATTAGATATGCCAGACAAAGTCCAACGTCTATTGCAATCAGTGTAGGAAATTGCCCGTATTTATTACCGGTTATACCAAGCAAAAGCTCGATAATATCAGTAATAAAACTGAGTACGCCTACAAGAAAAACAATAGATCTAAATGACCAATCCTTCTTGGGTGATACAGTAGTAAATCCAGATCCCGGATCGGGAAATGGATATGTATAAACCGGTTTAGGTTTTACCTTGAGTTGAACACTTACTGTAACTTTGTTACTCGGCATTTTCGAATCCTTTAAACCATTCTAAGGTTTTGACGCCTTATATAATTGTTAAGGTCGAATTCATCCGTATCATAAATGATACGTGCGCTGCCGGTTTCCCAGTAAATTTCCAACATTCCTGAAACCAGAATTTTGAATGTGATTTCGAGTGGAAATTGCAAGGGAACATTGGCAACTTCGGTTAGAGGTACTGTTGCAAAACAGTACATTCTCATTCCGTTTCTAAGATAAAGCAACACCCTTTTTTTGCTAACTCCCGAAAAACTTTTAACAATAATAGTTGCTGAGGCTGGGATGTTAGTGTTGATAGGGAAGACAACGATAATGTCTTCGAAAGTTTTAGCGATAATATCACTTGAGATTTTCTTGGACTTTTGATAAGAAGACATTGTATTTCCTTTCACGCAAGTTAGAAATCTCTTCGAGAAAATAAACAGAAGAGTTTATTAGCGCCTTTTCTTTAATTGTTAAGGTGCTACCTCTTCTTAAAAGGTATTAAACTGAATACTTTATGCTTGTTAAATTTCTTAACCTTGGTTAGCGCTTTATTGCTAAACTGTTTTAGATGATTTAACCATAAAGTTTATTTAATAAACTATTTATCAAATTAAAGTATGAATCCGCTTTTGGATAGCTTTAATAAAACTTATAGTTTATTGGGTGGGATTATACATAAAATAGTTGACAAAGTCAAACCTATAATAATATTATTTATTCGATTTGTTATAATAAATTAATGTATTATTCTTTTTCTTGTCCCAAATGTGGACTTTTGTTAACTGATTTTGAGGAAAATAACGATTCGGAATGGAATGCGGATAATAAACTTGAAGAATTATTGAAACAACACTACGCAAACATGCATACAGACGAAGAACAGCTTATGACAGATGATGAGCTTTTATATGCAATTAAAACCGGTTTAAAAGCATTTGAGGAAAAACCCTACTAATTATGGAACCTATAGATGTATTTAAATTTTGTCCAAGATGCTCTACTAGTTTAAAAAAAGAAAAAGATCATTTGTTAATCTGCGGTAAATGCGGTTATGAATTTTATATTAACGCTGTCCCCTGCAACGCTGTAATAATTGAAAATGAAAAAGGTGAGATAATGTTAACCAAAAGAAAATTTGATCCCGCAAAAGGCATGTGGGATTGGCCCGGCGGATTTATTGACGCAGGGGAAACTTTAGAGGAATCGGTAAAAAGGGAAATAAAAGAAGAATTAGGAGTTGAAGTAAGAGTTGATAAAACCATCGGAACTTATATTGGGAGATATTTATTTCAAGATATTAACGCATATCTTTTTTGTGTTGCAGTATCGGCAATAATAATAAGCGGATACTTAAAAGTATCGGATGATATTACCGAATATAAATATTTTCCTCCACAAGAAATTTTAAATATGGAAGTTGCATTTGAAGCTATAAAACAGGGAATTGGGGATTATTTAAAAAGTAGGTAAAGCAATTTTGATATAAAAAATACCTGTTTTTCCCTCTTAGTCCATTACTTCGGATTTCATCCTTGTTATGGACTGCGTTTTATTTAAATTTCTTGTAATTTGGTACTTGACGCATTTTATTTTATAGTGTAATATTAATTTCAATCCTAAAAGATAAACCTTAGACGGGTTATTTTTTTGGTCAAACTTTTAAACATATGGCGGAAGTATATCAAAGAACAAAACCACACGTAAATATCGGAACAATCGGTCATGTTGATCATGGTAAGACAACCACAACAGCGGCCATTTCTACCGTACTTTCTAAATCGGGAAAAGCAAAAGCAATGAAATACGAAGATATCGATAATGCTCCTGAAGAAAAAGCAAGAGGAGTCACCATTAACATTGCCCACATAGAATACGAAACAGATAAAAGACACTATGCACATATTGATGCACCAGGTCACGCAGATTACATTAAGAATATGATTACGGGAGCTGCCCAAATGGACGGCGCAATACTCGTAGTCTCCGCTCCTGATGGACCAATGCCTCAAACTCGCGAACACATACTTTTAGCACACCAAGTACAAGTACCTTCAATCGTAGTTTTCTTAAACAAATGCGATATGGTACAAGATCCTGAGCTTTTGGATTTGGTTGAAATGGAAGTAAGAGAACTTCTTACCAAATATCAATATCCGGGTAATGAAGTACCAATCATTAGAGGCAGTGCCTTAAAAGCATTGGAAGGTGACCCGGAAGCTGAAAAACAAATTTTAGCTTTAATGGATGCTGTTGATTCTTATATTCCAACTCCAGTAAGAGATTTGGATAAACCATTCTTAATGCCTGTTGAAGATGTTTTCTCAATTAAAGGTAGAGGAACAGTTGTAACCGGAAGAATCGAAAGAGGTAAGGTTAAAGTTAACGAAGCAGTTGAAATCGTCGGAATTAAACCCACAAAACAATCGGTTGTAACAGGCGTAGAAATGTTTAGAAAAATGCTTGACGAAGGACAAGCAGGAGATAATGTTGGACTCCTCCTTCGCGGTGTTGAAAAACACGAAGTTGAAAGAGGACAAGTTGTTGCAAAACCGGGTTCAATTACACCCCACAAAGAATTCGAAGCAGAAATTTATATTCTTACCAAAGAAGAGGGTGGAAGACATACACCATTCTTTACGGGTTACAGACCACAGTTCTTTATTAGAACTACAGATGTAACCGGAGAAGCAACACTTCCGGCCGGAGTAGAAATGGTAATGCCTGGAGACAATACCAAGATGACAGTAAAACTTATTACACCGGTTGCAATGGAAGAAGGACTTAGATTTGCAGTAAGAGAAGGCGGTAAAACAGTCGGAGCAGGCGTTATCAACAAGATAATTGCTTAATGACTTGATAAATGATAAAATCAATGACCGCAAGGTCATTTTTTTTATTTAATACCCTTTTAGGGTAGAAAGAACTTTGAAATATGCCTAAGGGAAGAATTAGAGTAAAACTTAAGAGTTATGACGCAAGAGTAATTGATGCTACTTGCCAACAGATTTTAGATACGGCCATAAGAACCGGTGCTAAAGTTATTGGTCCAATCCCACTTCCTTCCCAACGAAGCGTATACGCAGTAAATAAATCTACATTCATCGATAAAAACGCCAGAGATCATTTCCAAATTAAAGTCCATAAAAGATTAATTGATATTGTAATGCCTACAGAAAAAACTATAGATTCATTAACTCACCTTGAGCTCCCAGCAGGCGTAAACGTTGAAATCCGCATGTAATTTCCTCCTTGAATTTATATTCAAATAAATTATAATTCACCTAATTATGGCTATAAGAAAAGTTATCATGGTCGGAAACCCAAGGCTTAAAGCAAAAAACAAATTGGTTTCAAACATACATTCGCCTAAAATTAAAAAACTAATTAGAGATTTAATTTCTACAAATAAATCTGCGGATTTAATCGGAATTGCCGCAAATCAAATAGGCGAAAACCATATGGTTTTTATTACTCACTGCATAAATACCGGTTCCAGAAAGTTTGGCAAAACAGATAAACTAAGAGTTTATATTAATCCCAAAATAACTTTTCAATCCAAAGCCAAAAATTTAATTTACGAGGGCTGTGGAAGTGTTGCCGACGGAGCAATTTTTGGACCGGTTTTAAGGCCTGAGGAGATTGAGGTTGAAGCAACGGATGAAAAGGGACAAAAATTTAGATTGCGGGTAAACGGAATTTTAGCCAGAGTAATTCAGCATGAATATGATCATCTTCAGGGTGTTGAATTCATGCAAAAGGTAAGCGACTATTCCAAAATTATTGTCCAGGATTATTACCGAAAACTTATCCGAAACTCTAAACTTCAAAAAGACAATTCATTAATTACGGAATTAGAATATATTGCTCTTTAGGTTTGAATCAATGTATTCACTACGTCTTCGGACTTCGTTCATCCCTCCCCCTGTCAAACTTTCGGTTTGCAAGCGGGCTCACTGGAGAGACCGGTTCCGCCCCCCCTTGCATTTAGGCACATTTACCGATATAATAACTGTTATAAAATGATCAGACAACAGGAGGTGATCGAAGCTACATAGGAAGTCTTACAATTTTTTTGTAAAGATAGCGACTCTATGTGGTCGCTTTTTGTTTGTAAGGGGGAGATTAGTGTTGAGGTCGTTTACGGAAAATTTTTAATCTTTCAGCTTATACTTTACTTTAGATTTTTTATCAAGGTATTCGGTATGAAAGCAACGAAAATTTTGTAAACTCCCCGCACAAAAATAGTAATATGTTGAATTCATTAATCGGTAAAAAAACTTATCAAAGTCAAGGATTTTTGCAGGACGGAACAAGAGTTCCTTTAACCGGCGTTAAAGTTAGTGGTAATATTGTAACCCAAATTAAAACATCGGATAAGGAAGGTTATAATTCTATTCAACTCGGAATTGATGCCAAGAAAAGATCTAATAAAGCAATTCTTGGCCACGCAAACAAAGCCCTCGTAAACGCTTCGAAACAAACCCAAACAGAAAAATCCACAAAAGATAATTTAAAAACACAGAACACAACTGCCACGTCCGTCTCTACTAACGTTTCGCAGGCAAACTCCTTGGCTAAAGCCTCGTCCGTTCCAAAATATTTTAGAGAAGTAAGACTTGAAGATGTTTCAGGTTTTGATTTGGGAAGCGAAATAAACGTAGCCGAAGTTTTTGCAGCAGGAGATGTAATTGATGTAACAGGAGTATCTAAAGGAAAGGGTTGGGCCGGAGGAGTAAAACGTTATCACTTTAAAGGTGGACCAAGAACTCATGGTCAATCGGATAGGGAAAGGGCACCCGGATCAATCGGCCAAACAACAACCCCGGGAAGAGTATATAAGGGTAAGAAAATGGCGGGAAGAATGGGTACGGATACAGTAACTGTTAAAAATTTGGAGATTATCGAAGTAACCGATGATGGAGTTTTGCTTGTAAAAGGATTGGTTCCGGGAAGAATAAATGGACTCCTAATGGTTAAAAAGGTAGGAGAAAACAAAAAATTCGTACCTTTATACAAAGAAGTAACCAGTGATGAGGACGCTGGTCGCTCGTCTGTTTCAGAGGACGCGAAACAAATATCAGAAGAGGTTTCAAACGCAGAGCCCGTTTCGTTAAACGAGAGCCAGCCAGCAGCATTAGAAGAAACACCAGAAATTAGTACTGAAGCTGCTCTCGATTCCTCTGAGAACACACAAGTTTCCACCGCCCAGGAGTCTGTTTCCGATTCATCCGAAGATGAACAATCACCCGCTGCTCAAACTGAAGAAGAACCAAGCGAAGAAGCAAAGAAAGAGGAGGATAAATAATTATGCCAACAGCAAAAAAACAAGTTAAAAGTTTAAAGTTGAAAGTTGTAAAGAAAGCGCCCGTTAAGAAAGAAGTTACAGTAAAAGCAAAAACTATAACAAAAGCAGCGGTTAAAGTTGTCGTTAAAAAAGAATTACCAAAAGAAACAAGCCTTAAACAAAGCGTATATAACGTAAGCGGCCATTTGGCAGGAACTGTTACTTTACCTAAGGAAATTTTTGATGTTAAAGTGAATAATCCTTTGATGGCTCAAGCGGTAAGAGTATACTTGGCAAACCAAAGAAGGGGAACGGTTAAAACCAAATCAAGGGGAGAAGTTAAAATATCAACCAGAAAAATCTATAGGCAAAAAGGAACCGGACGGGCAAGGCACGGAGCGGCATCGGCACCTATTTTTGTAGGTGGGGGAGTTGCTTTTGGTCCAAAACAAAGAGATTATTCGCTTAAATTAAATCAAAAAATGAGAAAGGCTGCTCTTTTTAGCGCATTAACCAGTAAATTAAAGGCGGGAGAGATAAAAATTGTTAAGGGTTTTGAGAAATTAGAACCTAAAACAAAAGTAATGGTACAAAGCCTTACAAAAGTTTCTTTAATAAACAAAAACACAAGCGTTTTATTGGTTACTCCAAAATCGAAAGATTTTGAAAATACTGTAAAATCTACAAGAAATATAAAAGGAGTAAATATTTTAGCTTCAAACTTATTAAATACTTATGAAGTATTAAAAAACAGAGATTTGGTTTTAATGGAAGATTCAATAGAAACATTAAAGCAGACGTTTTTAAAATAAAATATGAGTAAAATTTTAGGACCGATTATTTCTGAAAAGTCTATGAGTGAAGCCTCTAAGGGTAGATTTACTTTTAGAGTATTAAGATCAGCAACAAAGGCAGAGATAAAAAAAGAAGTTGAAAAAAGATTTAAAGTTAATGTTGTAAAAACTTTTACGGTAAACATAAAGGGTAGATCTCTAAGAGCAGGAGTAAGAAGAGAAGAAGTTTCACTCGCACCGTTTAAAAAAGCGATTGTAGTATTAAAAAAGGACCAAAAAATTACCCTTTTTGATATTGGAGGTAAGGAATAAATTATATGAAAAAACTAAAGTTTATAAGAAAGAAGAATTCGGGGAGAGATGCATCCGGTAAGGTTTCGGTAAGACATCAAGGTGGGGAACATAAAAGATTTTTAAGGGTAATAGATTTTAAACGAAATAAAAGAGATATGTTGGGTAAAGTTATTTCTTTGGAATATGATCCCAATAGAACTTGTGACATCGCTTTGGTACAATATAGCGACGGAGAAAAGAGATATATCTTAGCTCCGGACGGACTTAAATTAAACGACAGCGTAATTGCAGGTGATAATGTAGATATTAAAGTTGGCAATGCCTTAAAGCTTAGCCAAATGCCAATTGGAACAGTTGTACACAATGTAGAAATGATTCCCGGTCGTGGAGGACAATTGGCAAGAGGATCAGGAACGGGAGCAACTTTAGCAGCAAAAGAAGGAAATTATGTACATCTAAAACTTCCATCAGGTGAAGTTAGAAAAGTTCTCGCAATGTGCTACGCAACTGTGGGGGCTTTGGGAAATGCCGATTGGAAAAATAGAGTATTCAAAAAGGCCGGAACTAAAAGGCACATGGGAATAAGGCCAACAGTAAGAGGAGTTGCCCAAAACCCAAGAAGCCATCCTCACGGTGGAGGAGAAGGAAGATCAGGAATCGGTATGAGTTTACCAAAAACATTTGCAGGAAAAGCTGCAGTTGGAAAAACCAGAAGGCCGAAAAAATATTCTAATAAATTTATTTTACAAAGGAGAAAGAAAGGAAAGCACAGTTAATATGAGTAGAAGCGCTAAAAAAGGACCATACGTAGATAAAAGAGTGTTAAAAAAAGTTTTAGCACAAAAGGCAAGCGGTGATAAATCGCCAATAAAAACGTGGATTAGGAGTTGTCAGATTCCACCGGAATTTGTTGGTCACACTTTTGCAGTTTATAACGGTAAGGTATTTATTAATGTATTTATCTTAGAAACAATGGTTGGACATCGTTTGGGAGAATTTTCCCCAACCAGAACATTTAGAACTCACGGAAGAGTTGTAGCAAGAGAAATAAGTAAGACATAATAATATGGATATAATTGCAAAATCACAAGTAAGAGTAGCACCAAGAAAAGTCAGACTTGTCGCTGATGCGATAAGGCCGATGGCATTAACAGATGCTTTAGCAAGCTTAGGTACTATTAAAAATAGAGGCGCTGTTTCTATAGGAAAAACTTTAAAAAGCGCAGTTTCAAATGCAAAAAATAATAATAGTTTAAAAGAAGAAAGTCTAAAAATAAAATCTATTACAGTAAACGAAGCACCTTCTTATAAAAGGTTTCATCCTTCAACAAGAGGAAGAGTGCATCAATATAAAAGAAGAGGAAGCAATATCACAATTGTTTTAACAGACAGTATGGAAAGTCAAAATCCAAAAGTTAAAATTAAAAATGAGACAAAAGAGAAAGGTAAGAAATAATGGGACAAAAAGTTAATCCAAGAGTTTTAAGATTAGGAGTAATATCTACCTGGAGTAGTAGATGGTTTGCCGGTAAAAATTATAAAGATTTACTACTTGAAGATTACAAAATAAGAACTGCCTTAATGGAAAGATTAAGAGCAGCCGGAGTTTCCGAAATTGAAATCGAAAGGTCAATTAATAGCCTTAAAATTACCGCATATGTATCTAAACCGGGTATGGTAATTGGTAGGGGAGGAACAGGTCTTGAAGATCTTAAAGTATATTTACAAAAAGAATTTATTAGAAAATTAAATTCTAAAGCTCAATATAAACTTGATATAAAAGTAGAACCGATAAAAGATCCTAATTTGGATGCATACCTGGTTGCTAAAAACGTATCGGAACAGTTGGTAAAAAGACTTCCGGCAAAAAGAGTTTTGACTGCAACGGTTGATAAGGTTATGGGAAGTGGTGCCTTGGGCGTAAGAATTAGATTAGCGGGAAGAATTGGAGGAGCTGAAATTGCAAGACGTGAGAAAGTACAAGTTGGAACGGTACCATTATCAACAATTAGAGAAGATATTAGTTATGCAAGTTATCCTGCTTTAACAAAGAAAGGTTATATCGGAGTAAAAGTATGGATTCATAGACCGGAGGAGAAATAAATATGTTAGTACCAAAAAGAGCAAAATATAGAAAACAAATGCGAGGAGTAATGAAGGGAAATGCTTATAAAGGTACAGTAATGTCGTTTGGTGAGTTTGGTTTAATGTCGGAAGAAACGGCATGGGTAACTGCTAGACAAATAGAAGCAGCAAGAAGAGCAATTACTCATTATACTCAAAGAGGTGGAAGAATTTGGATCAGGATTTTTCCGGATAAACCAATCACTAAAAAACCACCGGAAGTAAGAATGGGTTCGGGAAAAGGAGATGTGTCTGAATTTGTTGCTCCTGTTGCACCGGGAAGAATATTGTTTGAAATGGGTGGAGTTACCAAGGATGTAGCAGTTGCTGCATTAACACTGGCTTCACATAAATTGAATGTAAAAACAAGAGTTATATTTAAAGAAAATTAAAAAAATATTATGAAACTAAAGGATAGAAAAGAATTATTTACAAAAGCGGATAAAGAATTAACTAAAATGCTTTCTCAGGCAAGAGAAGATTTATTTAAGTTAAATATGGAATTAAAGCAAAGAAAATTAAAAAAGACCAGCCAAGTATTTTGGAAGAGAAAGGAAATTGCAATGATACTTACGGCTTTAAAAGAAAAGCAGTTAATAAAAAAGGAGGAGGAAAAATAAATGGTAAAAACATTTACAGGTAAAATTGTATCTTTAAAAATGAACAGAACAGCTGTTGTTGAGATTACCAGAAGAACGGCACATCCTTTATATAAAAAACTTATTAAAAGAACATCAAGAATAAAGGCTGATACAGGAGATTTAACCTTAGAATTAGGTCAAGCAATAAAAATTGCAGAAACAAAACCGATTTCTAAACAGAAATTCTTTAAAGTTACGGAGGTAATTAAATAATGATACAGCATAGAACAATGTTAAAAGTTGCGGATAACTCAGGAGCAAGAATTTTACAGGTTATCCATGTTTTCGGAGGATCCAAAAGAAGATTTGGATATATCGGCGATGTTTTGAATTGTGTTGTTAAGGAAGCAATTCCTACAGGACAGGTTAAAGAAGGAGAGATTGTAAAAGTAGTTTTGGTAAGAGCAGCCAAAGAGCATAAAAGAGCAGACGGATCATACGTAAGGTTTTCGGATAATGCCGGTGTGGTAATCGATAACGCAAAAGATAAAAATCCAAGAGGAACAAGAATTTTCGGACCAATTGCAAGAGAAGTAAGAGATAGAGGATTTACAAGAATAGCCAGTATGGCAGTTGAGGTAGTTTAATATGAAAATTAAAAAAGGCGATAGCGTAAAAATTATTAGAGGAAAAGATAAGGGAAAAGACGGTAAAGTTGAAAAAGTTTTTCCAAAAGACGGTAAGGTTTTGGTATCTAATATTAATCAGTATAAAAGACATCTTAAGGCAAGAAGCGAAACCGAGCCTTCGGAGATTGTAACTTTAACAAAACCGTTACCTGAGGAAAATGTTGTTTTGGTCTGTCCTAAATGTCATAAGACAACAAGAATTGGTTACAAATTAGAAAAAAACAAAAAATTAAGAATTTGCAAAAAGTGCAAATCGGAGATTTAAAAATATGGATAATACAAATATAAAAAATTCATTACAAGACAGATACAATAAAGAAATTAGTAAAAAGCTCCAGCAGGAGTTGGGGATAAAGAATGTTTTGGCAACACCTAAGCTTTCCAAAATCATAATTAATATGGGTGTAAAAGATGCGGTTTCGGATAAAAAACATATGGAAAAAGGAGTGGAAATTTTAGCACAAATAACCGGACAAAAACCAAAGGTTATGAAGGCTAAGAAATCAATTTCTTCATTTAAACTTAGGGCTGGAGAAGAAATAGCACTTATGGTAACATTACGTGGGAAAAGAATGTATGATTTTTATCAAAAATTAACAGACATTGTTTTTCCAAGATTTAGGGATTTCCACGGAGTTAAAAAGACCAGTTTCGACGGAAAAGGAAATTATTCAATGGGTTTTTCCGAAAGTACTGTTTTTCCCGAAATTGATCCTAGCAAAATCGATAGAATTCAAGGATTTGAAGTATCTGTTGTAACAACGGCAAAAAACGATGAACAGGGTTTTGCATTATTAAAGGCACTGGGGATGCCTTTTGTTAAATAAAAATATGGCAAAGAAATCAGATGTAGCAAAATTTAATAAAAAACAGAAGTTTACAGTAAGACACGTAAACAGATGTAGTCTTTGTGGAAGATCCAGAGCTTATATGCGAAGGTTTGGAATTTGCAGAATTTGCTTTAGGGAACTTGCACAGAAAGGAGAGTTACCGGGAGTAGTTAAATCTACCTGGTAAAAATATATGAACCATTTAGTATCGGACTTTATTATTAGAATTAAAAATAGCGCTCTTTCAAAAAGGAAAGAAGTATTATTGCCTTTTTCCAACATTAACAAAGAGATTGGAAAAGTGTTGGTAAAAGAAGGGTTTTTAGAAAGCATAAAAGAGGAATCAACTAAAGGTAAAAAAGAGTTAAAAGCAGTCATCAGCTATGATGATAGAACCCCGGTTTTAACTAATGTAATAATTATGTCTAAGCCATCACTTCGAATTTATTCAACGAGCAAAAAACTTTCTGAAATTGCAAAAAGAGGGAGAAGAAAAGTTATTGTTTCAACAAGTAAAGGAGTAATGACATCATTTGAAGCGCAAAAGAAAGGATTGGGAGGAGAAGTGCTCTTCTCTATTTGGTAATAGATATGTCAAAAATTGCAAAAAAACCAATTGAATTAAAAACAGGCGTAACTTTAACAATGCAAGGAATTAAAGCAACTGTTGCAGGTCCTAAGGGTACTCTTAATTTCGACGTACCAAAGGGTATAAAAGCAGAAGTAAAGGAAAATCAAATTGTTGTTTCGCAGGTTAAGGAAAACGATAAACTTACAAATGCACTCTTTGGTTTAACCAGAGCAACACTTGCAAATTTTGTTAAAGGGGTAAGTGAGGGTTTTGAGAAAAAGCTGGAATTAACAGGCGTTGGATATAGAGCACAAGGGTCGGGGAATAATCTAACCTTAAATCTTGGATTTTCTCATCCTGTAATTATTAATGCAGATCCGGGCATTCAATTTAAAGTAGAAGAAAATGTAATATCAATTTCCGGTATAGATAAAATAATTGTCGGCGATACGGCTGCAAAGGTAAGAGCACTAAGACCGCCGGAGCCATATAAAGGAAAAGGAATAAAATATGTAGGGGAAAGAATTAGAAGAAAAGCAGGAAAAGCGGCTAAGGCGGTAGGAGGAGCCGGAGGTAAATAAATTTATATGCAAAAAAATTCAAAAATATTAAGACAAACAAGAATAAGAGCTAAAGTTAAAGTAAATGTTAATAGACCAAGGCTTTCTGTTTACAGGTCTAATAAATATATCTATGCGCAAGTTATTGATGATGTTAATTCAAAAACAGTAGTTGGATTATCGGAAAAAGCATTAACCAAAAAAGCTAAAACCAAAACAGAAAATGCTAAAGAATTAGGTATAGCTATTGCTAAAAAAGCAATTCAAAAAAAAGTTGAAAATGTTGTCTTTGACAAAGGTTCATATAAATATCACGGAAGAGTAAAAGCATTAGCAGAGGGAGCAAGGGAAGGAGGTCTTAAGTTTTAATATGGATAGGAATTTACAAAAAATGGAACGAGAAAGAAATCAAGACGGATTTGAAGAAAAGATAGTACAGGTTTCAAGAGTTTCTAAAAAAACCAAGGGTGGAAATAAAATTGGATTTTCAGTTCTTATGGTTGTTGGGAATAAAAGTGGAAAAGTAGGAGTAGGTTTAGGTAAAGCCGGAGACGTATCCCAGGCAATTAAAAAGGGAGTTTCTCTTGCAAAAAAACACGCAATTGAAGTACCGATTATAAACGGATCTATTCCTTTTGAATTTTATATTAAATTAGGAGCAGCAAAAGTTATCTTAAAACCTGCACCAACCGGTTCTGGTGTTATTGCAGGAGGAGCTGTAAGAAGTGTTGTTTCTTTAGCCGGAATTTCCAATATTTCTTCAAAAGTTTTAGGTACGGGAAACCAGGCAAGCAATGTTTACGCAACGATAGAAGCTCTAAAGAGATTATCTGAAAGATACAAAAGAGAATTAAAAAGAAAGGAAGCCCGCGTTTCGCGAAAAGCTAAGGAGAGTAAATAAAACATGCAGCTAAATAAATTAACAAAAATTACAACTAAACCAAAAAGAAGATTGGGACAGGGTCATGGATCGGGGCGGGTAAAAACTTCGGGAAGAGGTACAAAAGGACAAAATGCCAGAAGTTCGAGGCCTTTATCTTTTGAAGGAGGAGCACTTCCTTTAATAAAAAGATTACCGTTTAGAAGGGGAAAAGACAGGAATAAAGTCTATAAAATTAAACCGATTATAGTTAATATAAAAGTTTTAAATCTCTTAAAAGTAAATTCGGTTGTAGACTTAAAAACGCTGGTAAGTAATAATATAGTTAATGAGCAGGATGCAAAAACTTATGGTGTTAAAATACTTGGAGATGGAAAATTGCAGCACGCACTTACTATAAAACTGCCTGTATCAAAGGGTGCGGAAAGCAAAATTAAAAAAGCAGGCGGAAAAATAGAAAAATAAATTAAATGGATAAAATTCTTGCCATTTTCAGAAACAGCGTAAAATCGCCGGATGTAAGAAAGAAACTTTTGTTTACCGGATTAATATTTTTAGTCGCAAGAATCTTTGCACATATTCCGGTTCCCGGGGTAAATCTTGCACAACTTCACGCACTTTTTTCTCAAAACCAATTCTTAGCGCTTTTAGATGTTTTCTCAGGAGGAACCCTTGCAAATTTTTCGGTAATGGCACTTGGACTTAACCCTTACATTAATGCTTCGATCATTCTGCAGCTTCTAACCATGGTTTTTCCTAAGATTGAGGAAATGCAAAAAGAGGGAGAAGCGGGGAGGCAAAAAGTTAACCAGTGGACGAGAATAATTACGGTGCCTCTTGCGGTTTTGCAAGCAATTGGTATGTACGCACTTTTAAGAAACCAAGGACTAATTTCCAACTTAAATGTTTTAAGTCTTATTTCTTTGGTAGTAACAATGACTGCGGGAACAATGCTTATGGTGTGGCTTGGGGAACTAATTACCGACAGGGGAATTGGTAATGGAATATCACTTCTTATTTTTGCCGGTATCGTCTCAAGACTTCCGGTTGCATTTTCCCAAACTGCAACAACGGTTAATGCCCAAAATTTCTTTAACTTGGGAGTATTTATTGTAATGGGGATTTTTGTTATCGCATCAATTGTTATTATTAACGAAGCGACCAGGCAGATTACGGTTTATTACGCAAAGCAGGTTAGAGGAAATAAAATGTACGGAGGACAATCAACGCATTTACCATTAAGGCTTAATCAGGCAGGAGTAATCCCGATTATTTTTGCAGTTTCCTTAGTACTTCTTCCATCTCTTGTTGCTAATTATTTGGCAGTTGCCAAAAATCCGATTTTACATAATATCGGAACAAGTATTGGTCTTTGGTTTACTCCAACAGGATTTTTATATAACGCCATTTACTTTATCTTAGTTGTTGGATTTACTTACTTTTATACGGCAGTTATTTTTAATCCTAAAAAAATTGCAGAGGAAATACAAAAATATGGTGGGTTTATTCCCGGTATTAGGCCGGGTTCACCAACCGCAAAATACTTAAACTATATCTTAACAAGAATTACTTTGGCAGGAGCGTTATTTTTAGGATTTATTGCAATTTTTCCAACCGTTGCAAGACTTTTTACCAACGTTCAAAACCTGGTTTTGGGAGGAACAGGTATATTAATTGTAGTTTCAGTCGTACTTGAGACCATTAAAGCAATAGAAGCGCAGCTTGTAATGAGAAATTACGAAGGATACGCAAACAGATAAATATATGAAAATAATTTTAATCGGAATTCAAGGATCAGGTAAGTCAACACAGGGTAACTTACTCGCAGAAAGTCTTAAATTACCATATCTTTCAACTGGGCATATATTCAGGGAAATGGCAAAGGAAAAAACTCCTGAAGGAAGGTATATTAAAGAAACCATTAATGCGGGATTTTTAATTCCCGACCACAGAACTTACGAAATAGTTAAGGAGTACCTTTCCCGTTCGGAGTATCAAAAAGGTTATATTTTAGATGGATTTCCAAGAACAGTTAAACAGGCTGAAGAATTCAAAGATGAAATCGATTATGTTTTTTATTTTAAAGTTTCCGACAAGGAGGCTTTGTGGAGAATATCCGGAAGAGACGACGAAAGGGATGATGAAACACTGCAGGCAATAAGAAGAAGGATTGCTCAATTCCATGAAGTAACGGAACCTGTTTTGGATTATTATAGAAAGAAAAGGTTGCTTGTAGATATGGATGGTGAAGAGACAATAGAACGAATACATAAAGATATAATGAGGGTTCTTCGATAAATCCTAAGTGGTAGGATTTATAATTTCTCCACTAATAAACTATGAATAGTAAAGGTTTTGTAATTGCAATTGACGGTCCGGCTGCTTCCGGGAAGGGAACTATTACCAAGATGTTAACGACATCTTTAAAGGGAGTTAATATCTACACGGGAGGCATGTATAGAGCACTGGCGTTAAAGTGTTTGCGGGAAAAAGTTTCATTCGAAGATAAAGAAGGAATTATTAAATTATTAGAAAATGTAAATATTTCGCTTGGAGTAGAAGATAATTTAAGTGAAGTTGCAAAAATTTACTTGGACGGAGAAGATGTTACCGAAGAAATCAAAACGCCGCAGGTAGGAATCGGCGCAGGGAAGGTAGTTTTAATTTCGCAGGTTAGAGCAGAAATGGTTAAAAGGCAATTTAAAATAGCAGAAAAACTGGTAAGGGAAGGAAAAGTTGTAATCTTTGATGGGCAAGACACTGCTCTTATTTACCCTGATGCAAAGTTAAAGATTTTTTTAATAGCAAGTCAAAAAGCCCGCGCAATAAGAAGACAAAAACAATATGAAAAGGCGGGACTTAAGAAGTCAGAAGAAGAAATGTTTTTGGAAATAAAAGACAGAGACGAAAGAGATTGGAATAGGGATTTGCGTCCTCTTTCCAAAGATCCCGTTGGAGACGGATATTTTTTAATTGATAGTACAAATCTAGATGAAAATAAAACATTTAGAGTTATAATAGATGAGTTAAAAAAGAAAAGGGTAATTTATGATTAAAATTAAAACACCCCAAGAAGTTAAAATAATGGAGAAAAGCGGTCAGATGCTTTCCGAAGCTATGTGGGGGCTTGTTAAAGCAATTAAACCGGGTATGAGTGAAATTGAATTGGATGTACTGGCAGAAAGACTAATAAAAGAAAAAGGTGGGGAATCCGGATTTAAAAAAGTCGAGGGTTATAAACATACGGTTTGTATGTCTACAAACGATGTATGTGTTCATGGAATTCCGTCTAATTATAAGTTTAAAAACGGTGATGTAGTAGGAATTGACTGTGGAGTTTACTACAACGGATTCCACACCGATATGTCGGAAACGGTTGTTATTGGCGGTACATCTAAACAAGTAGAAAAGTTCCTTAATATCGGCAAAAAAGCCCTCGAGGAAGGCATAAAGCAAGCTAAAGTAGGAAATCATGTAGGAGACATTTCTAAGGCTATACAGGACATTGTAGAGGCTCAAAATGGCTACTCTGTAGTTAGAAGTCTGGTTGGACACGGTGTTGGCAGGGAATTACATGAAGATCCCGAAATTCCAGGTTATATACATGGAAAAATTGAGAAATCACCGCTTCTTAAAGAAGGAATGGTTATAGCAATTGAGGTTATCTATAATATGGGAAAATCAGATTTAACAATTGATGATGATGGTTGGACACTTAGGACGCGGGATGGTTCACTTTCTGGGTTATTCGAGAGAACAATTGCAATAACAATGGCAGGTCCTAAAGTTTTAACACCATAGCTTTATAAATATTATCTTAATATTACATTGCATTTAAATTAAAATAAAATAATGTATAATTATTTTATGAAAATACTTCATTTTTCAGATCATGATGATCCAGAATTAAAAAATTTATTTGATTTATGCGATGTTTTAATATCAACAGGAGATTTGTCAACTTTTTCTTTCGAAGAAATAAGAGATGTTATATCTAGTAAACCTGCTTTTGGTGTATACGGAAATCATGATGCTCCCACATACCTAGAAAATTTAGGTATTCAGAATGTTCATCTAAAAACTGTTCAATTTGGGAATATGGTAATTGGGGGATATCAAGGGTGTCCCCGATATAAGCCCGGCGGAGGCCCACAATTTACCGAGTATGAAGCTTTAAGAGATTTGGCAAATTTCCCCCGCGTAGATATTCTCTTGTTGCATGCTGCACCTTTTGGATTATTAGATACTCCGGGAGATATTGTGCATAAAGGATCAAAAGCAGTTAGAGACTATGTTGACCGAACAAAACCGTTATATATATTTTGTGGTCATGATTCTCCTTCGGAGGAAATGGTATACGGTAATACTAAAATTTATCGAACTGATAGAGCAAAATTAATTCAAGTAGATTTATAAGTTTACTTTAGTTTTTAATAAACGGTAGCAACAGAAAACTCCGGACCAAAAGTTTTTTTGCCTTTATACCCTAAACAAAAATTGACATAAATATAAATTAAATTTATTATTAATATAATGCCTGATATCCAAGAGGATAATTTACATCAACCAAAGCCCAATATTCCTATTCCAACAGGAATTAATACTTCTATTTATAGAGAAGAGATTCCCCAAAATTCATCACAAAGGCAAATAAAATATCCACCCTTTTTATGGGATAAGACTCAAGATTTAATAAGACAGATTGAAGAAAAGATAAATATGAAAATTTTAGTATATTTTACAAGCAATACAACAAGAATAACCAATGATGATGTTGAATATTTTTTTGCTCATTTAAGAGAGATTGAGCCAGGGACATCCTTGGGATTAATATTAATAAGTAACGGTGGATCGGTTACTGCTTCGTGGAGAATTGCTAGTTTATTAAGATCTTATTGCAAAGATTTAACTGTGATTATTCCAAGTAGGTGCGCATCAGCTGCCACACTTTTAAGTTTATCAGCAGATAAGATTTTATTTGGTCCTACAGGATTTTTAACTGCGATAGATTCCTCCATGATGCACGAATTAAATCCGAGGCCAAACGAAAAAGCCCAACCTGTTTCAGTATCTGTAGATCAAGTTAACAGAATAAGTAATTATATTATAGAGGATTTAAAAAATCATCCAAACGGAAAAGGTGCATCCGAAATTATGTTTGAGAAAATCCATCCCATCGTATTTGCTGAATTACAAAGATCAAGTAGTTTAAGTAAATTAGTTGCTAAAAATATGATGAAATTAAGAATTAATCCACCATCAGAAGAAGAGACTCTGAAAATTGCAAATTTACTTAATGATGCTTATCCTGCACATATTTATCCCATTGTTTTTAAGGAAGCATCGGAAATGGGACTTCCTGTAGAAAAAACTTCCAATGAATTATCTTCTTTATTATGGGAAATGGTAAAAATATACGTTTTAATTACAAAACCAGTTTATAGCGATTTAACAAGTATTTCATATCATTTTGAAGAAATGCCGGTAGTAATTGAATCTTTAAATAAAAGAACATATTATGCTATTTCAAAAGATAGCAAAATTTCCGATGCAACCAAGCTATGGTATAGAGATAATGATAAAACAGGGTGGTATGTTGCTAAAAAAAATAATAACCTCGAACAGAATCCAGTAATAAGTCAAATTTTAGATTAAATTCCCTATCGACTATCTAGTTTTAAAAGGAGAAATGTCGAATATGTCCCAATCTTTTACATAGAGTTGTATTCTATGATTGTTTTTGTAATAATTTTATTATGACGGTTGTCAGGACTTTTAAGTGTAATAAATGTGATTTTTCTTTTAAGGGAGCAAACATATATGGTTTTGTAGCATATGATGATAACGGGAATAGATATTCTTGTAATGCAAGACCCGATAAAGTTGCTGAAACAATTTCGAAGGTGTTTAATTTGTCTCCTGAAATAGCTGAGAAATGGGCTAATTTTAAAAATGACGAAGTCCCTGAAGATATCAGGAAAAAATTAGCAGACAATACTGGTATGGAGTCTTTATTTATATGCTTAAATTGCCTTGCGGAAAACTATATTTATGTAAGAAGAGATAAGCTTCGATGTTCAAAATGTAATTCTGTATCGATTATGAGTCCTTATGATTGTTGTCCAAAATGTAGAGAAGGTAAAATCGAAGCGGAGGGCATCCTTAAACCTTCTGATAAATAAAGAAAGTTTGTGTTGTGCACTGTTTGAATAATTGCTCTTTTTAAAGACTTTTGCTATAATCAACTAATAAATTCTAAATCCATGAAGATCATGGTATAGGATTTGTATTTTTATGGCTCATCAGGGATCAATAGAAATGGACGGGATAGTAAAAGAATCTCTTCCCAATACTTTATTTAGGGTTGAGCTTGAAAATGGTCAAATCATACTTTGTCACTTATCAGGTAAAATGAGAATGAATTTTATAAAAATTCTTCCCGGAGATAAGGTAAAAGTAGAAATGACCCCATACGATAAGGAAAAGGGAAGAATAATTTATAGAGGGAAATAATTATGAAAGTTCAAGCAAGTGTTAAACCAAGATGTGCAAAATGTAAAATTATTAAAAGGCGAGGCGTGCTTTATGTAACTTGCGATAATCCAAGGCATAAGCAGAGGCAAGGTTAAAATCGGAGATTTTATATGAGAATTTCAGGAATTAATTTACCGGATGAAAAAAGAGTTGATATAGGCTTAACCTATCTTTATGGTGTGGGAAGAAATAATGTGTATGATGTTTTGAAAAAAGCCGGAGTGGACGCATCTAAAAGAATTAAGTCTTTAACAGAAGAAGAGCAAAGGAATATCCAAAAAGTCTTAGAAACATATAAGCTTGAAGGAGACCTTAGGGTAGAAATTCAAGGAAACATTAAAAGACTTAGAGAAATTGGAAGCTACCGTGGTATAAGACATGCAAGAAATCTACCGACCAGAGGACAAAGGACAAAGTCTAATGCAAGGACAAAAAGAGGTAAAAGAGTTACAATAGGGGCAATTAAAAAAGAAGTAGCGGCAAAAATGGGCATAACAGCATAAATTAATTAATATGGCAAAAAAACAAGAAATAAAAACAAAAGCAAAAAAGTCTAACCTTAAAATTACGGAAAAAGGTAGAGTATATGTATCGGCAACCTTTAATAATACTTTGGTAACATTTACCAACGAAAATGGCGATACTGTTGCCTGGAGCTCGGCCGGCGCAGCGGGATTTAAAGGAGCAAGAAAATCTACACCGTTTGCAGCAACTACAGCTGTTGAAAAAGCGGCAGCAAAAGTAATAGAAAAAGGAATAAAAGTAGTAGATGTTTATATCAAAGGTCCCGGATCCGGAAGAGACGCAGCATTAAGAGCAATTAAATCTGCAGGACTTTCAATATCTTTAATAGCAGACCTTACGCCAATTCCCCATAACGGACCAAGAGCCGAGAAAAGGAGAAGAATTTAATGGCACGATATACAGGTCCAAAACACAGATTAGTTAGGAAAGAAGGTATTAATTTATTAGATAAGCAATCACAAACTCTTTTAAGAAGACTTAATGTTCCTCCAGGAGTTCACGGTAAAAAAAGAAAAAGAAGATTATCGGAATTCGGATTACAGCTTAGAGAAAAACAAAAAGCAAAGACAACTTACGGGTTATTGGAAAAACAATTTAAAAAACTTGTTCAAACAGTACAGGGCAAAAAAGGCGATACAAAAGAATTAATCATTTCCATGCTTGAGAGAAGATTAGATAATATAGTTTACAGATTGGGTTTTGCTAAAACCAGATATATGTCAAGGCAAATGGTTTCTCATGGACATATTTTAGTAAACGGAAAAAAACTTTCAATTCCATCATACGAAGTTAAAATAGACGACGTTATTAGTCTTTCGCCCAAGTTTCAGGCCAACCCACAAGTACTAGAGCTTGCCAAAGAAGAATATGAAACCTTATCGTTTTTACAAAGAAAAGCATTTTCAGGGAAACTAATTAGAACGCCAAAACTTGATGATATGCAAGTTCCATTTGATTTGCAATTGATTATTGAATATTATTCAAGATAATGGTAGAATAGTAAGCTATGGTTGAACCGACATTCAAAATTAAAGAAGAAAAGGTAACAGACGAATACGGAATGTTCGTAATTGAGCCGTTAGAACCGGGATTTGGCGCAACTTTAGGAAGCGCATTAAGAAGGGTTTTATTGGTTTCAATTCCCGGAGCAGCCGTTACCTCAGTTAAAATTAGTGGTGCAAAACACAAATTTGCAACAATCCCCGGACTTAAAGAAAATGTTGTTGATTTACTTTTAAACATAAAAGGACTTAATTTAAGATTATTAAATTCAAAAGCAGAAAGCACAATAAAGCTTTCCGTAAAAGGTCCTAAGGAAATTACAGCCGCAGATTTAGAACTCCCAGAGGATGTAGAAGTTGTTAATAAAGACCATTATTTGGGCTTTTTAAGCGATAAAAAAGCGAAATTAGATATGGAATTAACCGTAGAAAGAGGCTTGGGATATTCCTTAGCAGACGAAAGAAGAATTAATACTTTGGGAGTAATTTCAACAGATGCTGTATTCACACCCATTAGAAGAGTAGTTCCTGAAGTTTCTTCAACCAGGGTTGGAAGACAGACAAATTTAGATAAACTTACACTTCAAATTTGGACAAACGGAGTAGTAAAACCAAAAGATGCTTTAGATGAAGCAGCAAAGATCCTTTCTGCTTATTTTAAACAAATTTATCAACCTAAAGAGGAAGTTGTTGAAGAATCAACTGTAGCACTTACGGGAATTGCAGAAGCAACACTTAGAATGACGGTGGATGAACTTGATTTACCAACAAGAATTTATAATACCTTAAGAAATGGTGGAATTGAAACAATCGGCCAGCTTTTAGAAGTTCCAAGAAAAGAATTAATTTCAATGAGAAATATGGGCGGAAAATCACTCGAAATAATTGAAGATAAATTAAAAGAAAAGGGTATTAGTCTTCAGATTTAAAATTGTATTTGATCTCAAAATCTTAGATCTCAAATAAAGAACACTTATAAAGATAGTTTTGAGATTTAAGATTTTTTTAGTTTTGAAGCAAAATATATGAAAAAAAATGTTTTTGGAAGAAAATTTAAAAGAACAAAAAATGAAAGAACGGCGCTTTTTAAAAGCCTGATGTCCTCTTTGGTTTTAAATGAGAGTATTAAAACAACCGAGGCAAAGGCAAAGGCAATAAAACCGGAAATTGAAAAGTTAGTTACCAAAGCAAAAACTTACGAAAAAGGAGCAAAAGGAGTTTTACACAAAAGTTTATCTAAAGAAGCTTTTGATAAAATAGTTAAAGAGATTGGGCCAAGGTTTGCAAAAAGAAGCGGTGGATACACCAGAATTATTAAACTCGGAGAAAAATTTGGAGACAATTCTCCGCTAGTTTTAATTGAGTGGGTAGAAAAAGCGGACAAAGCTTCTTTAGAAGCTGCAGTAATTTTAAAGAAGGAAAAGGTAGTAAAGGATAAAAAACCGGCTAAAAATGAACCAAAAAAGGTGGAAAAAAAGCCGGTTAAAAAGACTACTGCTAAGAAAAAAGAAACAAAAAAAACTAAATAGATATGAATACGACAAAATCAACAAAAATTAGCGAAATAAAAAGAGATTGGCATCTAATTGATGTTGAAGGGCAAATTTTAGGGAGAAGCGCATCAAATATTGCACAACTTTTAATGGGCAAGAATAAGCCTAATTTTGTTAAAAACTTAGACATGGGTGATTATGTAGTTGTATTAAATGCAAAATCGGTAAAAGTTACCGGCAAAAAAGAAACAGATAAGAAATATTACAGACATTCAGGTTTTCCGGGTGGTTTTAGAGTAGAAACTTTACAAGAATTAAGAAATAAAAGACCAACAGAAATAGTAAGACGTGCTGTATCAGGTATGCTTCCGCAAAATAAATTAAAAGCATCCATGCTTAAAAGGCTTTTCATTTTTGAAGATAAAGAGCATAATTATAAAGATAAATTTATGGTAAAAGGAGATAGTAAATAAATATGGCAAATAATTTTATTTCTAGTAAAGGCAAAAGAAAAGAAGCGGTTGCCAGGGTAAGACTTTATCGGGATCTTAAAGAAATTCTGATGATGGGGGAAAAGACCGTTAAAAAGGGTGAGATATTTGTAAATGGTGATTTAATCGAAAACTATTTTAGAGGTATCGTTTCTAAAGCGCATTATGAAGAACCCTTTAAAATTACCAATACTCAAGGAAAATATACAGTTACTGCTGTTGTTGAAGGCGGAGGAAACAAAAGTCAGTTAGATGCATTTATTCACGGTGTTTCAAGAGCCTTGGCAAGCATTGATGATAAAAGTAAATCAATCTTAAAGAAAAAAGGCTTTTTAACAAGAGATTCAAGGATTAGACAGAGAAGAAAAGTCGGAATGGGTGGAAAATCAAGAAGAAAGAAACAAAGTCCGAAGAGGTAATTTTAAGAATTTTATCAATTTTTATAAATTAGAGGTACTTCTTTTTAATAGCCACTTTTACCCACGGAGCGAGATTTTCATAGATTATCCCTTTTTTATTTATTAAATCTTCCTTTTTAACTAAAGAAAAACCGTAGGCGAAATCAAGGTTTGGCATGGTTAATTTTTTTAATTTTATTACTACAACATCATTCATTTCGTGTTCTGTATAAATGCTTTTTTTATCCTTTGCTTTGTAATAAATAGTTCCTAGAATTTTAGGTTTTCCTAAAAAATCTTTAGGTGTTAAGTTCCACTCTCTTTTTAAGCAACTTAAAGTTGCTTCAATTGTTGGTTGCAGTTTATCATTTACAAATAATTGATGAGATGAAGAAGTTAAGTCGTAAAGACCATCAAAAGCGGGATGTTTTCGGTGCTGCAAAATATATTGTCCGTTATAAATTAAGGTTACAGTTAGAGCTTTATGTAAAATTCCTTTTCGGTGAGCTTCCCACTTTTCAACCCTACCGATAATTTTCCCTTTTCGGTTAACTTTGGCAATTATTTGTTGTTGCTTATAATAATTATTCATTGGTTTGCCTTTTAATGCTGAAACTATTATAATGCATAGGCTTATAATAATCTACTACCGGTAGATTATTTTGTTTATGAAAAGCATTATTTTTATTAAGCTTGGTGGATCCGTTATTACAGATAAAAAAATTCCCTATAAAGCCGATACTGAGAACATCAGACGGTTTGCCAAAGAGCTTAAGGCTTATAAAGGCGGTATGGTTTTGGCACACGGAAGCGGAAGTTTTGCTCACGTTTCAGCTAGTAAATATGGTGGTAAAAAAGGGTACAAGAGCTTAAAAGGTATTGCAAAAGTTGCAAGAGATGCAATGGATATTAACAGAATAGTTATGGATATTTTGGTGGAAGAAGGATTACCGGTTATTTCCTTTAGGGCAAACAGCTTGATGATCGCTTTAAATGGTAAACTGAATAAAGATTTATTTGATGCAGCAGAACTTGCTTTAAGTCAAGGTTTAATCCCGGTTTTTTATGGAGACGTAATTTGGGATAAAAAATGGAACAGCACAATATTTTCGGGAGAAAAAATATTAGATTATTTTTGTAAATATTTGCTTAAGAAAAAATATAAAATTGAAAAGATAATACAAGCGTCCAATACCAACGGGATTTATGACAACAATGGGAATACGATCCCAATAATAACAAAACAAAATTTTGTAAAAATTAAAAAATATGTTTTTAATTCGGAAAATGTAGATGTTACGGGTGGGATGTTACATAAAGTAATAAATGCTATGGGTGTTTTAGATTTTGGGATCAGTACTAATATAATAAACGGGAATGTGAAAGGTGAATTAAAAAAAGCAATAAATGGGAAAATAACAGGAGGGACCTTAATTAAATGACACCGGAAATAGAAATTAATCCAGAGGCAAAAGAAACGGTTATATTTACAAGTAAAGAGACGAAAAATATTCAAAGTGCAGGAATTGCAGTACTAATACTTGGAATAGATCCATATAGAAACGGCGATAATAGTTCTGATCCATTATTATGGACAATTAAAGAGCTGAAAGAGAAGCCAAGCACAATGAAAAAGGCGGGGGAGATTTCAATTCCTGCAGAGACAAGAAAAATCGGTGAAATAAGATCAGATAATATTTTAGGTGCATTAGCAGAATTTTGTGATGATACGAACCTAAAATATATTAAAAAACATCTTTTTTTAAAACCGGGTTCTTTTGGAGAAAGAGTGATAAATGTAAGTGGTAATTTGGTGGATTTAACAGCATTAATTTATGATGGCGATTTAAGCTTGCCTATTACTCCCGTTAACTTTTCCGAGGTTAGTCCAAACGGATGGTTAAAAGTCAGTCAGATAAGAAATTTTAATGACATCAGACCCATTTTAAGCCAGGCACTGGAAAAGGATTTGGAAATTGGTTTAAGTAAGGACATATTTGATACATATTTAAATGGAAAAGATGAATTGGCACCTGTTTTTGAAGATGATTTTAGTTCAATAGCGGATTTTTACAGAAACAGAGAGACGTTATCGGATATTCCTTTATTAAGTAGAACTACTTCAGGTAATTAACTTTGCCGTTTTTCCAATTTGTTTACAAGTTCGATTATTTGTTTTTTATATTCGTTTCCGATATTTGTTTTTTCTACAATTTTTTTTGCCTTTTCTATATTTTCTTTTATAACTTTTTCTCCTGCACAGATTGCCCGGGATTTTATAAAAAGCGCTTTTATTTGTTTTCTTTTTGTGTCATTTAGTTTTTTACCAAAAACACTTATTAGTTCTTTTTTTTCTTCAGCCTTTCCGTATTCGAAAATATAATTTGTAAAAAATGTTGGTTCACTCTGAGAAACATCTTCTAAAATGTTTTTATGTAAAAGTTTTGGATCTCCCATAATATCCAGGTAATCATCCTGTATTTGGAAAGTCATGCCAATTATGGTGCCAAAATCCTTTGTAAACTTATCAAAACCGTTGTTAAGGCTTGCTAGATATGCTCCCATTTGCATTGGTCTAATAAAACTATAATAAGCGGTTTTAAGTAGGGTTTTTTCATCAATTAATTTAAGGTCCGGTTCGTTTTGTGTTGTTAGATCTATATCAATCATTTGTCCTAAGATTACTTCGTCAAGTGTTTTATAAAAAATTTCTTTTACCTGTAGAAGATTTTCAGAAGGAAAGTCTTTGTTTAAGTCAATTAACTTACAAGTCCAGGCGAAAAGTAGATCTCCAAGCAGGACAGCTTGAGAATCTGCGACGTGAGATAGGTCACCTTTTCTGCCCAATGTCTTTAATCTGTTATATACAAATTCATGAGCGGTAGTTGTATCATGTCTTAGTTTGGCTTTATCCATAAAATCATCATGAATAAGTAAAAACATATGAAAAACCTCCAAGCTTACAAAGAATTTAATCGCTTTTTCATCCTTTTCTCCACCGCTAGCTTTATACATGCAATATGCAATATATGGTCTTACTCTTTTTCCTGCATGCATTACTAATTCTTTTCCATGCAGAGATAAATCTTTTACTAAGGGGCCGGAATAATTTTGTAAATATTCACCAATTCTTTCATCCAGGAATTCTTCAAGCATTGGATCAAAAATATTTTTAAATTCTTTTAATGAGTACATATGTTTTATTTAGGCCTAATTATAACAAATCTATAGCTTAAAAATGCTACAATAGTAGTCATGGAAACAAATCTTGACGGAGTTTTTACAATTAATTTACCAACGTACGAAGATAATAGGGGATTTTTTAGAGAAGTTTTGAAATTTAGTGGTATAAATGAACAATTGGGAAAAAGTTTTATTCCAAAACAAATAAATCATGCAAGATCTGTTAAGAATACTTTAAGAGGAATTCACGTTGCTCCATGGAATAAAATTATTTATGTTACAAAAGGAAAAGTTCAGGTGGTGCTTGTTGACTCTAGAAAAGATTCTAAAACTTTAGGGAAGCACCAGTCTTTTATTTTAGGAGATGATAATAGAATCGCGGTTTTTGTTCCGGCTAATTTTGGAAATTCTTACCTTGTATTAAGTGAGACGGCAGATTATATGTATGTTACGGATGAGGAATGGAGTCCGAATAAAGAACTTAATGTTTTTTGGAACGATAAAGATTTAAATATAAATTGGCAACTTAACGGGCAGCCTTTTCTTTCCGAGAGGGATAGTACAGCCTTTTCTTTTTCTTCGCTTTTCCCTGATTTTAAGAAATAGAATCCTTAATTTACAAAACTATTTTTAATGCTGTGATATAATTTTGTTATGGCAAAAAGAAGCGAAGAGGCGCAAAGAGAGCATGATTTAATTGTAAATAATTCTTTAAAATCATGGATTGATAGAGGCGATGTTAAAGCGTTTGCAAACCCCGGCGATGAGCACAATTTTTCGGTTGCAGGAATTTATTACCCGGATATTGTAGTTTTAGATCCCAATAATAATTTTTATCTGATAGAGGAGGTAGAAACAGAAGATACTGTAAACGAGCAGGAGCTTGAGGAGTGGAAGCAGTTTGCCGGTTTTGGTGTAACTTTAAATTTAATCGTCCCCGAAAACAAAAGAGAAGATGCCCAAAACTTAGTTAAAGAAATTTCCAATATTAGAGTTCAGACCTACACACTTAAAGATGGAAAATTGGAATTTCAGGTTTAAATTTTAAGTCGGGGTGCCAGGAATTGAACCTGGCCCACACGCACCCCATGCGCGCATTCTACCGATAAACTACACCCCGCTTCTTCGTCGCATTGCGACTTGCTCCTTTGCTTTAAAATATTTAAAGCTGCGGATTAACGTCGAATGCTCCTTATTAAAAATCCTTCAGATTTTTAGAAATAATCTTAGATTTTGTATATTGAATTATAGCAGAAAATTTGACACATTTTGACATATTGCAAACGTTCTAGAAAATTACTAGAATACCTACTATGGTGAAAGCGGTAGGAAAAACAGAAAAAACTTCAAATTCCCCTTCGGAAGGAACACAAAAAATGGAAGCGGTAAAGCTTGCCATGGAGCAAATTGAAAAGCAATATGGAAGAGGTTCAATTATGCGATTTGGCGATATTGGAGAAAAGATGGATATCTCCGTTATCTCTACAGGTTGTCTTCCCTTAGATTTAGCACTCGGAGTAGGTGGAGTGCCAAGAGGAAGAATAATCGAAATTTACGGACCTGAGGCTTCAGGCAAAACCACGGTCTGTTTATCAATAATTGCACAAGCTCAAAAACACGGAGGAATTGCAGCATTCATTGACGCCGAACATGCTCTGGATCCGCTTTGGGCAGAAGCAATTGGCGTAAAGCTGGATGATCTTTTAATTTCCCAACCGGACACCGGTGAGCAAGCGTTGGAGATCGCAGAAAGTTTAATTAGAAGTGGAGGAGTTGACGTTTTAGTAATTGATTCGGTTGCCGCACTTGTACCACGAGCGGAGATAGAAGGAGATATGGGAGATGCGGTTATGGGTTTGCAGGCAAGACTTATGTCGCAAGCACTACGAAAGTTAACAGCAGTTATTTCCAAATCAAAAACGGTTGTAATATTTACAAACCAATTAAGGCAAAAAATTGGAGTAATGTTTGGAAATCCGGAAACAACAACCGGAGGACTGGCGTTGAAGTTTTACTCGTCTGTAAGAATTGATATAAGGAAAATTGAAAGCCTTAAAGAGGGAGATAAGGTAATAGGTAGTAGGCACCGAGCGAAAATTGTTAAGAATAAAGTTTCCGCTCCTTTTAGGATTGCAGAGTTTGACGTGTTTGGTACAGGAATTTCAAGGGAAGGCGGAATAATGGATGTTGGAGTTGATATGGGAATTGTAAGTAAGTCCGGAGCATTTTTTAGATACGGTGAAACAATGCTTGGACAGGGAAAACAAGCGGCAATGCTTTTCTTGAAAGAAAATAGCGATATATCCAAAAAAATTGTTGATGAAATTATGACTAAGTCTAAATCACAACCTACAAAAGTAGAAGTTGGTGTAGAAGAAAACGAAGACGAAGCGGAAAGATAATCCTCCATGGATGAACAATACCAAAAATTGTTAGGGGCTACATATAAATATTTGTCATTTCGGCAAAGAAGTGAAAAAGAAATTACCGATTACTTAAAAAAGAAAAAGGCAGATAAGCAAATTGCTCAAAAAATTATCGAAAGTTTAAAAAGGCAGAAATTTTTAAATGATGAGGAATTCGCAAGAGCTTGGGTTGAGTCAAGGTCTAAGAATAAAGCATGGCGGGTTATTAAATTTGAATTAAAACAAAAAGGGATATTAGATGATTTAATTGATAAATATGAATCAAGAATTAAGAATCAAGGTCAAGATAAGAAAAATGCACTTTTCCTTGCACAAAAACGAGTAGAACGTTTTAAAAATGAACCATTTCAGAAAGCACGTGAGAAGCTTTTTAGGTTTTTATCGTCAAAAGGTTATGATTACGATACGATCAAAGAGGTTGTTGATAAGATTTTGAGCAAATAGTATAATATGTTAAACAAAAGGAAAATTATGGAAAGATCTTTGTTCGAAATATCATCTTATCCATCAGCCCAGTAATTTGGGGTTTTCCTCGTGTTTTAAAATTATGGCACAAACAAATCAGGACCTAATAACTTTAGAAAAAAAGCTGCTCGAAAGAGAAGAAAAGCTTGAAGCGGAACGAAAAAAACTGGATGAGCTTAAGGAAAAATATCAGGAACGTTTAGAAAAAGTATCCTCACTAACTAAAGACGAGGCAAAAAAACTTTTATTGGATGAATTAGAATTGAGTGAGTCAAAAGTCGCCGCAAAGCTTATTAAAGAAAAGGAAGAGACAGCAAAATTAGAAGCAGATAAAAAAGCTCAAGAGATTTTGGTTGATTCGATGAGGCATGGTGCAACTAACTATATTGCCGAATTTACCGTAAGTATTGTAAAAATCCCCGATGAAGAAATTAAAGGAAGAATTATTGGTAAAGAAGGAAGAAATATTAGGACTTTTGAACAAGCAACGGGAGTTGATGTTGATTTAGACGAGGAAGGAGTAATCAGACTTTCTTCATTCGATCAGATTAGAAGGGAAGTTGCCAGGAGATCTTTAGAAAAATTAATTAAAGATACAAGAATTCAGCCGTTTAGAATAGAAGAGATAATCGAACAGACCAAAAAAGAAGTTGAAAAAGTTATGTTTGATGAGGGGGTAAAATTAACGCATGAGGCAGGCGTTTATAATTTACCGGCCGATTTAGTTTCGATATTGGGAAGATTTAAATTTAGGACTTCGTTTGGACAAAATTTAGTAGTACACACCTTGGAAGATGTAAAAATCGGTGTTCATATCGCTCAAGAAATTGGAGCTGATACAAACATTGTCCGTTTAGGCTGTCTATTCCATGATATTGGAAAAGTAATGGAAGGAGAGGGAAGTCATGTTACGCTAGGTGTAGACTTACTTAAAAAACATAGCATTCCTGAAAAAATTGTTAATTGTGTTGCAGAGCACCACGAAGATAAACCATTTTCTTCAATAGAATCGGTAATTGTACATATTGCCGATCAAATTTCCGGAGCAAGACCAGGTGCAAGATATCAAGATGTTGAAGAATACGGGAAACGCCTAACAGACATGGAAGAAATTGCCAAAAAATATGATGGCGTTGAAGATGCTTATGCATTTGAGGCAGGAAGAGAACTTAGGGTTATCATTAATCCGGGGCAATTGGATGATGCTCAAACTACAGTGCTAGCCGCAAAAATAAGAGATGAAGTTTCCAAATCTCAAGCAGTTCCGGGAGAAATAAAAGTTACCGCGATAAGAGAGTTTAGGGCAGTCGCCACCGAATTTTCCTCTTGACATCATTTCGATTACATTGTATTGTTAAGCTAAATTTAAAGCGTTCATTTTCTTTGAACAGAAAGCGAGGTGAATTAAATGACAAAAAAAGATTTAATAGAGCTTGTAGCTAAAAAAGGAAATCTTACAAATAAAGCATCAAGAGACGCAGTTTCCGCTTTTCTTAACGGAATTAGAGATTCTCTTAAAAGAGGAGAAAAAGTTGTAATTACCGGTTTTGGAACATTTTCGGTAAGAAAAAGGGCAACCAGGCCGGGAAGAAACCCCAAAACAGGAGAAAAAATTACAATTGCGGCAAGAAAAGCGCCGGGATTTACTCCGGGTAAAACCCTAAAGAAAGCAGTTAGATAATACACAGAAAATATTTAGGTAGCATTTGTTATAATAGGTTTAATATGACTTTAAGGCTTAAGAATGTTTTTTTAATTGTAATAGGAGTTGTTCTTTGCTGGTTTTTATATATAGAAAGAGCAATTCTAACACCTTTTATATTAGCTGCTATTTTTGCTTATATTTTTAATCCGGTTGTTAATTTCTTTTCGAACAAACTTAAATTTCCCCGAACGCTTTCTGTTATAGGTATTTATATTTTTTTAATATCATTAATTATTTTTTCAGGGGTAATTTTTTGGCAAAGAGCAGTTAACGAATCTTTTGAATTAAAGAATGAAGCATATAACATAACTAAAACAGCTAGACATCAAATAAATAATATGCCGAATTGGTTAAAACCGACAGTTAGTGATACTTTGGATACGATAGAAAAATCTTCTAACATTTCTTATCCTTCAATTTTTTCTTTTTTTCCACAAGTTTTTTCGAGAGTATTGGGTTTTATTATTTTCCTTTTTAGTGCTTTTTATTTCCTTAAAGAGGGTAGGGGTATGATAGACAGATTGTTAAATAATGCTCCACATAGCTATCGGATAGAGTTGGATATTTTAATTCGTAAAATAAATTCAGTACTGGTCGGGTATTTGCGTGGACAAATTTTTCTAGTGTTTTTTGTTTCATTAATACTTTTTGTCTTGCTTACAATTTTAGGAGTTAAATTTTCATTAATTTTAGCTGTTTTTTCAGGATTTGCAGAAATTGTTCCGATTATCGGTCCTATTGTTGCCGCAGCATTAGCTGCAACTGTTTCTTATCTAGCCGGTGCGTCAAATTTTGGTTTGAATCCTTTTCAGATTGTTATTGCCGTAGTCATAATTTATTTTGTGGTAAGGCAATTTCAGGATTATTTTATAAACCCTATTATTATGGGTAAAATAACAAAATTGCATCCTCTTATTATTCTTTTTGCAGTTATTGCAGGTGAGCATAGTGGCGGAATATTAGGATTAATTTTAGCAGTTCCCATTGCGGGAATTTTAAGGATAATTTTTGAATATTCTTTAGAAAAAATTAACGGTCACGAACATCATTCTTAATTTGGGTTTTGCGGAAGATAGTAAGCCAGATTCTGTTTTTTGGCTCTCAAGTAAACTTTCAAGCTTATCTACAATCTATCTCATTTACGATTTTTAGTCGCTTAATGGTCCGAATTTACGGACTGCCCTCAAACTTTGATATACCTTTAAAGCAAAGTCTGCTTATTTTTTAAGTAAGCATATCATTCGGAAGTTGCAGCGGGTGGGATTATCCGTTTCACTCCTACTCGTCTCTGTTACTCTCATATTCCGTCAATTCGGAATATGTTTTCGATACCGTATGTAGGTTAAAGGTATCGAAACACCAGCTATTACTAGTCGGAACTTACATTCCGTCCCCGGCTTTAGTGCTGTCTGGACTTTCCTCGAATACGTTAATAGTATCCGTAGTAGATCCACTTCCGCAAAACCACATGTATTCTAGCAAATTATCACTCAATTGTCTAGTCTGCTAACAATACGGGATTAATATAGTTTATAAGGCATTATAGAGGGTTCCAATACCCTTCGGGCACAGCGAATTACTTAGCCGTTACAAAGGATTTTAGTACCCATTGTTTTGCAAGAGTATCTCATTTTATGCATTGCATAATATCTTGTATTCGCAGTTTTTACATAAAACATTTTTACTGCATTTAAAATCGCTTTTTTCGATTTCCTTAATTTTTGTAAGTAGTTCATTTTCAAAGCTTTTTAAATCCTTGGCGGTAAAAGTCATTGACTTTTTTTCATTAGTTTCGATGAAGTGCAAAGTTAAAGTTATGTCTTTTGCACTTCTATTTAAGATCTCGTCTTTTACTTTTATTGCAGCAAGTGCATATATTGCCAGTTGTAGTTCATGCGCTTTTTGAGCTTTGGGATTGTCCTCACCGGTTTTATAATCAATTATATCAATTCCCCCATCTTTTCTTTTGTCTATTCTGTCAATTTTTCCGGAAACTTTTATGTTGCCTTTTAGATTAAAAGAGAATGGAAGCTCTAAAGCCAGCGGTTTTACCGGCAGATTGGCCTTTTTGCCATAAGGAACATTGCCTGTGGGCTCGCATTCGTTTTTGTAAAAATTTTTAAGAGTTTTTATAGCACGTTCATAATTTTCTCTTTCGTGTTTTTTATTATTATAGCCTTCATTAATCCAATTTTTATCTAAAATGGTTAGCAATTCCTCTTGGGAAGGAATTTTATTTACTTGAACTAATTTATAAAAATTATAAAGAGTATTATGCATCGAAATTCCAAAGCTTTGTACAAAAGATTTAGGCGTTGGGATGTTAAGTATAACTTTTGCTTTATAATGGAGAGGGCATATGTCAAACATTTGCAGGTTTGAATAATTAATGTAAGTAATTTTTAACGGTTTCTGTTTTTCTTTTTTCTCTTCGGTCTTTTCATAAGATGATAATGTTTTTAATAGAGATAGTTGTTCTGTTTCTTTTTCGGTCTTTGTAACTTGAAGTTTTGGTAAGCTTTCAAAAATAAACGGGGACAGTTTCTTAAGTCTTTTACCTTCTGCGTAAGTTTTAGCAGCTGTAAAGTAAAGTAATTCCTTAGCTCTTGTCATGCCAACATAAAAAAGTCTTCTCTCTTCTTCTATATGAAAATCGGAGGTTACGGGTAAATTTTCTTTTATTAAATTTTTGGGAAGTTGTATTTTTTCCGCGCGTTCTCTTGTTGGAAAACGGTCAATGACAAGATTGACTAAAAAAACAACCTTAAATTCCAATCCTTTACTGGAATGGACAGTTAAAATATTAACAGCATTTTCATTTCTTATATCAAGATCTGCAGCAGTTGGGCTATCACCGGTTTCAAGCATTAGGTTTATCCATTCAGACGCATCAAAAATACTGCTATTAGGATTTTCCGATTCAAAATTTTTTATTCTGTCAAAAAGTTTGGCAATGTTTTGAATAGCTTTTTCCTTTTTTAACGAGTCAACGCTATTAAAGGTTAGCAAAAGTCCGGTATCTACCAAAAATGAATAAAGAATTTCTCCGGCTGTTTCCTTTTTAGCTTTTTCAAGATGCCTTTTAGTCATTTCCCTAAAATGAGTTAGTTTATTTTTTGTTTTTTTGTTCAAGAATTTTTGATCAAGTTCAAAAAGAGCTTCAAAAAGAGAATAATTTTTGGTCTTTGCAAAATTTAATAAATAATTTAATTCAATAATGGAGATATTAAATATTTCCATAGAAAGAACTCTAAAAAGTGATACCGAATCTGAAAGGTTAGATAAAAAATTTAGATAAGCAATTAAATCTTTGATTTCCTCCTGTTTAAAAAGATATCCCGGTCCTAGGAATTGATAAGGAATTTTATGCCGTTGCAAGGCCTGAGTTATACTCTGTGAATGATTATTGGCTCTCACCAAAATTGCTACATCTTTATAATCATAAGTTTTAGCTAAAGATTTTATTTCTTTGGCAATATCGTCCGCTTCGTCTTCGCCCCTTGCGGATCTAATTACTCTTATATCTTTTTCTTCTAAATTAGAAACACTTTTTAGTTTTTTATTAATTTTTTCACTTACTTCAAGTCTGTTAGGATTGTTGTATTGGATTAAATTATAAGAAGCATCAAGTATGGTTTGAGAAGAGCGGTAATTGTTTGTTAAGACAATTATTTTTGCCTGTTTGTAGTTTTTTCTAAACTGTAATACATTAGATATTGCAGCGCCTCTAAATCTATAAATTGATTGGTCATCATCTGCAACGACGGTAATATTTTTATTTTTTCTGGCAAGCAGCATTGCCAGTTCATTTTGTGCATAGTTGGTATCCTGGAATTCATCAACTAAAATATATTTAAATAAATTTTGGTAGCGTTTTAAAACATTTGGCCGTTTTCTAAAGACGAGCAGAGTATTTGAAATTAAATCCCCAAAGTCCATTAAAGATTCTTTTACTTTTATTTCTTCGTAAATTTTGTATGCAGTCGCAAGTTCTATGTATTGATTTTTTTCTTCCAAATTTTTTAATTTTTTCGCCCAAAGAAAATATTCATTTGGTGTAATATCCTCATCTTTAAGTCTTGAGAAATGTTTAAGTAAGGCGTCTAAGAATTTTGTCGGATTTCCAAGGGGTTTATAAAATTTTAATTTTAAATCGAATAAATGTCTTTTTAAAAGTAAAATAGACCCCGACTCGGAAATCAATTTGTAGTTTGGGTCAAGGCCGATTGTGTAGGCTTCATCTCTTAGAATTTTATCGCAAAAAGAATGAAAAGTATAAATCCACATGTTGGTAAGCCCAAAAGGAAGAAGAACATCTATTCTTTCCTGCATTTCAAAAGCCGCCTTTTCCGTAAAGGTTAAAGCCAGAATATTTTGTGAGGGGATTTTGCGTTCAACTATTAAGTGTTTAACTCTTTCTGTAATTACTGTAGTTTTTCCCGTGCCCGCGCCGGCAATAATTAAAAGCGGGCCATTTTTATGCTTGATTGCAGCTTGTTGGTTTTTATCTAAATTTTTATTTCTTTTCATTTCGGTATTGTATTTTACCATAGATATAAGTTGAGCTTGGGGCAGCTTATTGTTGTACGTTTCCTACGTTAGTAGTTGAATTCCGGTTGCTTGAATTGTCGGCTTTATTAGAAAGTAGAATAAATATTGAAGATACAATAAGGATAGCTAATATTAGTCCAATAATTAAATATTTCTTTTTCATTAATCTTTTGAATTTTCTTCGAGTTGTTTAGTTATATTAAGTTTATTGCCAAGCGTTGAAACTGCTGTAGATGCATTCGTAAATTGAGAATAAGCATTATTTATGTGTTTTCCTAAAACCGACATGTTTTCCTCTATCTTTTCATAATCCATCTGCATATTTCTTAAAATAGCAAAAACCTCGCGCGATTTACTTTCTATTTTTTTGCCTTCAAACGAAAGAAGAATTGTCTGAAGACTCGCATATAAAGTAGAGGGAGATACAGGATAAATTCTTAATCTTCTTGAGTATTCCATTACGTCTTCATGATTTACGATTTCATAATAAACGGATTCGCTTGGAATGTACATTAAAGCAAAATCCATGGTCCCTTCGCTTGGTAAAATATATTTTTTAGAAATTGCATCGATGTGTTTTTTGAGATCTCTTATAAAATCTTTTTCAAATTGTTCTTTTTCTTTTATTTCATTTGCTTTTGTCATTTTTTGAAAATTTTCCATCGGAAACTTGCTATCAATAGGTAAGATTCCCGCATCGGTTTTTATTGCCGCATCAACCTTTTCTCCGGACTTAAATTCGTATTGTAAGAAAAAACTATTCTTGGGAAACATTTGGGAAATCAAATCTTTTAAAACTTGCTCTCCGATATTACCTCTTAATTTAGGACTTTTTAAAAACTCCTGAAGCTCACGCATGTTTCTTCCAATCTCCGACATTTGTCCGATTTCTTTTTCAACATCTTTTATTACCCGGGCAGCGTTATCTAGTCTTTCATTTAATTGTTTACTATTTTCCTGCAGTGTTCTTACGGTTTGGGAAGAAGATGAGTTAATTGTTGATTGCATTGTTTTAAGCCACTCCAAAAGCGTATCATCTGGTTTACCGGCTGATAATTTTTTATTAAGAAGATGATAAATCGAAGCAAAGCCTAAAATAATTACAGCTAAAATAATAAGAAGATCGAATTGCATGTTTATATTTTACCATTATTAGTAAAGTTAAGTTAAGTATGCTATAAATAAATTATGGAAGGCAACGAAGAAGGCAATAAACATCAGCCGATTGAAAGTGCGGAAGCCGCAGAGGAGGCATCCGGATTTAGAGCTTCGCCCAGAAGAATGCTTTCTCAAGAAAGTGAAGGCGATGAAAATAGATAGCCCACTTACAAATATTCAAGGTTATCTTGATGAGTTTAAGGGTTTTGCCAGTAATGAAGAGTTTATTAAAAGAACTGAGGATTTAAGAAGATTAATAGGGATTCATCAAAAAGTTAAAGAAGGTTTGGAGCTTGACTCAAAAGATCTAAGATTTTTATATCAAGTAGATTCTCCAATAGATGATTTTGATTTTGGGGAAGATCTGGGAGTAGCAGATTTACTTAATGGTAGAGACAAAGAGAAAGATATATTGAATCTTTTTGAGTGCGAGAAATCTCAAATTGCCCGAAGTAAAGATCAGATTAACGAGAGTACTAAGATCTATATTGGACCAGTAAGTAAAGATATTTTTGAATCACTTAAAAAATTTAAAATTGATTATATCTATACTAGTTTTCCGGGATCAAGAATTAAAATTCAAGACCTAGAAGTTGAAAGTGAAACAAAGTCAGCAATTAGAAGTCAATTAGAAACATCCGTGGATATTCAATCAAGTGGGTATGCAAAAGAATTGCTAGGAGTTGAAGGTTTTACTACTGTTGTGGATAGAACATCCGGTTCGGTCGGTTTAACACAGGAAGATAAAGATTTATTAATAAAAGAACATCCAGGAGCTCTAAACAGGAATTATACTTTAGTAACATTATCTACAGAAGATTTAGGTTTTTCTAATGCACCAACACTTAAAGAAATTTATGAAAAAGCAAAGACTTTAGGTTTAGAATTATGTCCTTCGGAGCTGGGACCAAAATTTAGATTAAAATTAAAAGACCAAGCGAGAAATGACCTTGTATATGTTGGTATGGAGCCGATTACAGACCAACCAGGAGACCCTCATATTTTTTCTATTGCGCGGCATGAGGATGAGTTATGGTTAGACGATGCATGGACACGAGATACTTATAAATTTGATACGAAGGCAAAGTTTATTTTTTCTCTTTCTAGGTAATTTTAGTCGAAATAAAGCTCCGGATTTGCCGATACATCCTTCCAGTTTTTAAGTTCATGGTTAAAAAATCCCGCCGTTGCTATCATGGCTGCATTATCCGTACAAAGTTTTTTATCCGGTATAAAAAATTTTACTGCTAATTTGGAATTTAATATTTCAGTTTCAAATTTTTTCTTAAGTGTTTGATTGGCTGCGACCCCCCCGCCTAAAAGTAATGATTTTGCATGATATTTTTCAATAGCTGCAAAGGTTTTTTGTATCAAAATATCAAAAATTGCATTTTGAAGAGCAAAACAAATTTGAGATATTTCTTTTTCATTTAATTTTTTTTTCTTTTCCACTTCTCTAAGTACTGCTGTTTTTAGTCCGGAGAAAGAAAAATCAAAGTCCTTTGAATCATGTAGCGGACGTGGGAAATTATAAATATCAACATCAGTTTTTTCTGCCAGTTTTTCAATTAACGGACCGGCCGGATAAGGAAGACCTAAAATTCTTCCGGTTTTGTCAAATGCTTCGCCTGCTGCGTCGTCTCTTGTACCACCTAACCAAATTGTTTCTTTGTGCTTTTTAATGAGTACAAGATCGGTGTGTCCGCCGGAAACAATTAGGGCAATTGCCGGAAATTCAATGTCTCTTTTATCGTCGGATTTTATCCAATTTGCATATATATGTCCAAAAAGATGATTAACTGCAATTATGGGTTTATCCCAGGCATATGCAAATGTTCTTGCTGTTTCAACACCCACCAGTAATGATCCGATAAGCCCCGGGCCTACGGTTACGGCAATAGCATCAATTTCTTCTTTAGGTTTTTTTAAATTTTTTATGGCATTCTTAATAACCGGAAGAATAAATTTAACTTGCTCTCTGGCTGCAATTTCCGGAATAATTCCACCGGTTTTGGCATGAAGGTCAAGCGAAGAAGAAATGACATTTGTTAAAAGTTCAACCTTTTTTCCACCCTTTTCCGCTTTTATTAAAGAAGCAGATGTTTCATCGCAGCTTGTTTCAATTCCTAAAATTATCATAAATGGATAATAACAGTATCTCCTTTTTTAAAATTATATTTTTGCGAAAGCCCCGCATTAATCTCTAAAACGTAATTTGCCGGAGTCTCTGGCGTTACCGTAACGGGAGTTTCCGTACTAGTTTTGGGATAAGGAAGGTCGGGAAAAATTTCAACAATTTTTCCGTTTTCTATATAAATTATATCAATCAGAAATTTCATACCCTTCATCCAGAAAGAATACGTGCCCGCTGTCTGAAAAGGGAAAACCATTCCTTTAAATGTAGGTAATTTATTGTAAATATCCAAACCTAATTGTTTTTGTTCATTAGTTTTTGCAACATCAACAATAAATTTATGATTATTAATGATTACATAAGAATTGTTGATAAATTTTTGATTTACAATTATGAAAAAAAATGCAATTATGCAAAAAATTAAAATCAGCAATAATATATTAATTTTTTTCATTTAAAGTTTTCTGAAATAATTTTTGCAAGTCTGGTTGTAGACTTATTTTCAATATTATCTACAAAAACAATTTTTGCATTAACTAACATTGCCTGTCTTTTATTATGAATAGCCTGGGGGTTACCTTTTGTAGTAGTAATGATACTTGGATTTAGTTTTAGGATTAATTCGTCCCAATCTTTATTGGTATTCATGTCGGGTAAAATAATTATGTAATCGATATACGAAATTGCTTCTAAAACCTTAGCTCTTTCAAGCTGTGAATTAATCGGCCTATTATTTCCTTTAAGTTTCTTAACGCTAGCATCATTTTCAAGCAAGACAAAAAGATAATTACCTTGTTTTTTAGATTCTTCTAAAAGCTTAATATGTCCGATGTGAAGTATGTCAAAACAGCCACCGGTTAAAACGATAGTTTTATTTTTTGCTTTTATGTTTTTAGAGATTGTTTGAGCTTCTTGTGTAGTGATTATCTTATTCATTATTGGGTTCCTACCAGGTATATAGCCTGCCATGGTTTGTAGTTTGAGACAAATTTATCAGAGATTATTATTTTACCATTTTTCTCAACAGTTCTTGTGAAGTATACATCTGCTCCCCATGCCGCAAAATCGGTTTGTTTTACTTCTCCTTTAGGAAGTGTCGGGTCATCCTGATAAAGCGGTGGGGGTGGTGGTCTTTGGTTTGAAACTACTGGAGTGGTCATAGTTACGATTCTTCCATCCTTAGTTCCATAAAAATAAAATGCCAGTGATAAATTATTTAAGTCAACTGCGCTTTGTACGAGAATATAACGCCCGGTATCATTTTTAAATTTTAAGTCAACGGTCGGTACGTAGATTGTTGCATCAATTCCGGGTGGAGAGTCCTCTTCGTAATAACCAACCCTATAAGCATGAGCATACCTTTCAACGACCGGTAAGCCTGAGTTAAGGATTGCCCTAAAAAAAGTAGTTGAAACCTGACAAACCCCGCCACCATCTCCCAAAATTGTTTTACCATTTTGGATTATGTATGCCTGTTGATAACCTGTAAATGAGGATACATCGCCCAATGCTTTATCAAAAGAAAAAACTTCTCCTGGTGCAACGAGTACCCCGTTTAATCTTGAAGCGGCAAGAACAATGTTATGAATTCTACTCGCAATGGAATGATAAAAAAGCGAGTGACCTTCTCCTATTAACTCTTTAATTCCCAGACTGTTTGCCTTTTCGGTAGTAATATTAGGGTAAAGTATTGTAACTGGAATTTTTATATAAATTTTTTGTGGTTTTTGAGTTGAAAAAAGTTTTGGAGCTAATAAATAAATTTCATTAGTTAATTTATCAAAATTTAGCTGCTCGCCGTTATTTGATGGAGTAAAAGTAGTAACTCTGTTATTTTCAAATTTAAATACAGCGTTTACAGCCTTTTTGTTAATTTGATTAGAAAGTGGTTTTAAATCTTTCGTTAATTTGTTTTTATCAACGGTATATGAAGGAGACAATTTAACGCCGGTAAAATAACTTTGTAAAAGCGTACTAAGATCGGTTAAGAAATTTCCCGATCTTCCAATAAGGTAAGCTTGGTCGGAAAGCAAATTAATGTCGTATCCAAAATTTATTTCTTTTGCAGAAACTGTTGCCACGCCATAATCGCTGGTTAGAGTGAATGTAGTGTTTGAGACTCTTAAATTTTGTTGATAAAAATATTGTCTTACCTCATCTTTTGTTTTTCCACCAAAATCCGCATTTCCTACAGATACTCCCAAAAATACTTTATTACTGAAATATTTTTCATATGCAAAAAAACCAAAACAGGAAACAAAAACAAAAGTCAGTATGGCTCCTGTTAAAAACCAAAATATAGTTCTGGAAGCTTTTATTATTTGTTTCTTTTTCTTTTGGCTTATCTTAAATTTTAACCGAAGTTTAGAAAAGTTCATTGAATATGTTTTATATTTGGTATTATACTATAAATTGACTTATGGAAAATGCAAATACGATATTTCAAAGTACAAATCTAAATAATCCCAACATTCAAGGTAACACTGGATTAAATTCTCAATCTGCAAATTTTCCTTCAGCACTACCCAATACACCACAACCCTTACAACCTAACGCTCCCAAAGGAAATCTCGTGCAAATTAATCAGCAAGAAACCCAAGAAAAAAAACCTAAAGGGGGCCGCTTTGGCGGAGTAAAAAAACTATTAAATCTTTTACTTTCTATTTTTATTGTTTTGGGGATTGTTATGATTGTTATGATCTTCTTAATTCCCAGCCTAAATAAGACCTCTCCTTCTACCCAGACGACAATTACTTATTGGGGTCTTTTTGAAGATAATAATGTAATGCAAGGGATTATTTCTGAATTTGAAAAACAAAATCCCAATATAAAAGTTGACTATATTAAGCAAGATATAAGTCAATATAGGGAAAGGCTGCAAACAAGAATCAATAACGGAACAGGACCGGATATTTTTAGGTTCCATAACACGTGGTATCCAATGCTTAAAAACGACTTACTTCCGCTACCGGAGCAAACAATTTCTAAAGACATGTTTACCAGTGTTTTTTATCCGGTTGCTCAAAGAGATTTAATTAAAAATGGTGCAATTTACGGAATACCTCTTCAGATAGATACCTTGGCACTTTTTATAAACACAGGAATTTTTCAATCCGCCGGACGAACTGCCCCTATCAGTTGGGAAGATTTTCTAAATGATGCAAGGGCGTTAACAGTAAAGGATTCTAATGGAAATATTACAACTGCAGGTGCAGCAATGGGAACATATGGAAATGTTACCCATGCTCCCGATATCATTTCTTTGCTTTTCTATGAAAATAGCGTAGATTTTAATAATCTTTCAAATTCTTCAAGTGAAATTAATGATGCGTTAACATTTTACGAATCATTTGCAAATGGAGCAAATGCGGTTTGGAATAACAATCTAGATCCTTCGCAACTCGCATTTGCTAAAGGGAATTTAGCAATGTTTTTTGGTTACTCAACAGACTATTTTGCTATAAAACAGTTTAATCCCAATCTTGCTTTTCAGATTGTTCCTGTTCCACAACTTTCCGGTAAGAACATAACACTGGCAAGTTACTGGGTTGAGGGGGTTTCTGCAAAAAGCAAACATCAAGCGGAAAGTTTATTATTTATGAAATTTTTAGCAAAAAAAGAAACAGAACAAAAATTATATGCTGATGAATCAAAAGTTAGGGATTTTGGTGAGCCATATGCAAGAGTTGATATTGCCGATCGCTTGAAGAATAATCCTATGGTTTATCCTTTTGTTATGCAAGCTCCAAATGCATATTCATCGCCTTTTGTAGACGGAACTTTTGATAATGGTTTAAACCAGCAATTGGACACTTATTTACAAAAAACAATTGATGCAGGCAACAATCCTGTAGATGCGTTAATAAATGCAGCGAACCAAACCTATCAGCAGTACGGTTTATAAAGCTAATTTATAATAATTTTTATCCTAAAATAATTAACTAGAGGTTATTGACAAACATATATGTTTACTATATCATTCTTAAGGTTAAGAACTTATTTTTATTATTCCCTCTAGTTTTACTGTGAGGGATTTTGTTTTAAAAGGACGTAAATTATGGATGCCAAAAAAATATATTTAACAAAAGAAGGTTTAGTAGAGTTAAAAAAAGAATTCGAAGAACTTACTAAAGTAAAAAGACCCGATGTTTTAGAAAGAGTTTCTCAAGCAAGAAGCATGGGAGACTTGTCTGAAAATGCGGAATATGTTGCTGCAAGAGAAGAGCTATCATTTATTGACGGTAGAATAGAAGAACTTGAGGAACTTATTAAACAGGCGGTATTAATACAAGAATCCCATAGTAAAAGCGGATCGGGTGTTGTTAAGCTTGGATCAACTGTTACAGTAAGCATTAAAGGCAAAAAGGAAATATTTACAGTCGTTGGCGAATGGGAGGCAGACCCCCATGATAAGAAAATTTCCCATGAATCCCCGCTTGGTAAAGCTTTAATTGGTAAAAAAGTGGGAGAAAAAGTAGAAGTTGAAGCACCGGCAGGAATAGTAGTTTATACTATTGCATCTGTAAATTAAGTTAAAATCACCTCATATTATGGCAGAATTTAATTATGTTGTCTGCGGCGGAACTTTTGATTTATTTCATAAAGGCCACGAGGAATTAATAAATAAAGCATTATCAATATCAAAAAAAATATTAATTGGTATTACCAGTGATACTTATATAGAATCGTTTAAAAAAGAACACCAAATAGAAGATTTTAGTAAACGAAAAAAATCGGTAAAAGCATATCTTAAAAAAATACATGTAGATAAAAAAGTTATATTGGTTCCAATAAATTCAGCATACGAACCTTATTTAGAAACTTCAAAAAAATATGATGCAATAGTTGTATCGAATCAAACTAAAAAAACAGCGATCCTTATTAATAAAAAAAGAAAACAAAATAATTTAATTCCTTTAACAATTATTATTGTTCCGGATGTTTCTGCAGATGATAAAAAAATAATTTCTTCAACCAGAATAAGACATGGAGAGATAAATAGAAAAGGGAAACTATTTATAGACAGTAAATGGAAGAATAATAACCTTGTTTTGCCGATTAATTTGCGGAAAAAATTACAAGTTCCGTGGGGAAAGGTATTAGAGACAGTTCCCAAAAAGCTTGACGGGAAAAAAGCTGTGGTTGTAGGAGACTATACAGCGTTAGAGTTTAATAAAAATAATTTACGTCAATTTTTATCTGTTATAGATTTTTTAATAAACCGTGAGAAAAAATTTAATAATTTATTACAATTAGGTTTTAAAGATAAAAAATTTGTAAGAGTAAGAAGTGATCCCGGAATCATTTCTAAAAATTTATTTAAAGAGATTGAAAATGCATTCAAAAACCCAACAAAAAGAAAAATTATTGTAGTTGATGGTGAAGAGGATTTGGCAGTTCTTCCTGTAATTTTATTGGCGCCGCTTGAGTTTAGTATTTTTTATGGTCAACCTAAAAAAGGGATGGTAGAAGTATTGGTAACAGAAGAAGTTAAAGAAAAAGCATATAAACTTTTAGATAAGTTTATTATTGCGTAAGATAAATTTTTTGTTATAATAATTTAAGATGAAAATTATAAATTTTATAAGAAATGCAAAGAAGAACCTCGTAATGAGGGGTTTTGTCTTTGTCTAAATAGAAAAAAATTAAAAAGATAAACCCCTCAAACGGAGGGGTTTTTTGATGCTAAAAAAAGCAGCATTTCTGATGATGAATCCAAGATTTTACAAAGCTTATTTAGAAAAAGCTAGTAAATCTGGGAGGAGGTGAAAAATATGGAAAGAGATGGTTTTGTACCATTAGATGAAAGTTATTCTGGTATGCCCCAAAATTTAGATTTTGTAAATGGGAATGGGCAAAGAGTTAGTGTGGTGTTTGGAATGGAACATGATCTTCCAGCAACAAGATTTTCTATATTAGACCAGGAAGATAGAGTTATAAGTAAAGGTGGTAGTTTTGCAATAAACTTTGGCCACGCTTTAACTACAGGTTTAGGTCTGGAAACAGGATCAAGGGCAATTAGGTTTTTGCGAGAAAATAAATTGGCAGACTTAGGTCCTTTAGCTACAGCAGTATTTTCCGGAGTTGATAATTCTGGAGGAAGAGTTTAATTTAAACACTTTTATAATTGGATAATTTTATGTAGAATGATGGTTAATATGTATTGGGCAGATAAAATTGCTGAAGAAATAATTAAATCGGGAGAGTATAAACCCTATTGGGTAGATGATATGTTTACTCCTTCGGGCTATCCTCATGTTGGATCTCTTAGAGGGCCACTAGTGCATGATGTGGTATATAAGGCTTTAAAAAATAAAGGAGCGAAAGTTAAATGGACTTATATAATGAATGATTTTGACCCGATTGATGGGTTGCCCCCTGATTTAATGGATAAGCTTTTTTCTTACATGGGTGTTCCGGTTAGACTTGCTCCTTCTCCCGTTGAAGGATTTGCCAGTTTTGGAGAGTATTTTTCTAAAGATATCCAAAGTGTATTAAAAAATTTAGGGGTAGAGGCACAGTATCTTTCTTCGTGGGATATGTACAAGGAAGGAAAATTCAATGATGTTATTAAAGAAGCACTAGATAATGCTGACAAAATTCAGGATATTTATGAAGAGGTTTCAGGTAGTAAAAAAAGAGAAAAAGGTTGGCTTCCGCTTCAGGTTATATGTGAAAAATGCGGAAAATTAGGAACTACAAGAGTTCATGACTGGAATGGTAAAACTGTAAAATATACTTGCGAACCGGAAATGGTTAAATGGGCAAAAGGATGCGGGTATAAAGGTGAAATCAGCCCATTTGATGGGAATGGAAAGTTACCTTGGAAAGTTGACTGGCCTGCACACTGGAAAGTAATCGGGGTAACAATAGAAGGGGCAGGTAAAGACCATTCCTCGGCAGGTGGATCAAGAGATATTGCTAAGGCACTTTGTAAAGAAGTGTTTAGATATCCAAATCCGTTTAATATTCCCTACGAGTTTATTTTAATAGGTGGTAAAAAAATGGCATCTTCAAAAGGATTAGGTTTAAAAGCCCGTGACCTTTCCCAAATTTTACCATTAGATATCGGCAGGTTTTTATTCATTAGAACCGAGTTTAGAAAACAAGTTGAGTTTGATCCTACTGATCCAATGGCAATTCCGGTTATTTTTGATGAATATCAAAAGGCTGCGGATGCTTATTTTGATAAAACCAATGAAGAACTTGCTAGAGTTTTTGAACTTTCTCAAGTTAGCGATAAAATTATAAAGCCGCCTTCTGTTAGATTTTCTGTGCTTACGCAGTGGGTACAAATGCCGAATATGGAAGAAGAAATTATAAAAAATGGTTTAGAAAGTTGGGCAAAATACGCAAGAGTATGGCTTGAGAAATTTGCACCTGAAAAAGACAAATTTGAAGTTCAAAAAGAACTTCCAAAAGAAGCAAAAGATCTTTCCAAACTGCAAAAAGAACTTCTTAATAACATCTCACAAGAACTTAATAAGAAATGGGATGCGGAAGAGTTCCAAACCAAAATTTACGATTTGGGAAAAGAATTAGGTTTAGGTGGAAAAGATACTTTCGCTGCGATTTACCTATCATTACTTGGCAAAGACCATGGTCCAAAAGCAGCCTGGCTTATCTTATCGCTCGACAGGGATTTTGTTAAAGAAAGATTTAGCGTCCTTTAGGCTTTACTCTTCCTCTTGATTGCGGTTTTCCCCTTAACTGACCTCTTCGCAGAGAGGTTCTTGCACTTTCCGATCTTCTTGCGACTGTATAGCCTCCGCTCCCAAATGTAGCTTGTTGAGTATTCGGTGTGCCATTCATACCATTGTCCACAGGGTCGCCGGTAAAAATAGCTTCAGGTTCATTAGGGATATCTTGACCAAAGTGAGTATCCCCTTCGTGAATATGTTCAATTTCTGTAACGAATACATGATCAGGTGTCGTATCAATTTCCTCTACGAGAGCTACTACATGCATACCGCTAGCTTCTAATTTATTAAGTTCTGCAATAGCTCTTATGCGTATTGTAGAATCTGGAGTTCCGGCCAAAGTTTCTAGGTCTACATCTCCAGGTAAATGCTCTTTGTCTACAGGATCAATAGTTTCTCTTTCTGTGCTCATAAGGCTATTATTTTAGTCCTCTTTATGCTAAAGTTCAAGTACTTTTGAAATTTATGAAAAATTTAACTTTTGTTACCGGAAATAAAGCAAAGGCAAAGGATGTGCAAAAAATATTAGATTTTCCAATAAATATTGTCGATTTGGATCTGGATGAGATTCAGGAATTAGATTTAGAAAAAGTAGCTACACATAAAGTTTCGGAAGCTTATAAAAAAATAAACAGCCCTGTATTTGTTGATGATGTAGGTTTTTATATTGAGGCGTGGAATAATTTTCCAGGACCGTTAATTAAATGGGTGCTTAAATCCGGAAACGGAAGATCTGAGTTATTATTAGAGATGTTAAAAAATGTAAAGCAAAGAAATGCAACCGCAAAATTGGCAGTAGCCTATCATGACGGTAAAAAAATACGTTGTTTTTTGGGAGAAGTGAGAGGAACAATAGCAACTGAAGTAAGAGCTGGGAATAATTTTGGGTTTGGGTGGGATTCGATTTTTATCCCGAAAGGATTTAATAAGACTTATGGAGAAATGACTTTTAAAGAAAAAAATAAAATTTCCCATAGAAGAAAAGCATTTGATAAATTCAAAAAATACTTGGATAGTCAAAGAACAAAAAAAGAGCTATAATTGCTTTATGTTAGACATAAAATATCTTCGCGAAAACGCAAAAAAAGTTGAGAAAAAAGCAAAAGATAAAGGAATTGTTATTGATATTTCAGAGGTTTTAAAACTAGATGAGGAGTTTAGAAAACTTTCAACTCAAGCTCAAAGTTTAAGAGAAGAAAAGAATACTCTTTCTTCTGGTATTAAAGGAAAACCAACGGAAGTACAAATTAAAAAAGGAAAAGAAATTAAAGAACAATTAGAAAGCTTAGATAAAAAACTTGCAGAAAAAGAACCTCAGTTAAATAAATTATTACTTCAAATTCCAAATCCCGCCAAAGACGATGTTAAGGTTGGTAAGAATGATACCGAAAACGACGTTTTAAGAAAAGTTGGAACGCCGCCAAAATTTAAATTTACCCCCAAAGACCATTTAACCCTAGGAGAGAATTTAGACATTATTGATGTAGAAAGAGCATCAAAGATTTCCGGCGCAAGATTTTATTTTTTAAAAAATGACGCTGCACTTTTGGAATTTGCACTAAGACAATTTGCTTTTGATTTACTTCTTAAAGAAGGATTTACGCCTGTTGTTCCCCCGGTTTTAATTAAAACTGAAGTAATGAAAGGCTTAGGTTACATGGAAAACGGTGGGGACGAAGATATGTATATTTTAGAAAAAGACGGTTTGGTTTTGGTTGGAACAAGTGAGCAATCGATTGTTTCGATGCACAAAGATGAAGTATTAAATATTAAAGATCTTCCCAAAAGATATGTTGGTTTTTCTACTTGTTTTAGAAGGGAAGCAGGAAGTTATGGTAAAGATACAAGAGGAATTTTACGTGCGCACCAGTTCGATAAAATCGAAATGGTTTCGTTTGTCAAAGATGGTGACGATGATAAAGAACACGATTATTTACTTTCTTTAGAAGAAAAACTTTTACAGGTTTTAGAAATTCCTTATCAGGTTGTAAAAATGTGTACGGGAGATTTAGGAATTCCCGCTGCAAGAAAATATGATTTGGAGGCTTGGATACCATCGGAAAATAAGTACAGGGAAGTAACATCCACTTCAACTACAACAGCCTTTCAGTCCCGAAGATTAAATATAAAATATCAAGACGGAAGTGAAAAAAAATACGTAAATATTTTAAACGGAACGGCATTTTCAACCCGCCCGATTATTGCAATATTGGAAAATTATCAACAAGAAGATGGAAGTATTAAAATTCCGGATATTTTACAAAAATATTTAGGTAAAAAAGTAATAAAAAAAGAAAAATAATTATGTAATTTTTGCCTCTAATTCAACCTAAACGTATCATTTTGAAGCTAACAAAAAATCTTGACATAGTATATAAAATAAATCATTATAAAGTTGACCCTTAATAGTAATATTAAAGTTAAAAATGAAAATGTTTGTCTTAAAGACGAATTAATAAATTACTAAACTTGTAAGTCTAGATAGACAGATAGTTAAGTAATTTCCAAAAAGGAGGTGATTAGTCCATGGCAAAGAAAAAAGCAAAGAAAAAGAAATAGTTGGTAAGTAATTTGGAACATTACCAATTATTACCAATTGATCAATTGGTAAATCCCCTGCCTCAAATGGTGGGGGATTTTTTATATCCTCAAGTATGATAAAATTAAGTAACTAAAATTCTACTTATGTTAAATATTTTCGGAAAATTATTTGATTCGAATGAAAGGGAACTTGATAAAATACTTCCTATTGTTGAAAAAATAAATTCTTTAGAAAAAGAAACTAAAAAATTAAAAGATAAAGATTTTCCCAAAAAGACCCAGGAGTTTAAAGAAAGATTAGAAGAAGGGGAACCGCTTGAAAATATTCTTCCCGAGGCTTTTGCTTTAGTTAGAGAAGCGTCGTTTAGAACAATTGGACAAAGACACTACGATGTTCAGCTTGTTGCCGGTATTTCCTTGGCGCTTGGAAAAATTGCCGAACAAAAAACAGGAGAGGGTAAAACATTGTCTGCTACTCCCGCATTATATTTACACGCATTAACAGGTAAAAATGTTCATCTTGTTACGGTAAACGACTATTTGGCAAGAAGAGATGTCGGCTGGATGGGGCCTATTTTTAATTTTTTAGGTATCACAGTTGCCTCAATAATTAGCGAAGAATCTTTTGTATTTGATATGGATTTTAAAAATAATCAGGTAACGGATTATAGGTTAATGCACCTTCGGCCAATAAATAGAAAAGAAGCTTATGAAAAAGATGTTGTTTATGGCATAAACTCCGAATTTGGATTTGATTATTTAAGGGATAATATGGCGCAGGATTTACAATCTCAAGTTCAGAGGGGCTTTTACTATGCAATTGTCGATGAGGTTGATTCGGTATTAATTGATGAAGCAAGAACTCCTCATATTATCTCTGCCCCCGATGAAGCACCAACGCAAAAATATTATGAATATGCAAAGCTGGTAGATAAATTAACGCCTGAGATAGATTATAAAATTGATGAAAAATTAAGAACAGCCCATTTAACCGAGCACGGGATAGGAAAAATAGAAAAAATTTATGGGGTAGCAAATATCTACGAAAAAGATTTTGATACGGTTTATCATTTAGAGGCTGCATTAAAAGCACGTACGCTTTTTCATAAAGAGAAAGATTACATTGTAAAAGAGGGCGAAGTAATTTTAGTTGATGAATTTACGGGTAGACTTATGACCGGAAGAAGGTTATCTGAAGGACTTCATCAGGCAATTGAAGCAAAAGAAGGAGTTTCAATTCAAAAAGAGTCTAAGACATTGGCAACAGTTTCCTTGCAGAACTATTTTAGGATGTATGAACGCTTGGCAGGAATGACCGGAACCGCGGTAACAGAAGCAGAGGAGTTTCACAAAATTTATAAACTGGATGTAGTTGTAATTCCAACACATAAGAATTTAGTTAGAAAGGATTTGGCAGATGCAATTTATAAAACTTCACGGGCAAAATATACAGCAGTCGCAGCCGAAATTGAACAAGCTCACAAAACCGGACAGCCGGTCTTGGTTGGAACAACCTCGATTGAAAAAAATGAAATCATTGCCGAACTTTTAAAACGAAAGGGCATAAAACACGAAGTATTAAATGCTAAGAATCATACAAAAGAAGCAGAGATTATTTCTAAAGCCGGTGAAAAAGGTGCCGTAACAGTTGCAACCAATATGGCGGGAAGAGGCGTTGATATTATTTTAGGGGGAGAGGCGCCTAAAAATGAAGACGGTACTGACAAAAAAGGAACCAAAGAGTGGGAAGCTTGGGAAAAGCATCACAATGAAGTTTTGAGCCTAGGGGGACTTTATGTAATTGGAACGGAAAGACACGAGTCGCGAAGAATAGATAACCAATTAAGAGGAAGGTCAGGTAGGCAAGGTGATCCCGGTAAATCTCAATTTTTTGTGTCTTTGGATGATGAAATAATGAGGCTTTTTGGTGGCGATACAATATCAGGTCTTATGACCAGGTTTAATATGCCGGAAGATGTGCCGCTTTCCCATCCGTTAGTAACGAGGGCAATAGAACAAGCGCAAATAAAAGTTGAAGGTTATAATTTTGATATCAGGAAACATTTGGTTGATTACGACGATGTTTTAAATAAGCAAAGGGAAATAATTTACTCAAGAAGACAAAACATTTTACGATCCGATGATAATCCCCAAAAACTAAAATCGGAAGTATTAGAAAAAATTCATAGCGCAATTTTGGCAAGTGTAACAATGAATTCCGAAAATTATATGCAAACCTCACCTTCAGAAACTATAGCAACGGAATTTGCAACGATTATTCCTTTTGATGAAAATTCATTAAATCAAATTAAATCGCAGCTTGAACAATTAACCAGAATTGATCAAAGAGGAGAATTTTTATATGCGGTTTCCGACGATATTTATAATGCCAGAGAAAAGCAAGTCGGACCGGATATGGCTCGCCAAATCGAAAAATTTGTTTCGCTTTCTGTTATTGATAATCTTTGGATCGACCATTTGGATGCAATAGATAATTTGCGCCAAGGGATTGGTTTAAGGGGTTACGGTCAAAAAGATCCGCTAGTTGAATATAAAAATGAAGCTTTTATTATGTTTGAAAAACTTATTAACGGAATAGATGATGAAATTGTACATAGAATTTTTAAAATTTCTGTTCAGGAGCCACCTGAAGTTCATGCGCAGCATGCGCATTTGGTTGAACAGGCTGCAGGTTCAAACATTGCTAGTGAAGTATCAACCGGTTCTACGAGTACCGGTTCCGCTGCATCTACAACTGCTAATAGTTCATCAACGTCTAAGAAAAAACTCGGACGAAACGATCCTTGCTGGTGCGGATCGGGTAAAAAATACAAAAAATGTCATTGGCCTAACTGATTAGCTTGATTTTACAATCTAAATGTTCATTCTCAACGCCTCATAGTCAATTTTTTTTAGCCTCGTAAATTTATGTGATTTTGGATATTTTAAAGACCCCCAAATTTACTAAAGGCTTAAGTTTATAACTATCGGTGACCATATGGTTTTAATTTATGTCGTAGAACTCAAGTTGTAAGACTTAATAAAAATAACTATTGACGTGCATTATTAAGTAATGATATATTCGATATATCGAATATGTATTACGAAGTATTTCAGTTACATGCTAAGCTTTTAAAAGCTTTATCAAATCCCAAAAGGCTCGAAATTATTCAACTAATTAGAGAAGAGGAACTACCAGTTGCAGAAATTCAAGAAATGCTTGATTTACCCCAAGGAAATTTAAGCCAACATTTACAAGTGCTCAGAGCTGCAGGCATTGTTAAGACAAGACGGGAAGGAAAACAAATTTATTACAGTATTTCCCATAAAAACTTTATTAAAGCAAGCGATTTATTTAGAGAGGTATTGATAGAAAGAAATAAAGACGCTGTTTCAGATATAGCTTTTAAAAAAATGGCCGATCTTGTTCCTTTAACTTCAGATCCGGTATGCGGGATGAGAGTAAGCCCTAAAACTTCGGCGTTTGCTTACAAAAACACTGGGGATGAATTTTATTTCTGCGGTTCAGGATGTTACGAAAGATTCAAGAAATACCCTAAAAAATACATCAGAGCAGTAGCATTCGCTTAATTTTATGGACAAAATTATTGTTAGTATTGTTGGCGTAGTTTTTATCGGTTTTATTTACTGGTTTTTCTTAGGAAAAAGAGAGAAAGGAGTAAAAGCCGAACGTTCCATTGATGTTCTGGTTAAAGGTGGTTATACCCCATCAAAAATTATTATTCCTCAAAATAAAACTACGACCATCAATTTTACAAGAGAAGACTCCAATAGCTGTCTTGAAGAAGTTGTCTTGTCTGATTTTAAAATAAGAAAATATCTTCCCATCAATAAAACGGTCAGTATACAAATAAATCCATCAAAGAAAGGAGATTTTAATTTTTCCTGTGGAATGGGAATGTTTCACGGAAATTTAATTGTCGAATAATGGATAATAAAAAAACATATGCGGTAAAAGGAATGCATTGTGCTTCATGCGTAAGGGTTTTAGAAAAAGCAATTGGGAAAGTTGATGGTGTTAAAGAAGTTAGTGTAAATTTAGCAACTGAAAAAGCAGCTGTATCTTTTTCGAAGAAAGTAGAAGATCAGGAAATAAAAAATGCCGTACAAAAAGTAGGGTATGGATTAGAAGAAGTAAATGAAGACGCCGAAAAAGTTGAAAAACAAAAACAATTAAGTGATTTAAGAAATAAACTTACACTCAGCTTAGTTTTGGGTTTTTTGATCTTTTATGGAAGTTTTCCAGGTTTAATGAAATTTTCACCTGTGTTACTTCAAAACTTTTTAGTTCAACTTCTCTTATCATTGCCCGTTCAATTTTGGGCAGGACTAAGCTTTTATAAAGCCGCAATTCCAGCTTTTAAGAATAGGACTGCCAACATGGACACTCTGGTTGCGGTCGGAACATCGGTTGCTTTTTCTTATTCGGTTTTTGTAACTCTTTTTCCCCAGATTCCAAAATCGATTGGAATAGAGCCAATGCCCTATTTTGACGTTTCAACAATTATTATTGGTTTAATTCTTTTAGGCAGATATTTTGAGGCAAGAGCTAAAAGCAATACCTCAGAAGCAATTAAAAAGTTAATGGGACTATCTCCCAAAACAGCTAGAGTGATTAGAAATGGAGAAGAATTGGATTTGCCAATTAGTGAAGTTATTGTGGGTGATGAAATAAGAGTTAGGCCTGGGGAAAAGATTCCGGTTGACGGAACTATTTTAGAGGGCGAATCTTCAATTGATGAAGCAATGATTACAGGCGAAAGTATTCCTGTAGATAAACTTAAAGGCGATGTCGTAATTGGTGCGACCATGAATAAGTCAGGAAGCTTTACTTATAAAGCTACAAAAGTAGGAAGTGAAACTATGCTCTCACAAATTATAAAACTTGTTCAGGAGGCTCAGGGAAGCAAGGCCCCAATCCAAAGAATTGCCGATTTAATTTCTTCGTATTTTGTTCCGGTTGTCATAATGCTATCGGTATTAACTTTTGTAATCTGGTATGATTTCGGACCTGTACCGTCATTTTTATTTGCTCTCTTAAACATGGTTGCAGTTTTAATTATTGCTTGTCCTTGTGCCATGGGACTTGCAACACCAACGGCCATCATGGTCGGAACGGGTAAGGGAGCGGAAAACGGTATTTTAATTAAAGATGCGCAGAGTTTAGAATTGGCTCATAAAATAAATGCGATTGTTTTTGATAAAACCGGAACTTTAACAAATGGAAAACCGGAAGTAACTGATATATTAGGAGAAGATAAAAATAAGATTTTAATGTTGGCAGCATCCTTAGAAAAAGGCTCAGAACATTCTCTTGCTACTGCGATTATTCAAAAAGCGGAAAAAGATAAAGTTAAACTTATTAAAGTTGAAAAATTTCAATCAGTCGTAGGGCATGGTATTCAGGGTGTAATAGCAGGAGAAAAAGTAGTCCTAGGTAATAAACGCTTTATGAAAAAAGAAAACATTGATATTTCTAGTTTGGAAAAAGATATAGACCAATTAGAAGAAAGCGGCAAAACAGTAATGATTTTGGCTGTTGATGGAAAAGAAGTGGGAGCTATTTCTGTTGCCGATACCCTTAAGGATAGCGCTAAAGAAGGAGTTTCACTTTTGAAGAAGATTGGCATTGAAGTTTTTATGATAACCGGTGATAACGAGAAAACAGCAAACGCAATTGCGAAATCGATAGGAATACAAAACGTTTTAGCAGAAGTTTTGCCAAGTCAAAAAGAAGAAGAGGTCCGAAAAATACAGGCAAAAGGAAAAATTGTTGCAATGGTTGGAGACGGAATAAACGATGCTCCTGCTTTGGCAGCAGCCGACATAGGAATTGCCATGGGAACGGGAACAGATGTAGCGATTGAGGCAGCGGATATAACTTTACTAAATAAAGACTTAAAATCAGTTTCGCAATCAATTAATCTCTCGAAAAAAACAATGAGAACAATAAGACTTAATTTATTTTGGGCATTTGGTTATAACATCGTGTTGATACCTGTTGCGATGGGTTTACTTTATCCGTTTTTTCATCTGTTCCTAAATCCTATCTTTGCGTCTCTGGCAATGGCCTTAAGTTCAATATCGGTAGTAACTAATTCACTTACCCTAAAAAGAGTCGCAATATGAATATAACCAGCTTAATTTCAATATTTTTAACAGGACTGTTAACAGGCGGTCTTAGCTGCATGGCCGTTCAAGGAGGACTTCTGGCGGCAACATTGGCTCAAAGGGAGGAAGAAAGACTGAAGAGCAATTTAAAAAGTGGCGGTAATGCTATACCAATTATCTCGTTTTTAGTTGCAAAATTGGTTGCTTATACGATTCTAGGATTTTTGTTGGGTTCATTAGGTTCTGTATTCCAATTGTCGTTATCTTTAAAAGTTATTATGCAAATCGCAGTAAGTATTTTTATGCTTGGGACTGCTTTTAATATTTTAGATGTTCATCCTATTTTTCGATATTTTGTAATCCAACCCCCTAAATTTCTAACAAGACTTGTTAGAAAACAATCCAAGAGTCAGGATGTTTTTGCTCCGGCTATCTTAGGATCCCTTACCATTTTTATCCCTTGCGGTATTACGCAGGGAATGATGGCTTTAGCCATAGGGTCAGGTAGTCCTTTATCGGGGGCATTGATACTTTTTGCATTTATTCTTGGTACATCACCCATATTTTTTGTGTTGGGATACTTTGCAACAAAGCTCGGAGATATATTCCAGCAAAGATTTATGAAAATTGTAGCTTTTGCAATCATTTTCCTGGCAATATTTAACATCAATAATGCAATTACCTTAAGTGGAGTTAAGCTTCCATTTGGTGATATAGCTAAAAATGTTTGGTGCACATTTACTATATGCGACAATGTTACTTCGGGAACTAATGTTGCAATAAACAATAGTCCTACGATTACTATTGGAGCTGTAAGTTATACCCCAAATATTATAAGTGTAAAAGCAGGAGCACGGGTAAAATTGAAGCTTGTGAACACAGAGGGAACAAGTTGTATTCAGGCCTTTACAATACCTAGCTTAGGATTGCAAAAAATAGTTCGTCCCGGAACATCTGATGAATTAGATTTTATAGCCCCAAGTACACCTGGACAAATTCCATTCATGTGTAGTATGGGAATGTTTAAGGGGGTGATTAACGTACTATGATAAAGAAAGTTTTTAAAATAAAAGGAATGCATTGCACTAGTTGTGCAATAAATATAGACGGAGAGTTAGAGGATACAGATGGAGTAAAACAAGCTAATACTAATTATGCAAAGGTTATTACTGAGGTTGAATTTGACCCAAAAAAAATAAATGAAGAGCAAATTGTGAAGTTAATTAAAAAGGTTGGTTATGATGCTGCTCTAGTAACAAATTAAAATGAGATTCAAGCGATAACTATATAAAACTATATTATCAATGAAATACCCTTTTTATACTGTTTTATATGTCTCATTTAGCCTCAAAAGCAAGACATCACTATAATGATATAATGGGTCTAGACTGGAATGCTCAGCAAATGAAAAATAGTGGCTAATCGCCACCTTTTTTATTTGCTGTTGGTGGTAGAGATTTGTTTCGAATCTCGAAGCGAAGCGGAGATACTCGTAAGAGTACATTGCTCGGCAGCAAAACCTTGAATTAGACTATGAATGATCTACTCATAAGAAGCTATAAATCTTCCGATAATCAGGAAATAAAAGACCTCTACAAACTGGCCTCAGTAGAATCCGAAATTGGTTTTCGGGACGGTCCGTGGTATAAAGATTTTGATATTATGGAAAATTTTTATATGGATAAGGGAGATTTTTTAGTGGGAGTAATGGGTAATAAAATTGTAGCAATGATAGGACTAGAGAAATCATTAAAAACGGTAGGGCACATTAGGAGGATGAGGGTGCATCCAGAATATAGGAGAAGAGGGTATGCCCAAGCGCTTCTTAAGGAATTGGAGGAGAGGGCGGTTAAAAAAGGATTTACAGAGCTTCGTCTTCGTACATCAATCCAGCAGATAATGGCACAGAGGCTTTATGAAAAAAACGGATATTCAAAAATGAAGTCAAAAAAAGAGTTTTATTTGGAAGGTCCTTTTGAGGTGATTTGGTATAGGAAATTGCTATGAGGTTCAAACGGTTCGAGAGCGGCACGCTCATGTGAATTGGATTCGAACGGAAGAGCCACTAAGGATTAGATTGTGATAGTAAGCTAATCTTGTATAACTTAAATTTCCATTTTTACGGTTCTAAGCCTTCTTAAATTGTTCTTAAACCAACTCAGGGTTTAAGACATAAAAATGAAAATATTTAAAATGGTTGATTTATTAAACTGAATTTTCTACGAAGTTTGATTTTTAAGTCCTTAATTGTCTGATCTTTTTTTGAGTAATTCTAAAATTTCGCTTTGTTTTTCATTAATGTTATGAATTTCAGAAGTAAGAGTATGAATTGCAATTAACGTTTCGTGGTCGTTTAGAGCTCTAGCATCACTTGCTTCTGCCTGAACATTTTGACCAACTATAATTATTGGCAATAATACTAATTGCAAAAATGCCTGAGAAATCCAAGCAACAATTATGATGGGGTCATGCGACATAATAGCAGCCGGTAATGCTACTAAGGAAATTAAAGCAAATAAGTATGCCATCCACATAGAACCAACGGACTTTGTAATTATTACTGCAATGCGTGTGTTAAAACGACCAATTGGATTGTCTCCATGAACCGTTTTATGTGCATCCCGATTTAAAATCAGTTTTGGTTTGTGGGATTTTGCTTTAGTAACTTCTTCTCTATTTGTCATAATTTTTTATGCAAAATTTATAGATGTAATAATACGACTACTAAAAAGATTATAGCAGATTTTTAAATACTTTATAAACTTTTAAACCCACAAGTTTTCCAATGTTATGGCAGATAAATTTTACTTAGAGGCTCTAAAAAGAAGAAAAGAATTAGACAGTAAGAATTTAAAACCATACCTTAATATTTATCTAAATAAATTAGATAAGCTTGACAAGAAAGAAAAAAAGGGGCTGCTGAAGACGCGCTTTTATATAGCACTATTTTTCAAAACGCTGCAACAATAATCTCCTAATGCTATAATTTAACTATAACGACTAACTGGATCTAGACCGGTATGCTCAGCATTTTAACCTAAAAATTGACATTTTTTATGTTTATGAGATGATTTAGTTGTGGATCCGAATAGAGCATTGCAAGCTGAACAATCTAATATTCCACTTAATCAACAAGTAAGTGCAATACCTCCTAAACCTTTATCGAGAATAAAATGGATTTCAATTTCAGTAGTAATAATTATTTTAATTATTACTTCAATAGCTGGAATATATTACCTTGGATTAAAAAATTTATTTAATAATCAAAGTAAGATATCTACCTCTCCAGCAAATAACGAATCTATAAATGTTGGGAAAGGCTACATAGTTGGTATAAGTAAGGATAAATTGGCATGGTATAACCCGAGCACAGGAAAAACAATATCCTCTTCAATAGCATTGTCACCAAAACAGTTTATCCTTTTCTCACCTGACAAATCTAAATTTCTTACAGTTTCAGGTGATAGATATGATTTTAAAAATCAAAAGAGATCAATAGCTGTTTATGATAATTATGGTAACAATATTCTTTCAAAAAATATAGAAATACCTAAAGGTTATGGTATTTCATCTGGCATGGCTGATATTTCAGCAAATTTTGGGTGGGGATTGAATAGTGATGGAATCGTATATTATTTGATGAAGCTGGTTAAGGAGAATCAGCCTATTGGAGGAGTTTATGATTTCGAATTTCATTTCGTTTCACTAGTTGATAAAACAGACACCGTAATTTATAAAATGGAAAAAATTATTACAGAACAAAATTTTCTTGTGCAAGGATATGAGAGTGAAACGAAAAAATTAATATTGGAAGAACTCCTCACGGTGGGTGGAAATATTATCGGTATTCAGACCACAACAAATGAACAAAAAACGCTGTTTTATAATAACAATGTTCGAAATTTATCTTTAAGCACGGATGGGAAAGGCTTTATTAACATTTCTCAACTAGATTCTACCATCTATCCTATTTCTCAAGATTTATCTAAAAAAAATTTACTTCCTCTACTTAATTTACCTGCAAAAATAGATATGTTTTACCCCATGCCAGTGCCTATTTCTATATCCAATAATCTTATTGCCATCGTTTCATTTGAAACTAGAAAATATGGTAATTTGCTTCCCGCAGAACCCGTAAAAGTATTATTAATTGATCCAAATACTCTTGTTCTTGTAAAGACAATACCTGTTTCTGCAAGCCTTATTGAAAAGGGACAAGAATGGAAAGGCGTGATAATAGAAGACGTAAATGAAAACGGAGATATATTAACAAATAATAAACTTTTAAGAAATAATACTGTAATAAATCTCCCTTTAGATTTTGAAGGATTATCATTTATAAGGTAAATGTTGAAAATAGGTTATAACGCCATCTATAATCCCCGCAATTACGGACTATAATTCTAAAGCTCGTATCCTGGTTATAACGATAAACTGGGTTTAGACCGGTATGCTCATGTGAATTGGATTTGAACGAGGCTATGTGATACCCTATTATGATAGCAGTTCAAAAAATGTCACTATCCCAATTAATTTTTGAATAAAATCATTCATGTCTTACGCCGATAGTAAAAATAATTTATCCAATAATAAGCAGCTTTTTATTATTTTAAAGTATGTTACCATTGGTATCGGAATTTCCGGAATAGGTATTTTAATTGCAATCATATGTTTTTTATTAACCAAGCATTAATCTTCTTGACACCTTTAATAAAATCTTAAATTTTGCTACGATAAAAGTAGTATGTTACTGTCCAACGAACAGGTTAAAAATCTGTTGTTACATTCTGGTCAGGTAAGTCAGGAGACGCTTACAAGCTTAGAAGAATTTGCTAAGAATGCAAGAACCCCCTTGCAGGAAGCTGCAATAGAAAAAGATGTAATTTCCGATGAGAACTTAGGTATTTTGGTTGCAAATTTTCTTAAATTCCCTTTTATATATTTGGCAAAAACCGCAATCCCCGAAAATATATTTTCAATAATTCCTGAGAGGATTGCCCGAAAGTTTAAACTGGTTGCTTTTGCAAAAACAGCAGGTGGAATTCTTTTGGCAATGGTAGATCCTACAAATAAGGAACTTATAGAAATGATTTCTAAAAAAACAGGTCTTAAAGTTATTCCTTATTATGCAACGGGAAGAGACATCGAAAACACACTACAACTTTATAGAAAAGATTTGCAGCAGACTTTTGATGATCTATTAAAGAGGGAAGTTGGGGAAAATGTCGAAGCCCAGGATGCGCCGATTGCCAAAATGGTTGATCTTCTTATTACTTACGCTTACAGGGATAAAGCATCGGATATTCATATTGAGCCGGAAGAAAATGATTTGTTGGTAAGGTTTAGAATAGACGGAATTTTGCATGACATGTTGTATTTGGACAAAAAACTAACAGAAAGAATTTTAACCCGCATCAAAATTTTATCAAGGCTTAGAACAGATGAGCATTTAAGTGCACAAGACGGAAAAATTAGGATGATGGTCGATGACGATAATTTGGATCTTCGTGTTTCAATAGTTCCGATTGCAGAAGGAGAAAAAGCAGTAATGCGTTTACTTTCTTCTCATTTTAGAGCTTCATCGCTTTTGGATTTAGGAATGAGAGAAGAAGATTTTAAAAAGGTGAATAATGCTATAAATAAATCTTACGGAATGATTCTGGCAACAGGACCAACCGGTTCGGGTAAAACCACCAGTATTTATTCTATTCTTAAAATATTAAATACCAGAGAAAAAAATATTACAACAATTGAGGATCCTATTGAATACCGCATGAAAGGCGTTAATCAAATTCAAGTTAATTCCAAAACTAATTTAACTTTTGCAAATGGACTAAGAAGTATTTTGCGTCAGGATCCTAATGTAATTTTTGTAGGAGAAATTAGAGATGACGAAACAGCAGAAATTGCCGTAAACGCAGCATTAACGGGCCATTTAGTCGTTTCTACACTTCACACCAACGATGCCGCAACTGCGCTTCCAAGACTTGTTGATATGAAAGTAGAGCCATTTTTAGTTGCATCAACAGTTAATGTTATTATTGCCCAAAGGTTGGTTAGAAGAATATGTGAATCTTGTAAGGCGCAGGTGTATATTAAAAAGGAGGATCTTTTAAAAAATATTCCTCAGGATTTAATAGAAAAACATTTTCAAGGTGGAGATGAAATTCCGGTTTCTCAAGGAAAAGGTTGTAAGCTTTGCCACCATACAGGTTATTTGGGAAGAATCGGAATTTATGAAGTTTTGCAAATGTCAGAATCGATTAGGAAAATGGTTGTTGATAAAAAAGATTCGGATGTAATTACGGAAGAAGCGATAAAAGAGGGAATGACAACCATGCAGGAAGATGGTGTTGATAAAATTGCAAAAGGGTTTACAACGCTTGAAGAAGTACTAAGGGTAACAAAGGTGGAAAGAGCATGAAACCAAACAATATAAAAATATCAAATAACGAAAAATTAAGTTTTTATAGCACAATGTCGACGATGATTTCTGCCGGAATCCCAATACTGGAAGTAATAGATTCGATATTAGAGGATTCTAAGGGGAACACAAAAAAAATTGTACTTTCAATCAGAGAAGATTTAATTCAAGGAAAGTCACTTTCTGCAGCATTTTCTAAATTTCCAACCACTTTTAATAAAGTTACGGTAAATGTTGTAAGGGCTGCGGAAGAAGCAGGTACGTTAGAAGTTGTACTAAAGGATTTAAAAGATCAACTTCAAAAAGACATGGAATTTATGGATAATGTAAAATCTGCGGTTACTTATCCAACAATCATTTTCTTTCTGTTTTTGGCAGTTATGGTATTAATATTGGTTGTTGTTATGCCTAAGATTGCAACGGTTTTTACCTCTCTTAAAGTAGACCTTCCACTTCCAACCAGAATTTTAATTTTTATGTCGAATATTTTAATTAATAATACGGTGCCATTTATTATGGGACTTTTGAGTATCTTTTTAGGAATTTATCTTTTGTTTAAATTTAAAAAATCAATAATTATTAATATTTTATTTTCACTTCCGATTGTTTCTAAATTAGTTAAAGAGATTGATTTGGTAAGGTTTTCAAGAAGCATGTATCTTTTACTTAGTTCAGGAATCACGATCACCGCTGCTTTAACTTTGGCAGAAGAAATAGTAATTAAAAAGGACATAAGTAGGGTAATTTTACAGGCGCAGGATATAGTCCAATCAGGGAAAAAGCTATCAGAAGCATTTAAAGGTAAAAAGACTGCTTTTCCGGTAATTGTAGTGAAGATTATCGAAGCCGGAGAAAGAACGGGTACTTTAGATAAGTCGATGCAAGAAATTGGTGAGTTTATGGATTATCAGGTTAATTCGACTCTTAAAACATTAGTTTCTCTACTTGAGCCTTTAATGTTAATTTTTGTAGGTGTATTGGTTGGAGGAATGATGATGTCGATTATTGCCCCAATTTACGGACTTATTAGTACAATCGGTAGCCAAAAATGAAAATAAATAATAACGCAGGATTTACCCTTATTGAGTTAATCGTAGTAATAATAATAGTATCTTCACTTTTGGGATTATTGGTTTTTAATTTAGTTGGAACACAAAGAAACACGGAGATTAGCTCTCAGACAGACATTATTGTTTCGGATTTGTCTTCGCAGCAAAATAAAGCAATGCTTGGTGCCGGAGGTTCAAGCGGAAATGATTACGGAATTCATTTTGAATCAAATCAATACACTTTGTTTGAGGGTAGTACATATAATCCTGCCGATTCCGGCAATTTTGTAGTAAATCTTGATTCGGGGTATCAACTAACAAGCACATTTCCTTTTGGAGACATAGTATTTGATTCAATAACCGGAACTGTGAGCGGATTTTTAAATGGGAATAATACGGTGACGTTGCAAGAGATAAATGGAGGAAAGTCAAAAACAGTTACTATTAATAAATATGGTGTGGTTACGGGAGAAAATTAAATGAAAAATATTTTCAAAAACTCAGGTCAAACTTTGGTTGAACTATTAATAACAATTGGACTTGCGGCAATTTTACTTCCTGCTCTTTTAGGTGCGTTTTCGATAACCAGAAGCGGAAGAGCCCAGATGGACCAAAGAATTAAAGCAATCGCTTTTTTGCAAGAGGGTGAGGAATCGCTTCGTGTAATAAGAGCAAATGATTGGACTAATTTGGCAGATGGAACTTTTCATCCTGTTGCAACTGCAACCACTTGGACTTTGGCTCCAAATGCAGAAAATCTAGGAGACTTTACAAGACAAATTGTAATTTCGGATATTTACCGCGATGCAAACGGAAATATTGCAACTACAGGGGGGGTTTTAGATCCATCAACTAAACAAGTAACGGTTACTGTTTCTTGGAATAATCCACTTACAGGGTCGGTTACAGATGTATCTTATTTAACAAGACACAAGAATATTGCCGAGGTTCAAACAACAGTTACTGATTTTTCTACGGGCACATTTGTAAATACTGCGGCGGTTAGTACGGTTGGCAGTAGTCTTCCAAATGATGGGCAGGTTCAACTAGGCGCCGGAGGAGGAGCTAATGGAGGAGACTGGTGTAAACCTTCGCAATACATTTTAAAAACTTATGATTTACCTGGACAAGGGGTTGCACAAAATTTGTCTGCTACATCAACTGCAACACAAAACGTTGCTTATACAACAACCGGAGGGAATGCATCTGGTGATGCTGTTGATGGTTTAACTGTTTCGTTTGCAAATCCGCCCGCTGTTAATCCCTCTGCATCAAATAATGAGGCTAAAGCATATGGAATTTTTGTTGATGCCGGCGGAAACTATGTTTATTTTAATGAAAATAATCCGCCTAACCATTTAGTGCAAATTGTAAATGCCAGTAATTTGATCGATGTAGGAACTTTGGATGTGAGCGGAAAAACAGGCAGCAGCGTTTATGCTTTGGGGAATTACGCTTTTGTTGTTTCTGGAAATACTTTATATAGTTTTAATGTAACAAGTAAAATCGGTTCACATTCACCGGTAAGTTCTGTCGCATTAGCGGGAAACGGCAAAAGGGTAATGGTGGTTGAAAGTAATGTATATGTTGCTACCGATAGCACAAATAGTCAATTGCAAATAATTCCTTATAATTTGAATACCGGTGTTTTGGGAAATCCAACAAGCATAAATTTAAACAATAACTTAGCCGGTGTTGACGCATTTGTTAATAGTAGTGCAAGTTTTGCTTATGTGGTAACAGCCTCGTCTTCCGGAATAAACAATTTTTATATTGTTGACTTGAATAATACAAATAATAAATATGGATATGCAACTCTTGGCTTAAGTCCAAAAGGGATTACCGTTGTTCCCAGGAATAGGGCGATTATTGTTGGAACAGGTAATACAAAATATGAAGTTTTTGATACCACAATTCCAAGTGCTGCAAGCTATTGTGGAGGAATGAGTCCAACTGGTGTTAATTCAATAAATGCGGTTGCATCTGTTGCTCAGCCAGACGGAAGGGTATTTTCTTATATTCTTACCGATAATTCATCTGCAGAGTTTCAAATAGTTTTAGGAGGTCCCGGAAGCGGTAATTTTGCAACTTCGGGAACTTACACTTCTGCTCCTATTGCCCTAGCTAATGCATCAAATTTTAATTATTTTAGTGCGGATGTTAGCCAGCCGGCCAGTACGCATATTGCAATTCAAGTCGCTACGGCAAATTCCGTAGGAGGCTCATGCGCATCGGCACAATACGTATATGTTGGTCCTGATGGGACGACCGGAACATACTTTACGCCGGTTGGGAATGTAATTTCAGGACAAATTCCGATTACAAGCCCTACAACTCCTGCAAATTATCAAAATCCGGGAGAATGTTTTAGTTATCAGGTAACGATTACATCAAGTGACCAAACCCTAACACCTGTTTTAAATGATATTTCAATAAATTATTCGCCATGATAAGACTAATTTTAAATTTTAAAAATTCTGTTTTACAAAAAAATAAAGGTTTTACTCTTATTGAAATTCTTATATTCATGGGAATATTCTCGATTTTAATTACCGTAATGCTTCAGCTGTTTACCGCAATCTTTGATAATCAACTTGAATCACAAAGTACGACAGCTGTTTCTACGGATAGCAGATATATAGAAAATAAGTTAACAGCAGATATTAAAAATGCTACATCATCTTCTATATTAAGCCCTGCAATAGGAGCATCTTCTTCTGCGCTAAGTATTTCTAATGGTTCGTCAACATACACATATAGTCTGTCCGGAAATAATCTGGTAGTAAATGAGCAACCGGCCGGAACTACGGATCAACTTAATAGTGTAAATACGAAAGTATCATCACTTAATTTTTTTAGGTTAGCAGATAATTCAGGACAAGATATAAGCACAATTACTGTGAGTTTTACATTAACAAGTGGAACAATTAAAAGAAGCGGGGCAGTTAGCGAAGATTTTAATTTTACAGCAGGAACGCGTTAATAATATGTTTAAATTAATTAAAAATAAATCAGGTCAAGCACTGGTTACATTATTATTTATATCTGTAATTGGTGTTACCGTTATAACTGCTGCAGCTATTCTAATATTTCAAAATATTCAAAGCTCAAGTATTGTAGAACAGGGTACACAGGCTTATTATATTGCAGAAAGTGGAATAGAAGAGGGAGTTTTAAGAATGCTTAGAAATCCTGGCTACAGCGGAACGTCCCCCGGGCAACCACTTGATGTTGACGGTGGTAGCGTGGTAATTTCTACGGCAAGCGGCGGGATAATCAGCGCAACGGGAACTTACCATGACACGTCAAGGACAATACAAGTTAAAACAGTGTACAATAATGGTGAACTAACCATTAGTTCATGGAAGGAGATAAAATAAATGAGTAAAAGAATTAACGCAATACTTTTTGTTGATAGTAATAGGTTATTATTTTATTCTAAAGGTGCAACTGCTACGTATCAGATTAAGCTAAATCCCGATATATTTGTGGATTTGGAGGTTATTAACAGAGAAAAATTTGAACATTTAATTGACAATTTTTTTCAAGTACCAAGTATAAAGGGTAAGGAATTTGATATTACGATTATTTTCTCTCAGCGTACTACGTTTGAAACCGAATTAACCAGTGCAAATTCTAAGGCAGAATTTGAAGAAACCCAGCGTTTTTTAGATATGGTTCCATTTGAAGAGGTTTTAAATAATTCATACCGAATAAACAAAAAGACAAAAATTGTGGCTATAAATAAAATTTTATATAATATTTTAAAATTAGCACTTGAGAAGAATAAGGCACATGTAGTGGTATTATTGCCGATGGGAGTATTAGCTACTGCAAATTCGGAGTTGGCCAGCAAAATTGATTTTCCTTTAATTGAAAGTAAATTAGAGTCTTTTATGCAATATAGCATAGTTGATTTGGGGGAAATGGGACTTGGTGGCGAGGTTCCAAACGCAATAGGAATAAAAAGAAAAGATGTGAGACTTTATATTTTAGTTATAGTTTTGATTGGGCTATTTGCCGTATTGATATTTTTAATTTATACAACCTTTATTGCACCTCCTAAGAGGGTTCAATCTGTAAATACTTTTCATACTTCGACAGCAACTAGTCGTGATCAAAATACTAAATCTTTTAATGCAACAGATTCCGCACAAATTTCTACTCCGAGTTCACAACTCTCCAAATAATTAAAATTATTTTACCCATAAATTTAATTTAGCCTTAAAATACCCCCTTGACAAAGTATTTTTTTCTATGCTAATGTTGATATAGAACATGAAAAGACTGCCCAACATTAAAAACGTAAAAGGTTTTACCCTCATCGAACTTTTAGTTGTAATCGGAATTTTAGCAATTTTACTTTCAATCGTTTTAATCGCAATTAATCCTGCCAGACAATTTGGTCAAGCAAACAATACTAGAAGAAGGAGTGATGTCACTCAAATTCTTAATGCAATCGGAGCTTATGCAGCAGATAATAAAGGAGTACTACCAATAGGAATTCCGGTAGGTACAGCTTCTGCGGTATTTATTTCTGGATCGACAGCTACACCACCAACGGGATTTGCGTCAGCACCAGTAGCCGGATATGCAGATTTGTGCTCAGAATTAGTTCCAAATTATATTCCTGCATTACCACAAGATCCTCAAGCTTATGCAGGAACATCAGTTACAAATTGTAGTGATACAACCTACTTTACAGGCTATACAGTATCACAAGATGCAAATCATAGAGTAACAGTATCCGCACCAAACGCAGAGAATAACGAGATCATTAGTAACACTCGCTAGCTTCAAAACTATGCCTACTAAAAAAGCTAAAAAATCTGTAAAAAAGTCAACTAGATTAGTTAAGCACGAACCCAATATAAAAGCGATATTATCTTTATTAGTTCTACTTGTAGCATTTTCTGTTTTTTTATTATTTAGTAATTATAAGGATACATTAATGGCAGACGCTAATTCGTTAAAAATATTTTTAATTTTAGTTATAGTATTAGGTGCATTGCTTTTAGCACTTTTATTTCTTGTTAATCCTCAAAAGAATAAATAACTTTTTTCGTTTACATTTTTCTTTAATTGATAAATTTGTTATTATTTAATTATGCTTAAGAAAGTTTCCAATTCAGGTTTTTTTAAACTAAATAAGCTTTGGACACAAAGGCATGAAAAACTTTCTAAAGAGATATTTAAGTCACATAAGGAATCTTTCGAATGGCTTGCAGATAGCTCTAAACAACTCACTGTAGGTTCGCTAGCCGGTCTTTTTTTGTTAACACAACCAATTGTAGCCAAGATTCCCGTTACTTTTTCACAAAGCATGCATCAAGCAAATAACACTGTAGATAAAAAAACATTTTTAGTTTTTGAGTTGAAGTCAATTTTACCGGATCATGTTCAATCTTTAACTCCACAGCAAGAGCAAAGTGTAAGTACGGTATTAACAAGAGATTTTGGGATAACAGTTGCTCCAGAGCTTAATGGGAAGAGGCTTAATACAACTTATGGGTATATCGGTCAAGAGCAGCATCTGGCTCTCTATCCGGGTGATAACATGTTTATACATTTTCAGACATCAGATGAGGCAACTAGGTACTTTAAATACGGCATGGCGCCAGGTTTGGGTGGTTGGGGATATTTCGCTCCTTCAAAGGATGAATTGACACAGCAAGATATAAATAGAGAAAAGTATTATATTGCTGTCCAAACATTTTTGGCACCAGGTTTTGAAAATAACCCAAAAGAATATATAGATTTTTTTAATTACAAAAAAATGCTGGTTGTTAATCCCCAAAATGGCAAAGCAGTTGTTGCCGACATTGCAGATGCAGGTCCGGCTCCATGGACAGGAAAACAATTAGGCGGGTCGCCGGAGGTCATGCATTATCTTGAAAGAGTAGACGGAGTTCAAAAAGGTGGAGTATTATATTTTTTTATTGATGATCCTAATGATACAATTCCATTAGGACCGATTAATTCATTATGAAAATAAAACATTTTTATACACACTTAATACAAATAAATGATATAACATTAGATCTTGGTAATGTAGAGATGTCCAAAGAAGAAAGACTACATCTTTTATCGCTTCTTGATGCAAATATTCACGCTACAGTTATGCATACAGTTTTATCAGAGCTTCCAACTGGCGAAAAAAAGATATTTTTAATAAATTTAGTAGAAAATAACCACGATAAAATATTTAAGCATTTAAGGGTACATATTAATGATATAGATACAAAAATTACTGAAGCCGCCGATAGGTTAATTGATGAGATGAGAAAGGATATTAAATTAGTTAAGAGTTCAGAATAGAAAATAACCGAATTTTTCCAAATCTATTTTCCCGTTTTTATCAAATTTAATTCCCTCTTTTATAAGTAATTTAGCTTGTGTATCAAGGCCTCCAAAAGCGTAACCGCTGGAAACCATCCCTTTTGAATTAATTACCCTATGGCATGGTACATCCTTAGGGTTTTTATTTGCGTGTAGTGCATATCCAATAACTCTAGGGTCTATACCGACTGCCTTTGAAATAGCCCCATAAGTAGTAACTTTGCCTTTAGGAATAGATGAAACAATTTTATAAACTTTGTCGAAAGTGTTCATTATTGATTAGACAATTTTTTAATGCTATGCTAATTATACTTTATGCTAAACTTGTTGATGATAATTATCGCAAAATATTTTTATTTAGTAATTGTTTTGTTGGGAGTAATTTTTGTAGCAACCAAATTTATACAAAAAGAGAAAGGAGTGGCAATGTTTTCTATTATTACATTACCTCTAATACTTATAATCGCTAAGATTTCCGGTATAATTTATTATGACCCAAGGCCTTTTGTTGTAAGACATTTTATCCCTTTAGTAGCGCACGCAGCAGATAATGGCTTCCCTTCAGACCATGCATTATTAAGTTTTGCAATTGCATCGGTGATTTTCGTTTACAACAAAAAAATAGGTTTGATCCTATTTTTAGCAGGATTTTTGGTAGGCATTTCTAGAATATACGTAGGAATTCATTCTATCATTGATATTATGGGAAGTTTTGTTATATCGGTAGCAGTAACCTACTTGGTATATTTGGTTTTAAAAAAATATCCCCTAGTACCAATTGAAAAATAATAGTTTGCCTTGATTTGTTTGCAAATGGTAAATATATTGCCTACAATTATTTTATGGATAAAATGAAGACAAAAGTTACTAAGCAGGAGTCCGAATGGGATAAAAAAAGGATTATTCTTGTAACAATTATAGTAATTATTTTATTAATCTTAGGTTTTTCGGCAAAAAACGCAATCTTAGGTAGTTCATATAATAAACCGCTAGTTTCACAATCAATTACTACAAACAACCCACCTTTGAGTATTAAAAAAAGTGCACAAGATCAAATTTATGCACTTAAACAAGAAGCGAGTAATATTAACTTAGTAGACGTTGCAACGTCTTCTCCACAAGTTCAAAAAATAATTAATGACCTAAAAGCAATTAAAGATTATCCTAATAACCAATTAAAACAAACTTGTATTAACCTTTGTTCTAAATTGTAATGGAAAAAAAAAATATAAAGCACAAATTTAGTAGAATACTAAGAATTTTAGGACCTGGTCTTATTACGGGAGCTGCCGATGATGACCCATCCGGAATTGCTACATATTCTCAAACCGGTGCTCAGTTTGGGTATGGACAATTATGGACAGTACTGTTTATGTATCCTCTTATGACTGCTGTTCAAGAAGCGTGTGCCAGGATTGGTGCTGTTACGGGAAAAGGGATTGCTTCGGTTGTTAAAACAAATTACAGTAAAAAATTATTATATTTTGTTGTATTTTTAGTTGTTGTTGCTAATACAATAAATATTGGAGCAGATTTGGGAGCAATGGCCGCTTCTGCTCAGTTAATAGTACCTGTTAATTTTGCATTTTTGGCAATATTTTTTACAATATTAATCCTACTTTTAGAAATTTTTACCTCGTACAGAATTTATGCAAGAATTCTTAAATGGCTTTCTTTAGCATTATTTTCATATGTTTTCACTGCGGTTATTGTGGGTCAAAATTGGATTGAGGTTATTAAATCAACTTTTGTTCCACACATAGAATTTACGGTTGGTTTCTTTTTTCTATTAACGGGAGTTTTGGGAACAACGATTTCACCATATATGTTTTTTTGGGAGGCATCGGAAGAAGTTGAGGAAGAAAAAGCAGCGAGTATTTTAAAAGAAGGTAATAAACCAATACTAAAAAAACAATATCTTAAAGATATAAGAATTGATAATGCAATCGGAATGTTATTTTCGGAATTGATAACTTTTTTTATAATTATTACAACCGCTTCTGTTTTAAATTCACACGGAATCACAAATATTGCAACAGCTTCGGAAGCGGCAAAGGCATTGGAGCCATTAGTTTCAACTTTTCCGAATTCAGGATTAATTGCTAAAGTAATATTTGCCTTTGGTGTAATTGGAATAGGAATTATGTCAGTACCCGTATTAGCTGGTTCTGCTTCGTATGCACTCTCGGAAAGCTTAAATTGGAAAGAAGGTTTAAACCTAAAGCTTAAAAAAGCGCATGGTTTTTATGGTGTTATTACAATTGCGACCTTAATAGGTCTTTTAATAAATTTTATTGGTATAAATCCTATTCAGGCCCTGGTTTATACGGCTGTCTTTAACGGTATCGCAGCTGTACCGCTGATTTTTATAATTGCAAAAATTGCAGGAAACGAAAAAATAATGGGTGAGTATAAAAGCGGGAAATTATCAAGTTCATTAGTGTGGTTGACTTTTATAACAATGTTTTTATCGGCTTTGGCACTTATTGCAACGAACATTTATCATTAAAATTATGGATCAATTGAAGGAAAGAATAAAAAAACTATTAGAGAAGTTTGACGTTGATAATAAGCGTAGATTAGTGCGTGAAATTGAGGTTGAAAGCACCCATCCCGATTTTTGGAAGGATCAAAGAACAGCTTCTCAAAAAATGAAATACCTTGCAAGTTTACAGGATGAAATTACGAAAACAGAAACACTTCAGGAATTAGCAAAAGCGGAAAATCTAAATGAAGCCGAAAAACTTTTGGATGAACTTGAAACACTGCTTTATTTTTCAGGATATTATGATAACTCATCGGCAATTCTTTCAATTCATTCGGGTCAAGGTGGGGTTGAGGCAATGGACTGGACAAATATGCTGTATAGAATGTACTCCCGGTATTTTGAAAAAAAAGGTTGGCAATTTAAAACCCTGGAGGAAACACCCGGTGATGAAGCGGGATTAAAAAGTGTAATTATAGAAGTAGACGGAGACTTTGCATATGGTTTTTTGCGCGGAGAAGCCGGTGTCCACCGTTTGGTAAGACAATCCCCATTTAATGCCGATAGTTTAAGGCAAACGTCTTTTGCTTTAGTTGAAGTTTTGCCGGAAATTGAAGAATCGCCTGATATTAATATTAAAGATGAAGATTTAGCGTGGGATTTTTTTAGAAGTGGTGGGCATGGAGGTCAAAACGTAAATAAAGTATCAACTGCCGTAAGATTAACCCACAAGCCAACAGGTATTACTATTACGGCCCAGGGACAGCGTTATCAGGGTCAAAATCGCGAATACGCTTTAAAAATGTTAAGGGCAAAATTATGGCTTTTGCAGGAGGAAGAGCGAAAAAAGCAGGAAGCAAAGCTTAAAGGAGGATATAAAACTCCAGGTTGGGGAAATCAAATCCGTTCATATGTGCTCCATCCTTATAAAATGGTTAAAGATCTTCGTACAAATTATGAAACTTCCAATACTGAAGCAGTATTAGATGGTGACATAGATTCGTTTATTGATGAAGAGCTACGAAAGTTATAGGATTTGCCTTAAAAAGGGTTGCTAAAGTGGCTAAAATATGGTTTACTTAATTATCACAGGAGGTGATTCATTTTTATGGATAAAAGTAAAGAAACGATTGAAGTAAAAAAAGAAGAAACTGAAGAAGAAACAAACGATAAAACCTTAATTCACGATTTTAGTACACAGACTGCAAAAAACGCATTCACTCCCAAGATAATCGGTCTTTTAGCCTTAGTTATTATTGTAGGAATAGCAACAGGATTTTTACTATCCGGAAGATCTTCTTCGGTAAGTTCAGGAAATAGCTTAGGTTCGATTTTAAGTGGGTCTTCGATACCAAAAGGAACTGTTGTAGGATCTAGTGATACCGCAACTTTTAAAGACACGGCTGAAGGAACACTAAAAGAAGGTGGCATAGATGGAGAAGGAGCATATCATTTAGAAAGACCGGGTGGAGATAGTCAAAATGTCTATTTAACCTCATCAATTGTAGATTTATCTAAATATATTGGTAAAAAAATTAAGGTATGGGGGCAAACCCAAAAAGCTCAAACTGCAGGTTGGTTAATGGACGTTGGGAGAATTGAGGTTTTGTAAATGATCCTTTTAAACAGTGTTTCTAAAAAGTTTGGAAACGGTACATTTGCCCTATCAGATATTAATATTGCTGTAAGAAGGGGTGAATTTGTGTTTTTGGTTGGTCCAACAGGCTCCGGTAAGACTACAATTTTTAAATTAATAATTAGAGATCTTTTACCAAGCTCGGGCGATGTAGTAGTAAATAGCCTTGAGTTAAATAAATTGCCTAAAGGCAAGGTTGCCGCATTCAGAAAAAAAATTGGTGTAATTTTTCAGGATTTAAAGTTAATGTTTGACAGAACCGTTTTTGAAAATGTTTATCTTCCATTAGACGTTGCAGGAATTAAGTCTGGGGAGGCTATAAAAACTGTAAATGAGGTTTTATCACAAGTCGGACTTTCGGAGCACAAGGAAAAATTTCCACTTCAGCTTTCGGGAGGAGAGCTGCAAAGAGTTGCCGTTGCAAGAGCGTTAGTTTTATCCCCGGAAATTATTTTAGCCGATGAACCAACAGGAAACTTAGATCCGCAAACTTCACTTGAGATTGTTAAACTTTTGTCGCAGATTAATGAAAAAGGAACAACTGTTATTATGGCAACTCATAATTTGGATATTGTTAAAAATTCCGGAAAAAGAGTAATACATATTAATAAAGGGAAAATTGAAAAAGACGAAAAAGCAAAAGAAGCAGAAAAAGAAGAAAAAAAGGATAAAAAAGAGGAGGAAAAGGAGTGAAATTTTTAAAAACAACCGGAAGAAATTTAAGAAGATCTCCATATCAGGCAATGGCGGCAATCTTAATTATGACGTTAACCTTTTTAGTGATATCGTTTTTTGTGTTTTTAATTGCAGGGTCTTCGCAAATAATTAATTATTTTGAATCTAAACCGCAAGTAACGGCATTTTTTAAAGACGATGCGACTCAAAACGACATAAACTCCTTAAAATCAAATTTACTAGCAACACATAAAGTATCCGCAATTAAATTTGTGTCAAAAGAAGATGCTTTAAAAATTTATAAACAGCAAAATAAAGACGATCCGCTTTTACTGGATTTAGTTACAGCAGACGTATTACCGTCTTCATTTGAAATTTCTGCAGTGCAACTCGAGGATTTAAATTCAATTTCGGATATGCTTAAAAAAAGCCAAATAGTATCGGATGTAATTTACCAAAAGGATGTTGTATCTACTTTAACAACCTGGACAAATGCAGTTAGGCAAATTGGTTTTGGATTAATACTATTACTATCTTTGGTTTCGGTTTTTATAATGGCAACAATTATTGGAATGAAGATTTCTCAAAAAAAAGAAGATATAGAGATTATGAGGTTAATTGGTGCAAGCGCGTGGTATGTAAGATTACCTTTTATTGCAGAAGGGTTTTTCTACGGAGTTGTAGGCTCTGTTATCGGATGGTTGATTGCAACCGGAGTGCTTTTATGGGCTACGCCGTTTCTAGAGTCATTTTTAAAGGGAATTCCGGTTTTACCTGCGTCTATTACCGGACTTTTATCCCTTCTTGGACTTGAAGTTTTATTAGCAACAATATTTGGTGTGATTTCAAGTTTTATTGCGGTTTTAAGATATTTAAAATAGTTTTAGGAATTTATTTAAAATGTTATGGAATATGAAAGTTTTAAAAAAAACAATAATTTTAATTGTAGTTTTGCTTTTTTATTTTTTTACTCCTCAGGTAGGTAAAGTTTTTTCAGATACCCCAACCCCGACTCCTTCGCCTTCTATTGATACGGCAGCTTTGCAGCAGCAAATCCAAGAATATCAACAAAAAATTTCCGATCTTCAAGGACAAGAGCAAACTCTTTCTTCGCAAATATCAATTATGGATAGTCAAATTAAACTTACTGAATATAAAATTGCGGCAACACAACAGCAAATAACGAGTTTAACTTTAGATATAGATACCGCTTCTAAAAAAATTACAACATTGCAGGGTGCTTTAAATAATTCAATAACAATCTTATTAAATAGAATAGTGGCAACTTATGAGGTGGGCACAATTCAACCGATACAGATTTTGTTAACTTCGGGTAATGCGGAAGATTTCTTGCAAAGACTTAACTATTTAAAATTAGCTCAAGCACATGACAGAAAGTTAATTTATGATACTCAACAAGCAAAAGTAGATTATACGAATCAAAAAAGTATTCTTGAAAATGAAAAGAAACAGGTTGAACTTTTAAATCAACAACTGCAAACTTTATCGGACCAATTGGGTCAACAAAAGGGTGAAAAACAGAAGCTTCTTGCCGAAACACAGGGAAGTGAAGCTAATTACCAGCAATTACTATCTCAGGCAAAAGCACAGTTAGCAGGATTTTCAGGTTTTGCACAAAGCCAGGGAGGAGCGACTCTTCTTGGTAACCAAACGGTTTGTGATGACTGGGGATGTTATTACAATCAAAGAGACTCTCAGTGGGGCGGTAATTCTTTAAATGGAACACAATATTCTCTTGCAAGTGATGGTTGTTTAATTACTTCAATGGCAATGGTTTATACACATTATGGACATAGAAGCGTAACTCCTCAGACGATTAATTCAGACTCTTGGAATTTCGCTTCATATTACCCGGCATACTTAAATTTTACGATTAGGGCAGATGGTGTTACATCAACAAGGGCAGGATCTGCAATAGATAGCGAGTTGCAAAATGGACGGCCGGTTATAGTTGGAATTAAGTATTCTAACGGTGATACTCATTTTGTGGTTTTAACGGATTATAATGGTGGAAATTATTTAATGAATGATCCATTTACGCCAAATGGGCACAGAATACCTTTTACAGATAAATATCCCTTAGGTAGTATTTTTGTAGTTTATAAAATTACAGGACTTTAAAATTATATGAAATTATTCTAATTGATGAAAGCTATAAAGATTTTATGTGCTTTGGGACTATTTTTTTTATTGAGCCTTAAGCATCAATTTGCCTTTGCAGCTGCCCCAACCATAACTACTTATCCTTCAACTTTAAGTATAGATAATAGTTTTACGATTTCTGCTACGATGAGCGGGCTTCCTTCGAACACTGTCTATAGGTTGAGAGTAGCTTTAGCTAAGCCTTCTACAACAAATTATTTCGGCTCAACATATAATGGTAGTATTTGGTATAACGGAACACCTAGTCCGATTGATTATTCCAAGTTTCTTACAATTACTACTTTTTCTGACGGCTCATGGTATGGAGATATTCAAGCTAAGGTGGAAAGTATTGACTCTAATTTTAATAACGGAGGGTCCGGAACGTATGACTTAAAACTTGTCCGTTATACGGAAAGCGGATCAACAGCAACTTGGTCTAATGTTGTAAGCATTTATCTTACAGCTCCAAGCCCTACTCCCACACCTACCCCCGATCCAACTTCAGCTCCAACTCCTACACCGACTAGCACTCCAACTCCTACACCTACTTTAACCCTAACTCCCAGCCCTTCACCGGCAGTTGTTAAAAACGTAAGCGTAAGTCCTGTTCAAAAACAAGTCCTAGCACAAAGCTCAAACAATCTATTTATCATACCAACAGGTGTTGATAACAAGGATAACAATATCCAATCTTTTTCTTTAACCGACAAGCAGGTTATCTCAAAAATCTTAATTTTTGTAGGAGTTGTTTTTATAGTTCTTTGTGGTATAGTGATTTTTTATCCTAAAATAGAAAGCTATATTAAGGAAAGAAATGCTCAAATTAAGCAACAGAATGAATGAGAATAATTTTATAACAACAAGCGTAAAGAAAACGCAAAAAATAGCAGAAGTACTTGCCGGTAAGCTTGTTCCTGGAGATTTTTTAGCATTTTACGGCGATTTAGGCAGCGGAAAAACTACATTTATTCAAGGACTGGCAAAAGCACTGGGCATTAATAGAAGGATAATTTCTCCGACATTTATAATTGTTAGAACGTACGATCTTAAATCGGAAAATAAAAGTTTTAAACAGTTTTATCATATTGATCTTTATCGAACTTCAACAGTTAATGATCTTTTGGGAATTGGTTTAGATCAGGTAATTAAAGATAAATCTTCGATTGTTGCATTAGAGTGGGCCGAAAAAATGGGCGACCTATTGCCCCAAAAAAGGTACGAAGTTCATATGTCAAACGAAGGCGATGACAAAAGAAAAATTAAAATTTTAAAATATGGATAAAAAACTACAAAATGCAATAGAAGTATTAAATAATGGAGGAATAATTATTTTTCCAACCGATACTGCCTTTGGAATAGGTTGCAGAATCGATAAAAAGATGCTATTAAGAGGTTAGTAG
>JAJXYH010000016.1 GCA_021780675.1 bacterium
AAGGTAGCTTTATTACAATGAGATCTTTATTGATTTGATAAAAAAAAATATACAATATTATTATTAATTAATTACGAAACTTTAAAACTTTTTGTATTATTTAAAATAACAAAATATGAACAATTCCTATTGTTGTTTTTCTCTTTATATTTTTCTGTATTTTGTTTTGTTTTAAAACTTGCCGCTACTTAAAATTTATTATTTTAGAAAAATTGAAAGATAATATATAATAAACTAAAAATTATAAAAATAAAAAGATCATTAAGTAATGAATTAAAAAATCACAAATAAATTTATATTATTATATTTTATTTTTATACTATAACTTACGTGAATAATACTCGATTACTAATAATTCATTTATTACTAATGAAATTGATTTTCGATTCACCAAACTTAGTACCTTGGCTTCTAAAATGTCACGATTAAGAAACAAATGCTGAGGAACAAGAATATTCCCTGATAAATCTAGGTTTTTTTTCACTAAATTCTTTGAAAGAATAGAGTTTTTAACCGAAATTGTATCTTTCGGTTGACATCCAAAACTTGGGATATTAATAGCAGAACTATTTACAAGAACATGACCGTGATTTACTAACTGCTTCGCTGCCATAATAGTCGGTGCAAAACCAAGTCGAAATACCAAATTATCTAAACGCATTTCCAAGAATGTGAGTAATAACTTGCCAGAAGAACCTTTTTTTTTCCTAGATTTTTTCACATAATTTAATAACTGACGCTCAGAGACACAATAATGATAGCGTAATTTTTGCTTTTCTTTTAACCTCACGTTATATAAAGATGTTTTTTTATTAAAGCTACTGCCATGTTGACCTGGAGGATTCGTTTTTATCGAAATTTTACGTGTCAAACCTGGGAGCTTCCCTAGTCTACGAACAACCCTCAAACGAGGACTTCTATATCTTGACATAAAATGTTTTTTTTACACATCTTTAAACTTAATTTACATGAATAAATTATAACGTTAGTTACTAATAAAATATTATTGAAATAACTGATACTAGAGTCGTTGCCCGAGTGGTTAATGGGGGTGGATTGTAAATCCACTAGCTAAGCTTACGCTGGTTCGAATCCAGCACGCCTCAATTGAAGTTTATGATACGCTCTTATTCTCTTCTTGTATATATGAGAAAAAAAGTCCAAGAACAAGAAACGGAAAAACAAGACCAATAAAAGGAACAAAAATTGTGGGAAGAAAAGAAGCTGACATAAATTATATCTTAATTTTAAGGGTTACTTTTCATGAAATAAAAATTTCATTGGCATCAGAGAAAATTTTCCGGGGAATGTCTTTCCAAGTATTTAATCTCCACTTTTCGTTTCACAACTAAGTTCGGAATGTTTTATGTGTTTCCAAAAAGTCGAAGGACACCAATAAAAATAAATGTAGGATAAAACTTTCGATCTGTTAGTATATCTCAGCTAAAAAAATTACTATTCTTACACTTGATACCTATTAAATGACTAGTCTTGTCATGATCTAAAAGAGCACTCATCTTAAGGTGGGCTTCCTACTTATATGCATTCAGCAGTTATCCACTATATACTTGACTACCCGGCGTTTTCCACTGGTGTGAAAACCGGTACAACAGCGGTACATCCTCCCCGGTCCTCTCGTACTAAGGGAAGCTCCTCTCAATGCTCTAACGCTCACACCGGATATGGACCGAACTGTCTCACGACGTTCTGAACCCAGCTCACGTACCGCTTTAATGGGCGAACAGCCCAACCCTTGGGACGTACTACCGCCCCAGGCTGCGATGAGCCGACATCGAGGTGCCAAACCTCCCCGTCGATGTGAACTCTTGGGGGAGATCAGCCTGTTATCCCTAGAGTAACTTTTATCTGTTGAACGACGACCTTTCCACTCAGCATCGTCGGGTCACTAAGACCGACTTTAGTCTCTGTTCGACTTATAGGTCTTACAGTCAAGCTCTCTTATGCCTTTACACTCTTCACCTGATTTCCGTCCAGGATGAGAGAACCTTTGTGCGCCTCCGTTACTTTTTAGGAGGCTACCGCCCCAGTAAAACTGCCCACCTGAAAATGTCAAATATTTTGATTATATTTTTAGATCTCTAACTCTTTAAGAGTGGTATCTCACATTTTGGCTCCTCAACTTCCGAAAAAGAGAATCAACGCCTCCCACCTATTCTGCGCAAAAAGAGCCCAAAATCAATTTCAAGATACAGTAAAGCTTCATAGGGTCTTTCTGTCCAAGTGCGAGTAGACCGCATCTTCACAGTCAATTCTATTTCACCGAGTCTGTTTCCGAGACAGTGCCCAAATCGTTACGCCTTTCGTGCGGGTCGGAACTTACCCGACAAGGAATTTCGCTACCTTAGGACCGTTATAGTTACGGCCGCCGTTCACCGGGGCTTCAGTTATCAGCTTTGCTTACGCTAACCAACTTCTTTAACCTTCCGGCACTGGGCAGGCGTCAGCCCCCATACTTTGTTTTTCAACTTTGCGGAGACCTGTGTTTTTGGTAAACAGTCGTTTGGGCCTGGTTATTGAAACCTTCTAAATAGAAGGCACTCCTTCTCCCGAAGTTACGGAGTCATTTTGCCGAGTTCCTTAGAAACAGTTGTCTCGCGCCCCTTAGTATTCTCTACAAACCTACCTGTGTCAGTTTTCGGTACAGGCAATACTTAATTTATTACTATGAGAGTTTTTCTAGGAAATATGACATTATCCACTTGAAAAACCGTAGTTTTCCTTGTATTCTATTTCTTCACTCAAATAATTTTGTATTCTCATAATGTTGAAATATTAAACCAGCATTACCAAAATCTGGCTGGCATAGCCTTTTTCGTCACTCTTAGCAAATTAAGTATGGTACAGGAGTATTAACCTGTTGTTCATCAACTACGCTGTTAAGCCTCGCCTTAGATCCTGACTAACCCTTCGTGGACGAACCTGGCGAAGGAAACCTTAGATTTACGGGGCATTGGATTTCCACCAATGTTTTCGTTACTTAAGCCGACATTCTCACTTCTGTTTAGTCCACAATTGTTCACACTATTGATTCCAACAAAAACAGAACGCTCCTCTACTGAATTTTAATCTCATGATTTCGGCAATTTACTTAGTCCCGTTCATTTTCGGCGCAGCATCACTTAACCAGTAAGCTATTACGCACTTTTTAAAGGAAATTGCTGCTTCTAAGCAAACCTCCTGGTTGTCTATGTAATACTACATCCTTTATCACTTAGTAAATATTTAGGGGCCTTAAACGATGATCTGGGCTGTTTCCCTCTTGACAATGAAGCTTATCCCCCACAGTCTCACTGGCAAATTGCATAACACAAAGTATTCTTATTTTGCTACAAATCAGTACCACTTTCGCAGCCATCATCGAAACAGTGATTTACCCCTTTGTGTTAACATAATTAGCCGCTGCGCCTCAACGCATTTCGAAGAGATCCAGCTAACTCCGAGTTCGATTAGAATTTCTCCGCTAACCACAACTCATCCCCCAATTTTTCAACATCGGTGGGTTCGGACCTCCACTTTGTTTTAATAAAGCTTCATCCTGGTAATGATTAGATCACCCGGGTTCGGGTCTATAATTAGTGACGTAAGCGCTTTTTAAAACTCGTCTTAACTATGGCTACTGTACTAAAACATTAACCAAGCCACTAACTATAAGTCGCCGGCACATTCTTCAACAGGCACACAGTCAACCATAAGATTGGTCTCCTACTGCTTGTAAGCTTATGCTTTCATAATCTTTTTCACTCCTTTTTCAAGGTTCTTTTTAGCTTTCCCTCACGGTACTAGTTCACTATCGGTCACTTAAGAGTATTTAGCCTTATGAGGTGGTCCTCACTGATTCACACGGAATTTCACGTGCTCCATGCTACTTGGGATTAAGTAGAACAACATTAGAATTCTTACAGGACTTCCAACCTTTTTTAGTATTGTTTTCAACAATTTCAGAGTTCATAGAATTGCTCTTTTATACTGGCCCCACTACACCAAAATAGGTTTAGGCTGATTTCGTTTAGCTCGCCGCTAATAAGAAAATCGCTTTTGCTTTATTTTCCTTCGGCTAATAAGATGTTTCAGTTCACCGAGTTACCCAAAAAATTAAATTAAAAGTTTTACATAGGTTGACCTATTCGGGAATCTTTGGATCAAAGTTTGTTTCTTACTCCCCAAAGCATATCGTTAGTTACCACGCCCTTCTTCGTCTTTAAGTGCCAAGCCATCCAACATAAGCCACAGTTCATTTAACCTACATTGCTAAAGTTGGAGGTAAGCGGACTCGAACCGCTGACATCCGCCTTGCAAAGGCGGTGCTCTACCAACTAAGCTATACCCCCGAAGGACCATGCTGGACTTGAACCAGCGACTTTACCCTTATCAAGGGTACGCTCTAACCAACTGAGCTAATAGTCCTACCGTTATTCATCTTTGATATATTATGTGTTTTGGAGTTGTTCCAGCCGCACCTTCCAGTACGGCTACCTTGTTACGACTTCACCCCAGTCACTGACCCTTCCCTAGACGTTCTCCCCCTTAACGGTTAAAAATACGGCTTTAGGAGTGGACAGCTCCCATGGTGTGACGGGCGGTGTGTGCAAGGCCCGGGAACGAATTCACCGCCATATAGCTGACTGGCGATTACTAGCGATTCCAACTTCATGTGAGCGAGTTGCAGCTCACAATCCGAACTACGAAAAAGTTTAAGAGATTGGCTTACACTTGCGTGTTTGCTTCTCGTTGTCTAGTCCATTGTAGCACGTGTGTAGCCCAGGACATAAGGGGCATGATGACTTGACCTCATCCTCACCTTCCTCCTGTTTGTTACAGGCAGTCTCTCTAGAAAATAACTAAAGACAAGGGTTGCGTT
>JAJXYH010000004.1 GCA_021780675.1 bacterium
ATTATTATTTCAATAAGGATGAAAAGGGTCTTGAAACTGCACTTAACAGAGTTTACGGTGATAATTTTTATAACGATAACCTAATCTTATTTGAAACCTTACAATACGCACCGGATAATAAACAACTGTTACAAGTAGCCAATAAAATCATGGCTAAAATCGGCGGTAAAACATTAAAGGAAAGTGATTTAATAAGCTCCGGAGATCTATAAATCCTTAAGGTGTTGGAGTTGGTGTCAGCTGTGGAATATTTGCGCTTGGGTTAGTTTTAACCGGTGCCGGGTTTTTTACTTCTGGTTTATTTTGTAAGTTTTGTACGTTTACTCCCTGGATATTTGAGTTTTGTAATGGTGTTGTTGATTGTCCGCTAGCTGCCGCTTCTTGAGCTTTTTGATTAGATGCGATCTGATCTTTTAATTGATTGTAGTATGTTTGTGCAGCTTTAAAATCGGCACTATTTGGATTATTTTTCTGTAAAAGTATTACTAATTGGTTTGCTACCAAGGCTGCATCCTGTAGGTCGTTATTATCTCTGTATGCTAAGGATAAATTGTAGTATGCATTAGCATAGTCCGGTTTTAAGTTGATTGCGTCTGTAAAGAATCTGGTTGCTAAAGAATAGTTTTTAGCTGCATAGTAAATTCCGCCGACGCTAAGCCTTAATGATGGATTTAATGGATCCCTTTGGATTGCGCCGCTGTATGCGTCGAGTGAGAATGCTAGTGCATTTTGTGCAACACCGGTTATGTTTCTATAGATTGTTGCCAATACTTCCCAGTTTCTTGCCGACCTTGGACTTAAGACTACTGCTACTCTTCCTTCATTTATTGCTTGAGAAAGGAGTGTTTGGATTGTTTTTTTATCATTATCTGTTAATGATCCTTGTGGGTTGTCTTTGGTTGGCCCTTTTTGTAAGGCAAGTGCGTTAGCCAAAGCAAAGTTGGTTTGTGCCATATCTACCCTATACAGGTCTACTTCAGGATTGATTTGCTCTGCTTTTTGTAAGTATTGATATGTTAATGTACCGTTTTTATTAGCCTGAGAAAGAGCTAGTCTATGATAGTAGTCTGCCAAGGCAACGTTAAAGGTTTTGTAAAGAACGGGTACGGCAAGGATTAAGTACACTATAAATATAACTATTGGGAAAAGGTCAATTTGTTTATTTTCCTGTGTTAAAGCTTTTATACCGATGGAAAACTCCATTACTTTCTCCCTGACTTTTTCTTGCGACATCATAAGACTTGCAAAGACCAGTAATGTGACTACAAAAGATACTAATGTGGTTGCATGAACAAGGAATAATGCAATTGCTGCTAATCCGCTCATTGCAAGTGCAGTTGTAATTATTTTTGATGTATCCTGAACCTGATTTTGAGTATCTGCCGCCAAAACTCTCCATGCGTTTACAATTACTGCAAGACAAAGGATAAGGAATGCAGCCGATCCGAAGAATCCGAGCGTTCCTAATACTTGCAGGAATTCATTAAATGCGGTATCGAATGAGAAACTCCATACGCTTAGCTGGTTAAATTCAATTGGTTTATAAGATGTGAAGTTAAAAAGATACGATGATGGTCCTGTACCGATAAATGGAGCATCTCTAAAGGCTGTTGCACTAACTTTCCAAGAAATTGCCAAAGGAAGCTGAATTTCTTTAGGGAAATTTGATTCTAAAGACTGTACTACATTACCGGGGAATGGTGCATAGGCTAATATGAGCACCAAAGCGGTTGTTGCAACCGGCACCAAGAATGCGCCCAAAGTTTTTTTAACTTGGTGCGGTTTGGCAACAAAGGCTACCAGAGCAAAAACAAGGACCAAGACTACGTCCACCCATACAGAGCTTATTAACGCTACAACTGCAGCAAACAATACTGAAAGACCAATTGCTGCGGGAATTGGTAAATATTTATTTTGTTTTACTAGAGACAATAACGGAAGCGGTAAGAGCATTAATAGAAATGCTGCTGTTGAAAAAGACGATCCGGTGGGTGTAAAATTTACAGCTTGTGCGAAATCTAAAGGCAAATAAAGTTTGAAAAACGAAGCTAATGTTACTAATGCAACCACTGCTCCGCTTCCTAGTAATACATATAGAAAGTTTTTTAAATTAACTAGACTCTTTAGGTGAGACGCGGCAATAAAATATAACAGTATGTAAGTTACCCATGATACAGCCGATCCGTGAACTCTTGGGAAGTTACCATATATAGCCGGATATCTACTGGCACTAAAATAGGTCGATATAAGAATGACTGCCAATAAAACTAATAAAGGAATATCAAGCGGTGTCCTATTAATGACTACTTTTCCTTTAATAATCCAAGAAAAAATCCAAAGTCCCAAAAGAATTGTTGTCATAACTACTAATAAAAGTAGTTTTGGCATTTCATAAAATTCGGTTGTTTGATTAAAGAATAGTAAAGGTGTGATTCCGGCAACAACAAACAATAAAACGGAGATCGCGCTATCAAGATAAGTACTAATTTTTTGTCTCATACATTAAACCTATTAAAATCCAAATACGTACACATGTCAATAAGCAATTTTAATAATTATACCTTGACAGCACGTAATTAGCCACGTATAATCTTAAAATGCAAAACTATCTTACGTTAAACAATTTTTTTAAGATATATGGTAGCGATGAGTCTTGTCTTGAGGAAATAATTAAACTAAGATACCCTTCCGGCATTGTTTGTAAAGTTTGCCAAAGAGTAACCAGACATTATAGATTACATAAAAGGCCTGTTTATGCATGCAAATTTTGCAGAACCCAAATTTCCCCCTTAAACGGAACTCTTTTTGAAAAGTCCTCTACCCCGCTTACTGTTTGGTTTTATGCATTATACTTAATGACGCAAACAAGAGCTAATATTTCTGCAAACACACTTTCTAAGGAACTCTGTGTAACTTATAAAACCGCTTGGAGGATGTATAAAAATATTTATAAATTAATGCAGAAAAATAAAGGGGATCTGCTAACTGACAGATTTGAAAGCAAATGGGTTATTTTTAATACAATAGAATTAAAGGTTGTCAGAAAGACTTAAATTTTATTTTTTATTAACTTATTATATTTCGTCGCCCTTTTTAAAAGCTCTAAAAAATCTTCGTTTGCTCCTTTTCTTCCGTTTCTTCCTATTAACTTACTCAATTTTTTATTTTTAATTTTTTTCATTAAAATTCTTTTCCTTTAGTCCAGTCAGACTTAAAAGTATTTTCTAAAACTTTTGTAATATTAACATCCAACAGTATTATACCAAGTTCTCTATTACTATCCATACTTTGGGTAGAAAAATTAACAGACCCAACATATGCTTTACTATTATCGCTTAAAATAAGTTTCGCGTGTGTATAGGGCGAACTTAAAGTTTTTACCATAACACCGGCTTGCTTTAGTTTTTGAAGGGCTTTTTGATTGGCTTTAAGCTGCGAGATGGGGGGCGCAAGTATTCTAATTGTTGCATTTTTAGCTCTTTGGCTTAATAAATCTATCATCTGATTATCTTCAACAACTTCCATTTCTATATCTATAGTTTTTTGTGCGCAGTTAATAAGTGCTTTTAACGCATCTCTTGATGTGTCCGGGCTTTCAATAAGATGCGACTTTGAAATCGTTAAAGATTGCCTCTGCCAGTCGGCAACAAAAATATCCCGTGCAAAAAGAACGTCTTCGCTGTTAGCATCCAAAATATCGTATTCGCGGTTTTTGGAAAATGGACTGGTGGTTAAATTCTAGCTTAATACGAATAATAAATTTTTATCTACAATAATTGCTTTTTCGTGGGTTAAAGAATATTTGGGATTAGACCACTCAGTTGAAACGCCTGCGCTGTCTAATGTTTCATTTGTAGTAATATTTATATTCCCTCCCCCAAATGGATGCTTTTCAAGCATCACTTTTACATCAACTCTTCTTTTCTTTGCATTTATTAAACTTTCTATTACCTTTTTATCGGATAAAAGATAAACTTCAACCAAAACTTCAGACTTTGCATTATCTATTGCGTTTACAATCGGTATTTCTCCCGACTCCGGCTGAACAATAACCGATACATTGGTATCTGCGCCTAAAACGTTCTCTCCATGGGGTTTTATGATGTTTTGAGAAATATAAAACCACCCGTAAACAAGAAGGGTCAAAAGAAGTGTAATAGTATTTTTTCTAAAAGACGTTAGTTTATTATAAACAATCTGCTTGAGAATTAAAGCTAAAATTGTTATGCTTTAATTTATAAATGAAGGCCATTCTTTTACAAACAATAATCGGTCTTGCACTCTCAATTTCCGGCATACAAACTATCTATATTTATATTACGGGTCTGGATAAAGGAACAAGCATCCTGTTACTTCTTCTGGCACTGGCACTTATTGCTGTAGGCGTTTATTTTTTAATGCAGGCGGGGAAATCCGATGCCAGTGTATTTACACGTCTTAAAAACTTTAGAAAAAACAAAACCGTTGATGCTCAAACTTTGGCTCAAACACTAGAAAAAAATAACGAATTAACCAGTAAGTGGAGCAAAACAGTTGAAAAACGCGATAAATTAAAAATGCTCGAGATTTCTACAGCCGCACAAGCAGAAACCCCCGATTAACCCAAAAATCCAAAGTTAAAACCCAAAAGCTCCCCTACTCCATGAAAAACTAGATATGCTCCATAAATAATCAGTAAAACTTCTGTAATTTTGAATAATTTTTTAATATGGTTTCTTAAATAAGATTTGTATAAAACAGCTCCAATTGCCAGTGCTGCTAAGAAACCTATTAAAAGCGAATAGCTATTTGATAAAAATGAATTTAAAAAAGATATTGTTGAACTAAAAATGGTAATTTCAAACCCTTCCTGTAAAACCAGAAGAAAGGTTAATACGAAAAAGGAGATCTTTTCCACTTCTTTGTTGCCAAGAATTGAAGTAATATGCAAATTTTTGTTATCAACCATTACAGGGTGTATGCGGTAAGTTAAGTAAATCATTAAAAGTCCGGAAATTATTAGGGCGTAGTGTCCGATTGTGTCGATTGTGTCAAAAGAAAAGTCAAAATGTATAAAGGGAAGTACAAAAAATACGCACAGAATTACGACAAGAGAAGTTAAAAGACCACTAACACCACCTAAAATTATTAAGTGCTCCTTTTTAAGATTCTGTCTTTTTGAAAATCCCAACAATAATCCAATTATTAAGAAGCTCTCGGTAAAATCGCGGAGCGCAATTAAAAATACACTTAAATTAAACACTTATTATTTATACAAGGTATAACTCAAACTCCTCGGTGATAGGAATCACAAGGTTTTTATTTTTTTGCCAAAAATGCCGCCAACTTATCAAGTTGCTGGTTCCATCCCTGATCCATTCCTGCAAATGATCCCTGAGCCTCAGGCATAACCGCTTTAATAACTTTAATATTAACAGTCATTTTTGTCTTTCCGTTTTCTTCTTCAAACGTTACGGTTGTTAAGTGCTGTAAGATTTCCTTGCCATCAAGAACTGCATTTGCAGTAAAACTTAGACTTTCGGGTTTATTAATTTCTTTAAACTCGCCTGTCATTGGCCATCTTTGTCCGACCAAAGGTCCAAGATCTACTCCTGCAACCATTACCAAATCTATTTTGCCACCCGGCTTTGCATACCAACTGTTAATTTCATTAGTAACACCATTAGGAGCCCACCACTTTATAACATGATCTGGGTCTATCCAGGCTTCAAAAACCAAATCTCTTGGTGCATTAAATTCCCTTGTTAAAACAACTTCTTTTATTACCTCCATGCAAATTCACCTCCTCCTATGAGATAGAGAAAACGCATCTCATTGGATCCCGTTAGATATGAAACTGTCTAACGGGACTACTACGCTATAAATTTTTAACTCACCGCTTTTTTAATAAGCCTTACGATTTCCGCTTCCTCTTTTGCCGTTATTTTTAAAAGCGCAAAACCGGTCGGCCACATATTGCCATCGTCTAAATTCGCATCGTGCTGAAACCCTAAGGTTGCGTACCTAACTTTAAATTTAACCGCATCCTGAAAAAAACAAACCACTTTACCCTGCGAGTTAGTATACGCAGGCATTCCGTACCAGGTTCTTACTCCCAGTTCCGGTGCGTTTTTCCTAACCAATTCATGAATTTTTGTGGCCAAAACCTTGTCTGAACCCTTCATGGTGGCAATTTTTGCTAAAACCGCTTCTTCACCGTTTCCCTTATTTGCCATAAGCTCCAAAGCACGCTGTTTCATGGCTGTTTGCTCTTCTTTTGAAAATCCTTTTGCTTTTGTTGTCATTATTTTTTCACCTCCTTTTTAACATGCTTTTCTAATCTGTCCAGTTGCGCTTCCCAAAGCCTGCGGAAATTTGCTATCCAGGTATCGATTTCTTCAAATTTCTCCGCGTTAAGCGAATAAATGCGCTGTTGAGCATCCTTTTCTACCTCCACTACCCCATAATCTGCCAAAACCTTTAAGTGTTTGGAAGTTTGGGGTTGGCTCATATGGAGTTTATGCGAAATTTCACCTACGGGCGAAGGGCCACCTAAAAGGTATTCAACAATATTAAACCTGTTAACTTCCGATATTATAGCCAGAGTTGAGGGGTTCATGCGGATATATTACCACACGCGTATATTCCTGTCAAGGCATATACAATTTATTCCTATAGTTTGCTGCTTTTTGTTTTTATTTATCAATAAGATTGACATACTGTGCTAAACTAATAGTTAATGAGTGGAGATAGGTTTTTTGCAATTTTTGGTAAATTAGCTGTTGTTTTAATTCTGGTTGGTATTATTGCCGGCGGGGCTTACTATTTGGGAGCTAAAAACCAACCCCAAAAGGAAACCCAAACGAAAAACACTGTTAAAACTACAGTTACTCCGACAATCACCCCTCAAGTTACAACTGCGGCAAATATAACTCCAGAGCCAACCGTTGATGAAACTGCTGCTTTAAGCTTAGCCATTAAAAATGCTCTAGTTACAGAACATGGAAGCGTTGCAAACGACTTAAACATTACCGTATCTAAAATTAAAGGCGATTATGCCTCCGGCGCTGCATCGCAGCAAGGCGGAGGCGGTATATGGTATGCGGCTAAGGTAAACGGTGTTTGGAAACTGGTATGGGACGGAAATGGATTTATCTCCTGCTCTAACTTAACTAATTATCCAAACTTTCCTACCAGCATGATTCCCCAGTGCTACAACGATCAAGCTAAAGCAATCGTAAATAGATAATTATTTAGAAGTTTTAGAAGACTTTACAAACCAAACCGCAAGAGGCAACAGAAATGTTAATCCGTAGTAAATAATCACATCTAATTTATAATAATCTACAGGGTGTAAAAGTTTTACCAAGAAAACATAATCAAACGTTACGGCGACAACCAGCCAAACAATTGCAATGGATAAATAATATTCCAAGTCTTTTTCTTTAATTTTTTTAAACAAAATCCAAAGCGTTAATGCTATGCCAAACGGCATAATTGCCAAACCTAAGTAATTTTGGGGCAAGAAGGTAAAAAAGATAATACCGAGGATGTAACCAAACAGCCAAAGCAAGAATCCGTAGCCAAATGCATGGAATAAGAATTTCTTGTCCATAAAGCTAAGATCTATTATAACAAATTAAATATGATAAGATAGTTGCATGAAATTTTGGCTAACGTACGTATTAATAATTGGTGTGTTAGTTATAAGCTCAACGTCTTTATACATTGATTCCCAAAAAAAGCCTCAAATTGCCTCACCTTTAATTATAAATGTAAATTCGTTCCCCCCAACCCTTACCCCAACGCCTACACCCACTCCTACGCCAACACCAACGCCTACACCCACTCCTACGCCAACACCAACGCCGATTCCCATCACGTCTTCCGATCTTGATTCGCTTTTTACTAAATATGGAAACTACTATAGTGTTGATGTAAATTTACTTAAGAAAATTGCTGCCTGTGAATCAGGCTTTAATCCAAATGCTATATATGGCGATTATCTGGGGATGTTCCAATTTTCTTCGGGCGCCTGGATAAACAGCCGCGCTTTAATGGGACAGGATTCAAATTTAGATTTAAGAAGAAATCCCGAAGAATCAATTAAAACCGCTGCTTTTAAAATCTCGAGGGGCGAAGCATCAGCCTGGCCGGTGTGCGGAAAATAGGCCTTAAGCAGTTTTTCCCATACTACGTGCTATAGCAAATCTGGTTAATTAATGTTACATTATTTGTAGTAATAATAATTCTCCCGCCTTTCTTAATTACGCTTAATGCATCTTTTGGTCTGTTTATTGTCCACACATTTATAGGAAAATCTACACCTTTAGAACTGTTAAAACTAAGAATTTCATCCGTTACGTTGTTTCCAATTTCTACTGTTGCTCCGCGTCCAACTACACCCCCTCTAATCCAGTTTTCCGCCCTTTGAAAATAATCTTCAATATTGGATTCATCTACGTTAAAAACGACTAATTTTTGAGGAGAACTTTCAATTTCATCCAAAAAAGAAAATGTTCCGCCCGAATATGTAACTAAACTGTCTTTGGGCATAAGAAGATCTACTTGTTGTTTAAATAATTTAAATCCCTTCTGGTCGTTTCCGCCTATTTTAATATCCAAAGCTATGCCCTTGCCAGAACCGAGAACTTTTTCCAAAACTGTTTTGAAAGCCTGTTCTTTTTTTGCAACTTACTTAAGGCGTTAAAATCACCCAATGTGTGCACAACATATAATCCATTACTATTCCCCACATCTACCTCAATTAACCCTGATTTATCATCAAGGGCTGTATTCAGTAACTCCAGATTATCGGCTGCGTTATGAGCAGAGGTATAAACATTTGGATTTTGTTTTAATGCTTCATAAAATTGCTCTAAACTAACCGTCTCGTAATCTTGCGAACCCTTAAGAAAAAAGAGCAGCGAGACAGCTGCTACACCTAGCAGCAATGCTTTCCTTCTTGAAATAGGTAAATTTAAAGCATTAAAAAGTGCTTATGAATAATTTGTAGGCTTTTCGTTCATTAAGCTTTGTTATTAATTATTTTACTAAGCGGTTCCAATGTTATCAGAAAAAAAGTAATTAAGGTTGCTAAAAACTGCGAGCTATCCAGAAAATTTTTAATTAATCCTCCGCCCGAAAGCAAATTGCCGTTAAAACTAATAAGAAGAAGCGGCAAAATAAATATCCATCTTTTTTGCCCTAATTTAATGATTAAAAATGGTAAAATCACGGCAAAATAATATTGCCAGGGAGTCGGGAAAATTAACAACAAAAGGCAAAGTAAAGCAATTGCAATTTCAACTTGATTATTGCTCTTTATTTTTTTCACTTGATATAAAAAAATCAGCAGTAAACTAAATATACCAAGCGCAAATGCAATATACCCGAATGATAAAAATTTAATTTCTATACCAAGCCTTGCAAAAGAAGATGAAAAAGATTGGTTAACAATAGCAGGATCAACCGCAGTCGAAACTCTTGAAGTTACTCCCTGAATTTCTTTTAAATAATAACTCCAGATGTTTAATGGCAAAATAATTATGCTTATTACCAAACCCAATACCAAACTTGCCAGCGGCATTAAAATATCTTTAAGTTTTGTTTTACCAAAAAGAAGTCCCGGTATTACCACAGCCGGATAAATTTTTAATAGCACCGAAACTGTAAAAAAGAATTGTCTTAAATACTTATTTTTAAAAATCCAAAGACTGTAAATCCCTAAGGTAACCAAACCCATCGGATTTCCCCCACCCAACGAATAAGTTAGAGGAAATGAAAATGAAATTAATGAAAGTAAAATCCAAAACAACGGTGTGATTTTTTTTAAAAAATGTTTCCAAAGTAAATAGAAAACAATAAAGAAACTTGCCAAATTAACAAAAGTAATAAGCACTTCTGCAATTTTTAAAGAAAAAATGGTAAAGGGAAGAAATGGCAATAATACAAATGGCGGACCGAAAGAATTATGAACTATGTAGGAAAGATCGGGACTAACACTAAATAAATTATGAATTACGCGGTAATAACCGTAGAAATCAGGCAAAATGCCAATCTTGAAAATTATTTCAATTAGTTTGTATAAACGTATACTCCAAAAAACCAGGAAGATAAAAAATGAAATTTTAATTAATACTTCTTGGTTAAATTTTGCTTTCACTTCCCAAATTATAGCACGGGAAGAATTTTACTGTACTAACTTAAATCTTTTTTTAATTGTTCAAACTCTTTTTTATTTATTTCCCCCTTTGCGTAACGTACTTTTATTATGTCTATATATGAATATTCCTCAATAAGATCGTTTTCTTCCTTTCTTTCCCCTTTATGAGAAAAGAAGAAAGAAAAAAATAAAATTGCAAGAATAATAAAAATTACAAATATAAATACTCCTGGAAGAAAAGATGAATATTGCGGGTAAGCATATTGTGGGTAAGTGTAATAATGCATCATTTTTGTTTCACCTCCTTTAAACTCAAAATAGCTTAACTTTCTGAGAAAACGCTGAACATGAAATTAAAAATAGTATTAAATCTTTAGAGGTTATGAAAAAACCTTAAGTAAAAAGCTATAAACACCAATACGATTCCAACATTTACTATTAGCCGTTCCCAAAAGTGATTTCTAAAAAATAATAAATCCACAGAAACTATAACAACTATTATCAGCAAAATTACTACTGAAACAATTGGTTTAACCGAACCCATACAGATAATTTATATCTAAAACGTGGTACTGTCAACAATAATGCTCCCACTCCTACCCCAAGTCCAATACCTACGCCTATTACCTCAAACGATCTGGATTCACTTTTTACAAAATATGGTAACTTTTATAGCGTTGATGTAAATTTACTTAAGAAAATTGCTGCCTGTGAATCAGGCTTTAATCCAAATGCTATATATGGCGATTATCTGGGAATGTTTCAATTTTCATCAGGAGCATGGATAAACAGCCGCGCTTTAATGGGACAGGATTCAAATTTAGATTTAAGAAGAAATCCGAAGGAATCAATAAAAACCGCTGGTTTTAATTGCATCAAGAGTATTCATAAATAAGTAATTAATAGAGAATAATCGTTAACGGGGGAAAGTGTAAGTGATTTTAAAAGTCTATTGCTCTTAAAGGCACATTGGGGCAAGGTTAAAATTTATCTGTTTTAGGTTCAGAAATTCCTTCTATCCATAGCGGTATTTTGTCTTTTGGGTCTCCATTATTATAGTTAAATGTTATTTCGTCATTTTTTTTAATATTATTTAATGCAATAAAATCAATTGTTTTGTTTTTTTGTCTAATCCTGTATTTTGCATTTGGTTTATATGTATGGTTATATATTGACCCAAAACCCAAAGCAATTGCCAGACGTTCTTTATTTTTACCAAAATAGAAAAAATAAGTAACCAAAATACTTTCATTTAGATTAGCCATGTCAAATTTTGGCAGTTCAATAATTGGGCATCTTTCGATAATTTCATCTTTCTTTATATCACGTCTGGCAAAAACCCCCAGCCCCGCATTAAGAATTTTTGATTTATCTACATAAACCTTATCCGATGCTGCAATTTTATTCATCATAAGATTATAACAGAAGTTGAATTAAGGCTAATTTGCTCCGTGACTAGGGCTTCCTTCGCGCAAGGCACTCAGGATTGCTTCTTGGAAGTTTACTTCTCGTCCTAGTCAAAATCACAAAAATAGCCACCACATGGATTGAGCTCTGCGATCCTAGAATTATTATAACTGCAAAAGTAATAGAATCCTTCCAGAATCTAAGCTATATCGGGGAATTGAGGCAGAGGTGGAAGGAGATTAAAAAGCTACAATTAAACCCTGCTTTTATTGCGCGAATTTGAAAGTAGAAAGAATTTCTTGAAATTTAGCAAGATTACTAGGGTCATTACTTAAAACCTCAATTAAATATGTCTTCCCATCTTTATAGACCACTACGACTTTACCTTCTAATTTAATTAGACCATCAGTTCCACCAAGATTTTCAATAACAGCTGGTATTCCGCCTACAGTTATCTGGTTTGGTTGTGATACTGTTTTAGGGTTTTGTTTACTAAGAGCATCATTTAAGGATTTATCGCCTGTATTTACACTAATAGAACCAATGCCAAGGTCATTTAAGAAAGTTTCACCAAAAATTATGTCACTTTTTGAATAAGAACTTATTTTTGCTTTCCATGGGCTTGGTAGTATAAAACTATAACCTCCATCGTTATTAATAATTCTATTTCCCTCAATAATAACAGGGGTTGTAGGTTTTGGCGAAACTTCATATACACCAGGGGTGACACTAGTTGATTTAGAAATATTTCGTGAACCTATAAGCGCAGCGGAAAATATTACAACTATTCCTACTATTATCAAAATAACTGGCAACAAAGTTAATAATAACTTAACCCATCTAGGCCATTTTGTTGCAAACCACATAACAATTAATCCCATTGGATATATAGACAAAAGCAAAAATATAGCTATTAAGGTTCCAAAAATGTTATTTTGGTGGGATTCAGGAACGGAAGGGGTACTAGGGCTTGGAGGTTGACCATTTAGTGCCTGCGTACCTTGAGGCGGAATAGTTTCATTTTCAACAATAATAGGGTTTGGCACTTGAGTTGTAGCTTGAACAGAATTTTCTTCCATAAGGTAATCATCAAACAATTTTATTAATAAATCAAGCTCGAAGTTATAATAAAGGGCTGATAGTTACCCTTAAGGGTGGTAAATATAACTTGCTCCGCGACTAAGTTCTTAGGAGAATCTTCATTCGCTACGCTCATTTCGAGACTCGGTCTTGCGATAATTCCTATCCTAGAAACCACAAAAAAAGTCACCGAAATGGTGACTTGTTTTGTGAGCTCCGAGGGATAGACGACGTTAGAACCTATTTAAACAATTCAGGAAACCAGTCTCTGTTATCAGCAAACATTTGATTATAGGGAATCTTGTCAAAGTCAAACCATTTAAGTTCCTTTATACTTATTTCTTTGGGTTTAATTTCTCCATCCCATGTACTTGTTTTAAAGATAATCAATTTAATGTCTGAATTTAGTTCTTTAACTTTTGTTAAATCTTCCCTGTTTATTTTAATAAATGTTTCTTCGTTAAACTCTCTTGCCACTGCATCTTCAAGAGATTCCCCCTTATTAACAAATCCGCCAATGCCATTCCATTTCTGGTCATTTGAAGAATAATGAATTTTAGCAAGAAGAATTTTTTTATCTTTAACAATAAAACATACAACACCAATTCTTTTATCCATAAACAAATTATATCAGAGGTTCTAATATACTACTCGGGGTGAACCTGGCTCCGTGACTAGGACTCGAACCTAGAACCTTGTCGTTAACAGCGACCTGCTCTACCATTGAGCTATCACGGAATGTATTAAGATTTTATCAATTATAAGTTTTAAAATCTAGTATTTTAATGTTTTATCTTTCAACTACTGAAAACCTTACTTTAAAAGGGAGTCTTCCATCTGGAATAGGGTCTCTTGGATATGGACTTACAAATCTAACAATAATGATTTGGTTAATCGGAATGTGGATTCTTGGGAATTCATGATCCTCAACGCCTGAATCTAACAAAACATCATTAAGAAGACCAGGTAGTAAATCCGGGTCTTCCCTAAATCTTTCTAAAAGAGATACGAATCCTTCTACTTTTCTATGCAATCCATTACTTCTGCCGGATTTAAATTCTACCATTTCCATTAAACAAAAATTTCTGCTTAAAAGAAGTGCATCTGGTCTAGCTTCTGCTGAAAGATGACGCCTTCCCAAAGCCTCGTCAAGCATATGTGGACCCACACCAATAAAACGCTGGTTTCTTTTCATTATTTCAACAAACCCCTCTTCTTCATATGAATCTCCGTTGGAATGCGTTCTTTTACCAATTAGATCTATTCCTTTTGAAACAATAATTAATTTGGGGCAAATAGTTTCCGCAGTTTGATATGCAGTTCTATGCTGTGGCAGGCCGATATCTTGTTCTCTTTCCGACACTTACAATAAAAATATAAATAAATAGAGTGAGTTTGACAAGGGGCAAAATCAACTTGACAAACATATAAAAAGATATCAATATTTAAATATGGAGTCTTCCAGACGAATTGAGGCGGGAAATGATGGTTTTCACCCGAAGCCTGAATTAACTACTGTGCCCAAGCAACCAGCAAAAATAACCATATTCAAAGCTCCCAGACCAATATTAACAGACACTGCAACACATGAGCCAATATATGCCGGATTAATTACACCGGAGGGGTTTAATAGTTTAGAGGGAAATATGCAAGAAGCGGTTTTACTAAATTTAATGGAAACCGATAATAAAGATCAAATCAGAAAATTAAGGCCGGATTTTGAAATAGATAGACCATTAACTTACGATGAAAAAAGACTTTCCGAATGGACAGCAAGCATTACTTCGCATGAAGAACCGATTCTTGCCCCACGGATAGAAATAGAGGATGGATTATTCGCTCAAATTCATCATACAGTTTATTATGATTTTGAAAAAAGAGAAGATTTAGCGGTAGTCTTAGAAAGAGAAAGACAAAGAAGAATACAGTTTACGCCGGGACAATTTGCACCATCTGAAAATTTAGGTAAATACTCCGCAGCAATTCGTTATCGCGGAAACCTTGAAAGACAAATTCAAAATAAATAATAGACAGGTAGAACTTCAAAAAGCTGCTTAAGCATAGTCTTTACACAAAAGTTTGTTTGGCATACAATATTCTTTTATGAAAAAGTTAACTAAGATTGTGGCAACTATTGGTCCATCCTCCGACTCCCCCGAGAAAATCGAAAAATTAATAAATCTTGGTGTTAATATTTTTAGATTCAATTATAAACATGCAGATACTAATTGGCACCGGGAAAGACTTAAGCTATTAAAAAAAGTTTGCAAGGAAAAAAATCTTAGAACTGCAACGCTTTTAGATTTACAGGGTCCTGAGGTAAGACTTAAAATGCCCTTTGATAGTATTGAGCTTGATGAGGGCGAAAAAATCTTCCTTTCGCAAGAAGTATTTAAAAATAAAGAAAAAGGCTTTAGCTTATCTGTCCCCGAAATTATCGAAAATTTAGACGAAGATCAACAAATATCAGCTGATGACGGGTTATTCGAGTTTACAGTAAAAAAAGAGGATGGCAAAACTTACCTTTTATCTTATTCTTCGGGAACTCTTTTAAATAATAAGGCTGTTTCTATTGTTGATCTTGATTATGACTTTCCAACCATCCATGAAAAGGATAGAGAGGGTTTACATTTGGCAAAGGCGGAAGGAATTGATTTTATCGCCCTTTCTTTTGTTAGGAATGCAAAGGATTTAGAAAACCTAAAAAATGAGATGGGTAAAATCGGCTTAAACGCAAAAATTGTTGCCAAAATCGAAACTGCAAAGGCCACGCAAAATATAGATGAAATTATTGATGCAACCGATGCAGTTATGGTGGCAAGAGGCGATTTGGGTGTTGAGATGCCCATGGAACAGGTGCCATTCTGGCAAAAGGAAATTATTAGAAAGTGCTTGCAAAAAGGCGTTCCTGTAATAACAGCAACGCAAATGCTTGAGTCAATGACACATAACTCTATTCCAACACGTGCAGAGGTTTCGGATGTTTCCAATGCTGTTTATGATTTTACGGATGCAGTTATGCTTTCGGGAGAAACCGCGAATGGGAAATACCCGGAAGAGGCAGTAGATGTTATGGCAAAAATTATCAAATTCTCCGAAGAAAAAACTCACGTGCCGGATATCAGAACCCTTTTTAAATATGAACTTAATGATATATCGGAAATGATTTGCGATAGTGCTTTTAATTTATACAAGGCTTTAAAATCTAAAGAGCAAAAAATTAAAGGATTTTTAGTATTTACCGAGTCAGGAAAAACTGCCCGAATGCTATCCAGATACCGACCGCATGTTGCAATTTATTCATTTTGCCCAAATGAAGAACTCGTTAATAAACTTGCTATTAATTACGCCGTAAAACCTATTTTCCAAAAATCCCTTAAAAGCAAAAACGAAATTGTAAAAGATGATATTAGAGAGGCTCTTGAGATTTTAAAAAATGCAGGGTCTTGCCAAGACGGAGACAGGTTTATAGTTCTTCATGGAGATTATTGGACCTCTGAATCGGGGACTTCAACAATAAGAGTGATAAGCGCTTAACCTAAATAATCTTTAAGTTTATTGCCTCTAGACGGATGTCTTAATTTGCGAAGTGCTTTTGCTTCGATTTGCCTGATTCTTTCTCTGGTTACCGCAAACATTTTACCAACTTCCTCTAAAGTTTTTGATCTACCGTCTTTTAGACCAAACCTTTCAACCAAAACTCTTTTTTCCCTATCGGAAAGCGTTGATAAAACCTGGTCTATTTGTTCTTTTAAAAGTTCTCTAGATGCCGTATCAAAAAGCGTTGGTGCCGATGAATCGTGGATAAAGTCTCCAAGCCTTGAGTCTTCTTCGTCTCCAACCGGAGATTCCAAACTTGCAGGCTCCTGAGAAATTTTAATTATTTCCAAAGCCTTATCCGGTTCAATACCCAATGCTTTAGCAACTTCTTCTGGAGTTGGCTCCCTACCTAATTCCTGCATTAATTTTCTTGAAGCTCTTAAAAATCTGTTGATATTTTCAACCATGTGAACAGGAATTCTAATTGTTCTTGCCTGGTCGGCAATTGCACGGGTAATAGATTGTCTTATCCACCAAGTGGCATAGGTTGAGAACTTATATCCTCTTCTCCAATCGTATTTTTCTACAGCTCTAATTAAACCCTGGTTTCCTTCCTGGATTAAATCTAAAAGTGTAAGTCCTCTTCCCACATATTTTTTGGCAATAGAAACAACTAATCTTAAATTAGAATTAATTAGTTTTTGCTTGGCATGTTTATCCCCTTTTTCCACCTTTTTAGCCAAAGTTATTTCTTGGTCAAAAGTTAAAAGCGGAATTCTACCTATTTCTTTTAAATACATCCTTACAGGATCTGAAACTGTTCCTTCTGTTAGAACTGTTAAGGCTTCTAGTTCTTTTTCTAAAACCTCAATTGGTTTTTCTTCGTCGGATTCTGCTGCTACGGATTCAAATACATCGATTTCAGAACGCATCAGCTTATCGTAAAGCTTATCTAATTCCGAAATGTGTTCTTCAGGGTGCGGAAAGATAGAAAGAATTTCTTCCTGGGTTATGTAACCTCTTTTTTTAGCACCAGAAACAATTTCTGTAAGTAAGTTGGGCTGTTTCATATAGTAATTTTAACAGAAAATGGGTATAAATAAAACCAGAGCCTTAAATTTATTAAGTTTTACGCTTAATTTTGTCTTTTAAGTGATATTCTTTAAGCCTATTAACTCTTTTTACAATCTCCTGATTATATTTTGAATCCTTGGGATTTTCAAGCCCATATTTTGATAACGGATAAAGTAAACATACATCAAGAGATGATATTAATTCCTTAGGTAAATTCTGAGAAAATTTAGTTTCATCGAATTTTTTATTTATATCAATAAAATCAAATAAAAGGTTTATTATTTTACCCAAAGCCTGTGTTTCAAATTCATATACTTTAAAAAAACTTTTGTAACTTTCAAGCAAACTACTAACATCTCCGCTTTGCAAAATTAATGACAGAAGAAACTCTTCTGCCAATTCCCGCTCGCTTCTTTTGTTTTTAGGCTTAACAACTACTACTTGATCTTCAATCTTTTTCATAGTTTTATGCTTTTGCAATTCTTTTTCCAGACTATCCATTGATACGTCCAAAAGATTGCTTAAATTTTTTAAATAATGTTCTTTTATTATTTCATTTGAGATATTTGCAAATAATGGAAGCAAATTGTCTGTAATTTCCTTTTTACCTTCAGCTGTCTCTAACTTGTTTTCCGATGAAAATTTATTAATCATAAAATCATAGATACCAACCTTTTCTTTAAGTGCTTTTTTAAAAGAAATTGGATTCTGTTTTATTGCCTCATCGGGGTCTTTTGCATCTTTTAATATAATCGTGTCTGTTGTTAATCCCTTTTTCTCGATAACCTCTAAGCTTCTTTTTGTTGCTTCAAATCCTGCGGAGTCTTGATCTAAACATAGGGTTACACGTGGAGTAAACCTAGATAGCAAACTAACCTGGCTTTCGGTTAATGCTGTTCCTTTGATAGCAACTACATTTTTAATGTTCTCTTCAAAAAGCGATATTACATCAAATTCCCCCTCTACAATAATTGCATCCTGTTTTTGTTTTATTTCTTCCTTTGCAACATTAAGGCCAAAAAACATGCTTCCCTTGTGGTAGACTGAGGTTTCTTTTGTGTTAATGTATTTAGGCATATCCGTTTCATTTAAAGCCCTTCCTGAAAAACCGGTCACATTTCCCCGATGATCAAATAATGGAAACATGAGTCTGCCTCTAAAAAAATCGACTGTCTCACCATTTTTTTCTATTGCTACACCTGCTAAAAATAAATCGTTTTTAGTAAATTTTTTCTTCTTTATTAAAAATTCTGAAAGCGAAGATTTTGAATTTGGAGAAAATCCCAACTCAAAAGTTAAAATTGATGCTTTGGTAATTTTTCTTTTATCGGTTAAATATTTTAGTGCGTTTTTTCCCGCATTATGCTCTGCAAGTAAATAATGATAAAACTTTAACGTTAAATTATTTATTTCAAAAATTTTTTCTTTTTCCGAATACTGATTCTGCCTATATGAGCTTTCTCTTAAGGTCACTCCCGCCCTTTTTGCCAAGGCTCTTAGACTTTCAGGAAATTCCATGTTCTCATATTCCATTAAGAAAGTAAAAATATCTCCGCCTTTTCCGCAACCGAAACAATGCCAAATTTGTCGCTCGGGCGAAACTATAAAAGACGGCGTGCTTTCGTTATGAAATGGACAATTTGCCTTAAAATTTCTGCCCATTTTTTTAAGCGGGAGGTACTCCGATATAAAGGCGACAATATCTAATTTTTCTCTAATTTCCTGCGCTTGGTCCATAGCTTCTCGCATATTGTATCACTTTTGCTTCTTGCTTTTACTATAGAATTTTGTTTAAATTGTTTTTGGTTTTATGGCGGTAACAATTGTACTCGGCGCCCAGTGGGGCGATGAGGGAAAAGGTAAAATTATAGACTGCCTGTCAGATACGTCCGACTTGGTTGTAAGATTCCACGGAGGAAACAACGCCGGACATACTGTTGTAAATAAGTACGGAAAGTTCCCCATGCATTTAATCCCTTCAGGTATATTTAACAAACGTGCAAAATCAATTATTGGAAACGGTGTTATTTTGGACTTGGAAGTTTTAGTAAACGAAATCAAACTTCTGGAAAAATCAGGAATTAAATTAAAGGATAGACTTTTAATTTCCCCCAGGTGCCACGTAATAATGCCTTATCATAAACTCTTAGACCGGCTTTATGAAGAAGCCAAAGGAAAAGCAAAAACAGGAACTACGGGAAAAGGAATTGGTCCAACCTATGCGGATAAGGTAAGCTACAACGGAATAAGACTTGCAGATTTTATTAATAAAAAAGTTTTTAGACAAAAACTTAATACTCAACTTCTTATAAAAAATAAAATTTTGGTTGCGCTTGGAGAAAAACCATTAAAAGCTTTTGCCATAGAAAAGGATTTATACAAATTCTTTAATAAAATTAAACCTTTTATTACTGAAGTTTTCCCTATTATACATAAAGAGTTAAACGCTAATAAGGAGGTTTTGGTTGAGGGAGCACATGGAATGTTTTTGGATAACGACTGGGGAACCTATCCATTTGTAACCGGGTCTAATGTTGTTTCGGGAGCAGTAACGGCCGGCGCCGGTATTCCTCCACAAAAGATTAAAAAAGTAATTGGTATAACCAAGGCTTACACCACAAGAGTTGGTGCAGGCCCGTTTCCAACGGAACTTTTTGACAAATACGGAGATTTATTGGTTGAAAAAGGGCATGAGTTCGGAACAACAACGGGAAGACGAAGAAGAACAGGTTGGTTTGATGCGGAGATTATTCGGTTTGCCGCTAAGATAAATGGATTAACAGATATTACGGTTACTAAATTAGATATTTTGGACGGATTTAAAGAAGTAAAAATTTGCACACATTATTTATTAAACGGTAAAAAAGTTTCTTATGAAGACGGTGATGCAAACTTTTTAACAAAAGTTAAACCGATATATAAAGTTATGCCGGGATGGATCAAAACAACTAAAGGGATTACAAAATTTAAAGATTTGCCGATTAATGCAAAAAAATATCTTGAGGAAATAAAAAAACAAACAGGTGTAAAAATTAATTTTGTTTCAACAGGACAGGACCGAAAAGACATTATTACCCTCTAAGTTTAACAATATTTGTTGTACGTTCTTCAAAAAATACACGAAACGGAAAAAGAAATTATTTTCTATTGGTTTTTTTATATTTTCTGGATGACGGCACTACTTTACTTTTTTCCAACTCATGATACAAAGATAAAAACAAATCATATCCCATACTTGTTCCTGAAATTTCATAAAGTTTTCTAACGCTTACTCTTCCATTATATTTGTGTAAATTTTCATAACCTAATTTAGAAATTAAACCTGTCAACTCATTTTTATACTTTTCTCTTCCCCACCTTGTCCTTAGCGCATCCGATTTACTGATAGGATCAATTAGTCCTACCCAAAGTAAAAACTTAGCGGCATCTTCAACTTTAAATAATGTAATGTTTAGTTTCTGGGCAATAGCCTGGTTACCTAATCCTTCTGATCTTAAATGTAATACTTTTCTAATAAAATCGTTTTGCCCCACAGTTTCCTTTGCTCTTAATTTATGCGGTGGTAGTATATCGAAAAATACAAATGCTCTGGTTAGATTATCAACGTCATGAATACTCTCTCCAACTCTTTGAACAATTTGTCTGTTATTTAAACCCTCCTTTTTAAACTCTAAAATATCTACGGAATGAACATGTTTTTCCAACAGTAAAGACAGTAGCAAGTCTTGGGCATCGGAATTATTAATATTTGCTGTCTCAACCGCTTGAAAACGCGAAATTCCTCTTTTTATTTCTGCTATGAATAATTCATACGAAGTTTGCGTATCAATCTTTTGCGCAAGGAACTGATCAATTTCCGCTTCAGCAGCTGCATCTTCAATGGTCATTCCACTTCTTCTTAATCTTTTAAATTCCGGAATTCTTTCATTACTGGTGCGTTTTAAAAATTCTGAATGAAATACGGCATATTTTTCCGTTAATAAATTATTGCCTTCAACTCTTACTAAAACCCTGTCAACCTCATCCTCCCTAATTTCACCAACTAAATATTTAATCTTTTGAAGAGCGCTACCTCTATCCTGATGCCATAAATGGTAAAAGTATAAATCCCTCATTTGTGGAATATGTAACCCTTCTAATCCGTTTATTACATCCATCGCAGTTTCTTCTCTTGCAGGTATTTCTCTTTGCCCAAAACTATCTCTCAAGTTTTGTGGGACATATGGTTTTTGTCTTTCGGATATTACTGTCATTACGCCACCGATTATACCATTTGAATTAAAAATGTTATTACATTTTTATGCTTTCAAAATTTTTTTCAGCGGCAATTGTAGGCTTAGAGGGATTACCCGTTGAAGTTGAAGTTGACATCCAAAACCAAGGGCTACCGTCATTTACAATTGTTGGACTTCCAAACAAGGCGGTTGAAGAAGCAAGAACCATTGCAGATTTGGAAGGTTTTTTAGAAATAAAACCAAATCATATTACAGAAAGTCTTCAATACCGGCCAAAAACAGAAAATGCTTATTGACAGTTAATTGACCTTTAAATAAACTGAAAATATAAATGTCGTTACCCCTAGAAGCACGAGAAGATCTGCCAGAAGCAAAACGAGATTTTACTGCGCAAATAACCCCCATCGAAATTATTGATTCTCTGGCTAGTGATGCGCCACGCGAGCTCATATTGTTTGAACAGGCAGAAACTGATAGAAAATTTTTAATTCCCGGCCACTCGATTGAACAAAGAGTAGATACAAGATTAAATCCCTGGTCCCACCTACCAAAAGAGGCGTTTTATATAGAAAATGGAATTGTAGTTAATGCTTCAGAACCTGAACCTATAAACAGACGAGCAAGAGAAGATGCTACAGCATCACAGGATACAGACAATCTTGTGTTTACAAGCAGTAAAAGACAAGCCGCTACTCACCGAGCAAAAACAAATACAAGACGCGGTTCGGGACTTTCTAAGCGACGCGAGCGTCCAAGACCCCAGCAAAGTAGAAGACAATAGTAAAAAACATCACATACTTTAAAAAACTAAGTGTTATAATGCATACATGGAAAACATAAATTGGTTCGGACATGCTTCATTTTACTTTATTGATGAAAACGGCAATAATATTTATTTTGTTGACCCTTTTCAACTTAATAACCGTACAAAAGAAAAAGCAGATATTATTTTTATAACCCACACCCATCCCGATCATTTTTCCCAAAGTGATATCGACCAAATCATAAAAGAAACTACTATAATTGTTGCTCCACCTGATATTTTGGAAAAAATTGATATTGAAAACGAAAGAAAAATATCTGTAAGACCAAATGAAAAATTTAATATTAAAGATTTTAAATTCCAAACTATTCCGGCCTACAACACTCATCCCGACAAATTGAATTTTCACCCTAAATCAAATAACTGGGTTGGATATATTTTTGAGTTAAATGGACAAAAAGTTTATCACGCAGGGGACACGGATTTTACTGTGGAAATGAAGAAGTTAAAAAATTTGAATTTAGATATTGCGCTTCTTCCTATGGATGGTATTTATTGTATGGGGTCGGAAGAAGCTGCTGATGCTGCAAACACAATTGCTGCCAAAGTTACTATTCCAATGCACTACCGAAACCAAAATCCCGGCAATTATCAAGAACTTGAAGAAAAATTTAAAAACCTGGTGAAAAATTCAAAGGTAGTTATTCTTGAGGAGTTAAAGTAATATTTTCGGGATGATCTTCCCATGTTAAACTTTCTTTTTCCAACCAATCAATCTCCTCTCTGTGTTTTCTCACATTTCTCGCCGAGAATACAACTCCGGCAGCAGGAATGGCAGAGATTACAACAAGTTTTTTAGATCTTTCTCTTATCGCTTCAGCAAAAAGTATCGCTGCTGTTGCTATATTTAACCCCAAATTAATCTTACTCTCTCTTAAAGATTCGTACGCTCTTTGCGACCTTTCGCTAATAATTTTATCAACAGACTCTAAAGGATGGCTTTCATGAGAAATTGATGAATTTCCTTCTCCAATTCTCCAAATATCCAGCACCTCTCCCCTTGTTTGCAAGTATACTCGTGACTCACTAGTATTTAATGCCATAATCGAAAAAGTTTATCATGGAGAAAATCCCGTGTCAATCTAAAGTAACTTAGATTGCCCTTCTTTTGAGGATTTAGGAAGCTCTATGCCTAGATGATGATATACAGACTCTGTTGCCACACGGCCTCTTGTAGTTTTTTTTATAAATCCTATTTGCATTAGATATGGCTCAATTACTTCTTCAACTGTTCCAATATCTTCGGATATTGTTGAAGCTATAGTTTCTATTCCAACCGGACCGCCGTTATGTTTTTCAATAATTGAGCGAAGATATCTTATATCTGATGAGTCTAGTCCTACTTCGTCAACTTCCAGCAAATTTAGCGCTTGTTTTATATTTCCTTTCTCAAGCTTTCCCTCGGCTTTTACCTGAACAAAATCCCTAGCCCTTTTTAATATTTTAAGTGCAATCCTGGGTGTTCCTCTTGCTCTTTTGGCAATCTCCGCAATTGATGCATTATCAACCGGCACTTTAAGTTTTTTTGCTGCCTTTTCAATAATTTCCTCTAACTCCTTAGGGTCGTAAAATGAAAGCCTATGAATTACTCCAAACCTGTCCCGAAGGGGTGCCGACATTAAACCAATTCTGGTTGTTGCCCCAATAATTGTAAACGGTGGCAAATCCAAACGCACTGTTCTTGCACTTGGACCCTTACCTATTACAATATCTAGAGCATAATCTTCCATCGCGGGATACAAAGTCTCCTCAACTGTTTTTTGAAGCCTATGGATTTCATCAATAAATAAAACGTCTCCTTTTTCCAAGTTTGTTAAAATCGACGCCAAATCTCCGGCTCTTTCTATCGCAGGACCTGAAGTTATACGAATATTAACACCCATTTCTTTAGCTACCAAATGCGAAAGAGTTGTTTTACCAAGACCGGGCGGACCATATAAAAGTATGTGTTCAATCGGCTCTTTTCGTTTTTTAGCAGCGGCTATTGCAATCTTTAAAGACTCTTTTACGTTTTTTTGTCCGTAAAACTCACCCCAATCACCTGCTCTTAATGAGGTAAATAAAATTTCTTCTTCCGGTTCGATTTCTTCTACTGGTTGTTTTTTATTTTTTACCATTTATTTCCTTCCCAAGTATTTTAACGATAGTCTTATTTTTTCTTCCATTGATAAATCTCCCTGTTTAATTTCTCTAAGTGCCTTTTGCGATTCTGAAATAGAAAAACCAAAAGTCTTTAAAGCATCTATTACATCTTTATTTTGTTCATGGTCTTTTCCTGAAAGATCAATGTCCGATACTCCTCCCATTTTATTTTTAAGCTCAATTATAATCCTTTGTGCATTTTTAGTACCAAGTCTTGGTACCGATGTAAAAAAGGAGGTGTCTGCTCTAATGATTGCGTTTTCAATATCTTTTTTTGTTCCAAATGAGAAAATATTTAATGCGGTTTTGGGACCAATTCCAGAAACTCCAATCAATTGTTCAAATAATTTAAGGTCCTCAGGGTTTAAAAAGCCAAAAAGAGAAATTTCATCTTCTCTTACATGGGTGTGAATAAAAAACTTTATATTATCCCCTTGTTTTAGCTCTGAATAAGTTTTATCTGACACTAAAACTTTGTAACCAACCCCTGAAACATCAACATAAACATGAGGGTTTAGGAGCAGTTCTATTTTTCCGTTTAAGGAGCCAATCATAAAAATTACTTATCCTGAGAAAATCGTAAGGATAATTTAACTGATTATAACATAAGCTATCTGGAAGAATTAATGAACTTGCTGGAAAACGCATGAGTAAGCGATACAGCCAGAGCATCGGCAGTATCATCGGGTTTTGGAATTTCGCTTAAACTAAGTAACACCTTTACCATTTTGCCTACTTGATCTTTCTCAGCCCTTCCATATCCAGTTAAAGCAATTTTAACCTGTAAAGGAGTATAAATTGAAATTGTCATCTTATTTTGCGATGCTGCCAGTAGTATTACACCCCTTGCCTGTCCAACCATAAAAGCTGTTTTTGCATTTGTGTTAAAGAATAACTCCTCTATCGCCAAGGCATCCGGTGAGTAAATCTTAATTATCTTAATAATTTCTTTATAAATTATTTCAAGACGCTTGGGAACTTCTAAATCTGAGGATGTTTCAATGCAGCCAAATTTTAATGCTTTATGTCTTGAACCCTGTACATCAACGACCCCCCATCCACATCTACCAATTCCCGGGTCTATACCTAAAATTTTCATACACCAATAATATCATACTTGTGTTTATAACCAGTTTCATATAAAATATCTTCTTATGAAGCACACAAAGCTATTGGCAGAAAAAAGAAAAGTTTTAGGGAAAAAAGTTAAAAAACTCCGAAGAGAAGGTATTACCCCGGCTAACGTTTATGGAAAGCACATTAAATCACAATCCGTACAGGTTAAAACCGATGAATTTTTAAAAGTCTATGATGAGGTTGGCGAAACCGGGATTGTAGATTTAACAATTGGAGAAGATGTAACTCCTGTTCTTATTCAAAATGTTAACACGAACTTTAGAAATGTAATACTTCACGCTGATTTTTACGCGGTAAATCTTAAAGAGAAAGTTAAAGCAGAAGTCCCACTTGAGGTAGTTGGTGAACCTAAGGCTGTTGCAGACAAAATTGGACTTTTAATGAATATTATTTCGGAAGTTGAGGTTCAAGCTCTTCCTGAAGAGCTACCTGAAAATATTGAAGTTGATGTTACACATCTTGCAAATATTGACGATCAAATAACTGTAGGTGAGCTTAAAGTTCCAGTAGGGATAGAAATCTTAACCGACAAAGAGCAGGTTATTGCTAAGATTGAAGAGTTGGTTACCAAAGAAGCTCAGGAAGAAGCAGCCCAAGAAGCAGCAGAAGCTGAAGCCGCCAAAGCAGAAGGATCAGAAGCGGGTGGAGAAGCTGCGGCTCAGGGCGAAGAAGCTGTATCCACAGAAGAAGCAAAATCCGAAACTCCAAAAGAATCTACAGAATAACTACTTATTTAGTAAGCCTTGTAACTTTTTAGCATCATTATAATTCGGATCTAAAAATAAAGCCTTATTGTCATATATCTTTGCTTGGGCTAAGTCCCCAAGCTGGTACTCTAAAACCGCAATTTGAAAGTACGCATCTTTGTAGCCGTCATAATGTTGAGTAACCGATTTCCAGAAATTAATTTTTGAATTAATAATATTCCTTTCATTATAAATTTTTGCCAATTTATTGGAGTTATTATACAAGCTGGCTATTAAAATTATTATTAAAACAATAAATAATGCACTTAAAAATATAGAGCTTGCTGCAAACAAGTAAAAAAGTGGCTTGGATTTTATGATTTTTTTAAAGATTTTCGCTTCGGGAATAAATCGGAATATATTCGGGAATTGTTCAATGTAATTATTTAGTGCTTTCTTCATAAGGCCATTTGCTGACAATTAAATAATCGCCTGTTCCCCACAATTTTTTGTAAATTTCTTCTGTAATAAACGGCATAAAGGGGTGAAGTAGTTTTAAAAAAATAAGGTAATTATCAAGTAGATTTGTGTATGTTTTTGTATTTATTCTTTGTTTGACATCCTCTATGTACTTATCTGCAAATTCATGCCAAATATACTCATATAAATTTTGGGCTGCATGATTAAAATCATATAAATTAAGAAGTCTGGTAATATCTTTTGCCAATGCTTTTGTTTTTTCGGAAACTTCCTTATCGCCAGCCGACAAATCACCATCTTTTTTACTTTCTTTCCTTTTCATTTCAATAAATCTTGCCATATTCCAAAGTTTATTGGTGAATTTTCTGGCTGCATCAAGTTTGGGATAAGAAAGTGATTGATCATTACCAAGTGCGGTTCCATAAACTAAGGAAAACCTAACAGCATCTGCTCCGTACTGATCTACCAATTCTAATGGATCAACAACGTTTCCCTTTGATTTGCTCATTTTTTTACCAAGTGGGTCGTTAACCAAACCATGCAAAACCACGTTTTGAAATGGGATTTGCTTACTTTCGTTTTCCACTTCGAGTTTTTTTTGCACATACAACCCTAAAACTACCATGCGTGCAACCCACCAACGTAAAATATCATATCCTGTTTCCATTACTGTTGTTGGATAATATTCTTGGTTGTTCGTGGTTTTTAAAGTTGCATACGGCCATTGTCCTGATGAAAACCATGTATCAAATGTGTCTTCGTCTTGTATTAAATTTTTGGATGAGCAATTCGTGCATTTTTCAGGTGCATCACCCTCTGTTACTACCCAACTCTTACAATCTTTACATTGCCATGCAGGAATTCTAATCCCCCAAACAATTTGACGTGAAATATTCCAATCCTTAATATTTTCCAGAAACTGAAAATACATTTTTTCCATGTCTTTAGGATATATTTTTATAGCACCTTTCTTTACTGCTTTTATTGCCGGCTCTGCCAGCGGCTTCATCTTTATAAACCACTGTTCAAGTGGTAATGGTTCAATCGGATTTTTACATTTATAGCAAAGGCCAATTCTATGTTTGTAATTTTCATCTATGTGGTCTATTAGCCCTTTTTCCTGCATTTCTTCAACAATAGCTTTTCTTGCTTGCCTTACATACATGCCTGAAAATTTTCCTGCCCTTTCACCCATTGTTCCGTCGTAATTAATTACTTGAACCATTGGTAGATTATGTCTTAACGAAACTTCATAATCATTAAAGTCATGTGCTGGTGTTATTTTTACAACTCCTGTTCCAAATTCCATATCAACCATTTCATCGGCCACGACCTTAATTTTTGATTTTCCCAAAACAGTTTCTATTTCCAGTTCTTTGCCGATATATTTTTGGTATCTTTTATCTTTGGGGTTAACCGCAACTGCCGTATCACCAAATTTAGTCTCAGGCCTTGTGGTAGCTAAAACCAACGGGCCATATTTAATATAATAAAGCGGGTTTTGGCGCTCTTCATAAATTACTTCAAGGTCTGAAAAGGAGGTTCCATCAAAAGTACAATAATTTACCAATCTTTTTGCTCTATATAAAAGTCCATCGTCATAGAGATTCTTAAAGGTTTTATAAACAATTTTTACAATATCATCATCCAAAGTAAATTTTCTATTAGACCAGTCAAGTGAAAAGCCTAATCTTTTTAGTTGTCCTTCCATAACCGGTCTATTTCCCTGTACAAAATCCCAAATCATTTTATATAAAGTTTCCCTATCGTAATCAAAGCGTGACTTTCCGTCTTGCTGTAACTTTTTTTCAAATACAAATTGTGTTTCAAACCCTGCATGATCTGCACCGGGTAACCAAAGCGCCCTCCGGCCCTGCATTCTTTTAAATCTAATTAAAATATCCTCAATCACATACATTGCATGCCCAAAATGTAAAGGAGCGTTAGCGTTTGGTGGTGGTAAAATTATTGAGTATTCTTTCCCTTTATTAACTTCCGGTGAAAAAAATCCTTTTTCTTCCCATGTTTTGTAAATTTTCTCTTCAATACCCTGCTGATTATAAACTTTATCCATTAAGCAATTTTAACACAAGGCTATGTAAGCTTCAATTAAGGTTTAATTAATTTGAATCCTCTTGTTTTTACTGTCTGTAGTTCAAAATTACTTTTTTGCAGTTTTAATTTTGTCCTTACTCTTCCCGCCAACTTATCAATTGCCCAGTCTGAAATTCCAAGCTCTGTTGCCTCCGGCCAAACAGTTTCTACAATTTTGTCCCTTTCACAGATTTGATTTTCATTTTCTTTTAAGTAATCAAAAAATAGAAGTTCTTTTTTACTGAACTCTGCTCCGCTGTCTTTTGCCTCTTCCGTTACTCTTTCTTTAACAAAATATGAAAATAATGGGCTAAATATGTTATTTATACCTGATCTTTGTATTACCATACCAACGTCCCAAAGATATGAAGCTTTATCTTTTTCCTGTTTTGAAACTCTATTGCCAGAGGAAATTTTAACCAATATTTTTTGCTCATTCGTTGTTAAACTTTCCCAAATTTCTTCCGATTGAAGTCTAATTCTTTCATCACCAAGAAGAATTCGCTTTATGTCTTCTTGTTTTGATATTTTAATCTCAGGATTGTGAAGTGCAATTAATCCAAGCTGGGCGTACTGAAAGTGACCATCAACAAGTTTTAAAAAGAATTTTTCAAGATCATCTGTTAATTTAACTTCATATCTTTTTTTATAAAGCCTTAATAAAATTAAACTATCGTCTTCTGCTGAAGGTTTAAAATAAATATTTTTGTAAAGAATTGATAAAGAAGAATTTTTATTAAGCTCGGGAGACAGATCGTTAAATGGAAGAAAACTGGTAAAAACATAGGTAAGCTGATAATGGGTAAATTCTCTAAGCCCTTCAAGGTTTGCAAATAATTGTGGTGTTAAAGCATTTTTTAACCTGTCAAACTTAATAAAAAATATTGTAGGAAGAAATCCTTCTTCTATAATTTTTTTAATAGAAAGCCTTACCGAGTCAATCGTAAAGAATAAATCTTGCAGCTGTATGCTTTCTAAAAAAAGTCCTCTAATTTCATTTTTTACACCCTCGTTAATATTTGAATTTTCAATTGAGTCTACAACCCTTTTTAATGTAAGTGTCCAAAAGGGAGCTATGTCGCATTCTATTAAATCGTTTAAATTAACCGGTATAAAAAGGTGTTTGTCAGAATCTTGGAAATAGTTCTGAACTACATCCTTTCGGTTAATAAAAAAACTTAAAAAATTACCAATCCCAACTCTGGTAATGCCGATTAAAACAATTGATCTCCTGTTTGAAATATGTCCTGCCAAATCTTTAGCATCTTGGTATCTAAATATTAACGGTTGTTTATAGAGTACAGATGTCTTATCCATAATCCGTATATTTTAAATGTATCTTCAAATATAATCAACTTTGTCAGGTTTTTGTCAAAAAGGAGTCCCTTAATAGTCAAGCTATAATATCTCTGTGTTTATAAAATAACTTAAACATGAATACTGTAGAAACAAGAAAATATTATCTTCAAATGAACAATCTCATTGCCCGCACAGAGGCAAGAAGAAAGGCTGAAAAGGAAAAGGCCACCGCAACAGAAGGTCACGTAAAAAGTTCTTTGTCTATCGCCGAGACACCACCCCACATGAATACATCTTTAAACGGGCCTGTATTTGAAGCTTAATTTATTTAGAATATTTATCCTCCAATACTTAAAAATTATTAGAATGTTTTTCAAATAACTTAATTATTTGTGATTTCTGTTTTAACCCTTAATAAACTATTAAATTTATTTTTGTAAATAATCAAATAAAATCCTTGACAAAAGTTTTAAATATTAATCAAGAAACCTGGACAAAGTGTTTTAAATGTTGGACAAATTATTTTTTAGCTTCGGGGTTTTTATTAAAGTTTTTCGAGCCATCAAGCTTCTAAAATGATTTAAACAAAAAATATTCGAAACGGAAACTTAAAACTTAAGGACATTTGTTAAACAAGATTTTAAATTTATAATCCAATTAGGTTAAAAATAGCTTGTTCGTTTTTGTTGTTAAAAATAATTATCATGTTTTTTTCTTTTATCTGATTAATAACATAATTTACAAGTTCTAAACTTAAATATTTTTTAGGGCTAGCGTTTTGTTTTGTCAAAATTTTATTAAACTGATTTTGGAAATCCTTGTTAACAATAATTAAACCTTGAATTTTATCTTGCGGGTTTAAATTTGTTAAAACTGCTGATAGACTTGCTTTGTTTGATAAATTATTGGGGTTAAAATTTTCTATTTTACCATTTTTCATATCAAACGTTGCATATGATGACAAAATGCTATTTCGAGAAAAAGATTTTGGATTTTCTGTAACAAGCAGTAGGTAGCTACTGCTTGTGTTATAAGCGATATTGTCTGCCCAAAAATCCGTTGTGGGGGTTAGTGAATATAAATTAGTTAAACTTGTTGTTCTATTTGTATTTCCTAATAAATACAAATTGTAGTGTGCATTCTTGTAAAGTAGCATCGAACTCGCCAGATCTCTACCTACGTTTTTAGACTGTCCTGTTAATATATTCGAAAATGTAATTAAGAAATTTGAGGTTTGACCGTACACATCTTCCAAAGCGGTATAATTATTAAAATTATTTTCTAGGTTTTTAAAGGTATTACCATTGTTAAAAAAACCAAACTCTGTTTTTAAAATATTATCGGAAACTATAAAAACAGGTTGTAAAAATTTTGTACTTTGATAAATAATGCTTGTGTATTCTAAATTTCCGTTGTCAAGTTGTGTTTTTGTATATCCAGTAATTATTTTTTGAGTGAAGCTTAATAAGGCAACAAAAATAAGCGGTAGAATAACCAAACTAAACAAAAATACGGTAGTTAAAAAAATTGAGTTTTTATTTTTTATTTTTTTTACTTGTGGTTTTAATTGAATTTGATCCGTGGGGTCAAGATCTATTTTTTTTATCTTGTCTATTAGACTGTAATTTTCTCCCAAAATGTACCTGCCGGTTAATTGTGGAAGTCCTTTCTTTTGGCGTTTTGCTTCTTCTACAAAATTTAATCTTATTTCTGGATGAATTTTTTTAAATGCTGCGGCAAAGGTCAGTAATGTAATCTTGTTTTGAGGATAAATTAGAAACAGTTTCTCTTTATTCTCAGAAAAACTAATTTCCAGGATTGCGTCTATTAAATCGTCAATTAAAACAGGGTAAACCTCTCCTGTTCCGTCTCCCGGAATATTAATTTTCCATTCCCTTTTTATTCCCTCCAGTATTGTATTTATGGTGTTATTAAAACCTATTACGCTTTTCGTGCCAAAAACATCCCCATAAACACCGATTTTGAATTGCTCCTGCTCAAAAGCAGAAGCTAAATACGTTTTACTATTTAATTGTTCATAATCAACGATAAAAAGCAAAAGAGAATTATCTTTTTTTGCTCTCTTTATAAAAAAATCTACTGTCTTTTTGTCGTATTCGATTTTTTCATCTATAACAATTATGTGGGAGAATACATTATCAGGAATCTGATGTAAATTATTTTTATATGGAATATGTATTATTTTATTTAGAGATGGTTTTTTAGGGCTTACTAAAATAACTTCTATTTCTTGCTGTATTTTAGCTGCCAGGTTTTCACCAATTAATCCTTTTGTGTCAACGATTAATATTGGGTTATTTTTATTGTCAACTGTAGTAAAAAAGGCGGAGCGGCTCATTTACCTTATTTTAGGGATTATTTAATTTATTGTCTAGCGCAATATTAACAAGGGCATCTGCTTGTTTATTTTTTTCTCTTGGAATGTGGTTATAAAAAATTGGGACGGAAAGTATATTCTCAAGTGTTTTTACTTCAAAAACCAAACTTCTAATTGATTCATTTTTGACCTTATAAAGACCTGTAAGCTGAGAGTAGGCGAGTTGGGAATCCATATAAAAAGTAATCTTGTTTATATTTTCTTTTTGTTTATTTTCTACAGCCCAATCAAGTCCGCTAATTATCGCCTGATATTCGGCAGTATTATTTGTAGTTTCGCCAATATATTTGGCAATTTTGGCAAGTGGTATACCCTCCGAATTAGTTATATATGCTCCGAGCGCAGCAGGACCCGGGTTTCCTCTTGATCCTCCGTCTGTGTAAATTATAATATCGGCCATATTGCAGTTTATTAAATTAAGCTCAAAATATAAATGAGGCTATTTAGGCTTTACAATTAAAACCCTGTTTTTTCCTTCTCCGCTGGATTCCGTTAAAACTTCATCGTCATTTTGCAAAACCATATGAACAACTCTTCTTTCCCAGGCTTTTAAATCTGTTAAGTAAACTTCTTTTTGACCAAATAGGGCTTTTTCTTTTGCATCCAGTGCTAATTTCTCAAGCCACTCTTCGCGGTTTTTTTTATAATCTCCAACTTCTATTGAAACTCTCTTAAAAACTCCTGTTTCTTTTGCCAAAATTAAAGCTAAAATAATTTGTAAAGCTTCTAGGGTTTCTCCGTGGTAACCAATTATTATCCCCGAGTCTTCGGTTTCTAAATTTACAAATATTGTTTCATCTTCTTCTTTTACTTCGGTTTTTGCATTCAGTCCTAAAAGTTCAAGAAATTTCTTTATTGTATTTTCTGGTTTATTTTTTGCCATATATTTTATCTATCCATTCTTTAAGCCCACCCAGGCCTGAAACTTTATACTGCTGTATGATACCAAAAATAGTGAAAGTATTCCAGTATAGCGATAGACCAATAGGGAAGTTGTAGGAAAAAAATCCAATCATTACAGGCATAAGATAAGTCATTTGCGTTTGCATGGCGGATGTGAAATCCTCACTTCCTTTTTCTCCCTTTTTAGCAAGTTTGTTTTTTTCTTCTGCAGTTTTTGGAGCTGCCGTAATCATCATTTTTGACTGAATTAACTGAAAAACGCCGGTAAGTATTGGAACCAATAAGACCATCCAACCCATTGTTAAAATAAGGTGTGATGGGTTTTGACCAAGCGGAAGTCCAAAAAAAGTTAAATCCCAAGCCTTTGTGAGCTTAAGCTGTTCAGAATATAAAACTTTATTTACCGATGCTATATTGTATTTAACAACATCTTGTAAAACATTATATAAAGCGTATATGAGCGGAAGCTGTATAAGAAGAGGTAGACACCCTGCCATTGGATTAACACCAAATTCTTTGTAAAGCTTCATTGTTTCTGCCTGTAGTGTTTTAGCGTCATCTTTATGTTTTTCTTTAAGTTTTGCAAGGTGAGGATTTAATTCCTGCATTTTTTTTGTTGCCTTAAGCTGAGATGTGGTAAGGGGATACAAAACTAATCTAATTACAATTGTTAACACTATTATGGAAAATCCCAGGGCAAACGGAATGTGTAGAAAATTTAAAGATTGATAAATTACTACTATTACGTTTATTAATGGGTGAGACAGATAAAGAAAATTTGAAATATCTCCGTTCATAATTAATATCCTTTATAAAATGGTTGGCATTTTAAAAGCCTTAAAACCGATAAATAAGATCCTTTAATCGTACCATGCTTGCTAATTGAGGTTTTTGCATATTCGGAGCATGTTACTGAAAACCTACAGCCACTATTTACCCCAAAAAGCTGCACAAACGCTGGTGAGATAAGTTTTTGATACAAATTTATTGTTTTAATAATTAATGTTTTCATTCAAAATTCCTGCTTTTTTAAAAATCTTTCCCATTTGTAAAAGAATATCTTCCTCGTCTTTAAATTCAAGAATTGTTTTTGCAATAACAATTATACTTATTCCCGGTTTAAAGTTTTTAATAAAGCTTTTAATCGCTTTTTTTAAAACCCTTTTTGTCTTGTTTCTATCAACTGCCCTTTGGGCTGTTTTTTTAGAAATGACAAACATGTGATCTTTATTACCTTCTTTATTTAGATAAATTTTTATCCTAAATAGGGAAGTGTCAAAAATTTCCGCTTTTTCTTTATTATTTAAATAAAACGGGCGGTTTGTTTTTTTAAGCATTTAAACTGTTAGTTTTTTTCTGTTTGCCGATTTTCTTCTTTTTAAAAGCTTTTTTCCCGAGTGTGTTTTTGATCTTTGCAAAAACCCGTGTTTTTTTGCTCTTTTTCCTTTCTTTAAAGTTATAAATTTTTCCATTCTCAAAGTATACCAGAACTTAACATTGTTTTAAAGACGCTGTGTATTTTGAAAACGATATAGTTTTATCCACTTTTGTTATCTTGACAAAAAGTTATCCACATTATTAAACTGCATAACACAATGCAAGACTATAAAGATACTTGGAATAAGATTCTAGCAGAGGTTGAACTGGAGGTATCCAGAGCTAACTTTCTTACGCTTTTTAAAAGAACGCAAATCCTGTCTATTGAAGACGGGGTAGTGACAATTGCCGCACCGTCCGCAATGATTGTCGATCTTTTGCAACGAAGGTTTTATGAAGTAATTAAAAAATCAACCGATAAGCATGTTGGGGAAAACTCAAAGCTTGTTTTTGTTCCAAAAACAATCGCTGAAAATATTGAAAAAGTACATGATGATCCCAATACTCTTTTTGCCAACAGTGGTGTTCAAAAGACAAGTTCTGTGGCAAGACCCCCAAGAGTAAGAGTAGATTATACTTTTGAAAACATGGCAGTTTCTTCGAGTAATCAACTCGCTTTTGTTAGTGCCTCAACTGTTGCAAAAAAACCGGGCGATACCTATAACCCCTTGTTTATTTATGGCCCAACAGGGGTTGGAAAAACCCACCTTATGCAGGCAATTGCAAATGAAGTTTTTAAAAATAAACCAAATGGTAAGATTTTGTATACGACCAGCGAAGAGTTTACCAACGAAGTTGTTGAGGCCATAAGAACCAACAATACACAAAACATGAAGAAAAAATTTAGAGATTTGGATTTACTTATTATCGATGACATTCAGTTTGTAGCCGGCAAAGAGAGGGTTCAAGAAGAGCTATTTCACACCTTTAACACGCTCGTTGATAAAAATTCACAGATTGTTCTTTCATCCGATAGAAGGCCTGAAGAAATTAAACAGGTTGAAAAAAGGCTTATTTCTCGGTTTTCCGGAGGTTTAACTGTTGACGTTGATATTCCGGATTTTGAACTTCGAACTGCAATACTTTTAATAAAGGCTAAAAAATATGATTGTGAGTTAAGCATAGATGCTGCAAAACTTATTGCACAAAAAGCCTCTGATGCAAGGGGATTAGAAGGACTTTTATTAAGAATAATTACCCAGGCACAAGCGCTTAATAAAGATATCGACGAAAGTTTAATCTCTTCTGTTTTGTCTCTTAGTAGGGACGAAAAAATTAACTCTTTTCATCCCGATGAATTAATTAAAAACATTTGTAATTACTACAATGTTAAACCAACACAGCTTAAAAGCCCCAAGAGGGATGCTTTTTTGGTTAGACCAAGACAAATTGCAATGTATTTATTAAAAAAAGAGGTTGGCTTAACATTTGTTGAAATTGGTAACCTTTTGGGGGGGAGAGACCACACAACTGTTATGCACGGAGTTGAAAAGGTGGAAAACCTTTTGGAAAACCCCTTAGTTTCAGAGGATATCATGAGGATAAGTAAAAATATTGTTGATAAAAATGTGGATTAATAGAATTGTCTTTTAACCCCCTTTTTTTACACATTCTTATCAACTCTTTATCCACATTTTTTTGAGGTTGCCTTCTTGCTTTTTTCCACTTTTCAATATAAACTACTACAACTACAAATAGTAAATATATGAAAGTATCTTTTCTTTCAGATAAACTTCAAGAGAAGCTTGCCTTTTTAAACCATGCTGTTTCCATAAGAGGACAGCTTCCAATCCTTTCTTGTTTTTTAATAGAAGCAGGTAAAGGAAAACTTCATATAAGCTCAACGGACCTAGAAATAGGAATAACTTCAAGCATAGCCGCAAATGTTGAAAAAGAGGGAAAGGTTGCAATACCAGCAAAAAATTTTACAGATCTTTTATCTAATCTGGAAAATAAAAAAATAACTCTGGTTCAGGAAGGAGAGGTTTTAAATTTGACAGGAGAAAAAGTTAAAGCGTCGTTTCAGATTATGAATAACGAAGAATTCCCCAAGCTATACGAAGACGAAGGAGAAATGATAGTATCGTTAAAACCTGAAGAAATAATGAAATACTTTCAAAGAGTAGGGTTTGCTGCATCTTCTGTTGAGACCTCTCGCCCGGCACTATCGGGGGTTCTTTTCGACAAGGAGAAAGAAGGGGTAGTTGTGGTAGCAACGGACAGTTACAGGCTTTCTTTACAGAAAAACGTTTTCAAGACAACACAAAGCCTTAAAAAGCCACTTGTAATACCGTCTAGAGTAATTAGAGAATTAATGTCGATAAAAACAGATGGAACAATAAAAGTACATGTTTCCGAAAAGAATAATCAAGTTTTGTTTTTAACTCAGGAAACAGTTTTGGTGGGAAGACTCATAGAAGCGGAATACCCCGAATATCAGAAAATAATTCCAAACGAATTTTCAACAAAAACAGAAGTAGGAAGAGAGGATCTTCTTAAAGCAGTTAGAATTGCATCTGTTTTTGCAAGAGAGACAGCAAACATCGTGAGGTTAATAATTGAAAAGTCAAAAATTACTGTTTCTGCAAATTCACCGTCGGTTGGGGAGGATGCCGTAGAAATTGAAGCTAAAACTACGGGGGAAAACAATGAAATTGCATTTAACGCAAAATACCTTTTAGATATACTTTCAATTCTTGACGTAGAAGAAGTTGTATTTGAAATGAATAATCCTTTAAGCTCGGGGGTTTTTAAAATTAAAGGAGACAACTCCTTTCTACATCTTATAATGCCGATTAGGGTACAGGGGTAGTTTACTGAGTGTTTATGAGTGGAGGGGTTTTATATATTGTTATTAAATTATTGAACCAATTTCTAGTTAAACCACCGTTAGAAGTTAAAAATTCCTCAAACTCTTTGTTTCCGGCATCTTTGTTTGATGGATTAATATATAAAGTAAATTCATTTTTTGCATAACTATAATATAGAGAAAAGTTTTTTCCACGATAAGGAAGTTTATTTAAAAGATTACCGGCGCTTACTCCCTTGTCTTGTTGAGATTGCTGCCCTTTTGTAATTGGGTTATTGTTTACAGGTTTAGCTGTGACGGGAGGCTTAGGACCAGAGTTTAGATACAAAACAATTCCAATCAAGCAAATAATTAAAACAACTGACATCGCAAAGAGTGCGTATAAAGCTTTATTACTCATATTTACATTTTACTGTATCGGCCTAACCGGTACAAGCCAGTACCAACCAGTACCACCTAGGTATGCAGAATACCATTTAAATTCATTAGACAAAGACGTACAGCCATTTGGATCTCTCACGTGTATATCCACACCTCCTGAGGAATTAATTCTAACATCATCAACAACAAAAGAATGACCTCCATTAATTGGGGGCCAATAAGCACCAGCAAACAATAGATATCCATTGCTCAAATAACTTTTAGCTTGTGTGTAATTTATTGATTGAGAACCAGACTTTAGATTTACGTGTGGATCTTCATATCCAAGAGACTTAAACCAGTTATCTTTTTGGGTAGAAAATGTCCAAAAACTTGTTCCCGTACGACCGCTTCCCGGTAGGTTGGACCACCCGTTTGTGTCAAAATCAGCCGCAATTTCTGCAGGTCCATGCGTGTCGCAATAGCTACTCATAATCATTGCCAAGCTGGTTGGGCCACAACCGGTACTAGCAATTGTTCCCGAATCAAAACGCCTACTTGAATAACTTTGCCCCCACTGACAATAAAATTTATTTGTTGGAGAAGCTTTGCAACCCGAACCTGGTGGTGTGGATGAGGACCCCGAACCGGGAGGCAGGCAACAGATTAAACCCTGCCCACAAACTAACCCTCCGGTATCTTGTACCATTGGGGGAGTCAAGGTTGTGCAATCAGTGCCGGCAGGCTTACATAAAGAACCTGTAACGGATGAGCATTGTGTTGATTGGTTATTAGCTGTTGTTGTTGGTTGACCAGTAATAACAGTTATGATTGCAGTAAAAATGATTACCACCAGTATAACTACTACCACAATTAAAACAGGAATAATCCAGGCAGGTGCAGAAGAGACAATTACCGTAGCAATTCGTCTTTTAACCTCTTTTTTTACCCTATCTTCCAGTTTGTTTTTTGCAGCACCACCGATATTTCTTAACGTTCCTCCTCCTGGAATGTTGCCACCACTCTGTCTTCCAGACGCTTCGTCGTTGGTGTTACCGCTCCCTATATTTCCCGTAAGATTTCTGGACAACCTATTAATTTTAACACCCTGTTTTAAAGTGTTTGGTTTATTTACGCCCTGTTTTAAGGTGTTAGGTGTAGGTTTTCCCGAACTACTACTGTCTGCCATAAATTAATAATACCAGATTTTAATCATTTACAATGTTTGGATGTGGTGAAGACGCAGGCATTGGGTCCGGAAGCTCAATGGGTTCTTCTTGCGGATTTTCTTCAACAACATCCTCAACCTCTTGCGGCTTCTTATCCTTATCTTGCGGATTAGTAGAAATCATATCATGTTCAAAAGGCGCTGCAACTACTTGCATTGCAACGTGATTTTGCCCTGCGAAAAACAAACCCTCACCAATATTTGCAGACAGGAGTAGTTGCTTTTCTCCAACAGTTAAATAAAAAATATCAGCAATCATATCAACCTCTGCAGGACTTTGTTTTAAAAGCATTTGGATAGAAGAGTTGGAAAGCACAGCTTTTCCATAGTCGGTTGATAAAAAATCTTCGGCATCTTGAGTTGCTGTAGTTAATGCAAGATAGTATTTTCTTGCTCTTTTAGCAACACCATACACAAATGAGGCGGAATCTTCATGCTTCATCATATACCAGGCTTCATCAAGAATTAATAAGCGTTTTTTTAGGGTTTTTCTTACCTTTGTCCAAACAAAATCTAAAATTATATGCATTGCAATTGGTCTTAATTCATCCTCCAAAGCCTTAATATTAAAAACCGTAAAAGGATTGGTAATATCAAAGTTCGACTGTTGGTTAAAAAGGCCGCTTAGGCTTCCTTTAATAAATCTTTCCAGGCGTAAAGCAAGGTCTTTAGCCGCGTTATCTTCCATTCCCAAAAGAACTTTATAAAGATCTTCCATTAGTGGTGGGGTTTTCTTTTGTGTTTCAGGGTCGGTGGTAATTCCTTTTAATCTGTATGTTTCAACGAGTGCCCTATCTAAAATTGCATCATGTTGAGCATCAAGCTCACCAAGGACTATTTTTAAAAGTCCGTGTAGGGATAAGATTTTTAAACCAAGTTCATTTTCATCTTTTTCATAAAGTCCGGAAAGATCAAATGGGTTGATTTTTATATTTGAGCTTGATGCAAAAGTTACCTCCTCGCCACCCACAAGCTCTGATAATTTAGAATATTCACCTTCAGGATCTATGATTATGATTTCTGCACCAAACATAAAATTTCTTAATGCCTCAAGCTTAATTAAATATGATTTTCCCGCCCCCGATTTTCCAAACACAACTTCATTCGCGTTTTCCAAACTGAATCTATCAAAAATGATTAATGAACCGTTTTGTTGGTTTATCCCATACATGATTCCTTTATCTTGGGCCAAAATGGCTGAGGTAAAAGGAAAGGTTGAAGCAAGCGATGTGGTATCCATATTCCTGGTTATAAAAAGCTTATCTTGACCAAGTGGGATGGTAGACTTAAACCCTTCTTCCATTTGAAGGGTTGCGGGTTTTGGAACCATAAGGATTGAGCTTAGTGTGGTTGTAAGTTTTTTAGAAGCTTCGTTTAAGTCCTCCAATTTTTCGGAAAAAAGCGTAATATAAAGACTAAATTGGAAAAATCTTTCCATGCCTTTAGCAAGTTCTTCTTGAACCGCAAGAGCATCTTCTAAAGAGGCGGAAACCTTTGGGTCTACCTGAAGACCTTCTTCTTCCTGAGAATAGATAGTCGCCTCCATTTCGGTAATTTTTCTTCTAAGATCTGATAAAACATCTGCAGAAGAAGTTGGATATAAGAACATAGAGACATTCATTGAATGATCAAAATTAATTAATGGCTCGAGCCAGTTTGCGGAAACAAACCTCGGATACCCAACAACAAACAAAGTTTTGTAATATTTTTCTCCTACGCGAATATGGTTAAAGTCTACTTCAACAGAAGGAGGCGCGATAACATCAGGAATAGAAACCAAATCTCGCTTGATATCTGGTTGTGCATCGTCGTTTTTTACAGTATTTTTTTTGCCGAAAGTCATTTTTCCAATACCTCCTGCTCTGATGGCTTAACTAAATTTTCCGCCTGCTCAAAGTTAATATTGGCATCGTTAAATATTTCATAAAAAAGTTTTACTAATTTTTCCTTTCCCAGTATTTCAGCTCTTAAATTAACTCTTCCTATTTGGTTTAATAATCCTTCTGCTTTTGAGTGTAGGGCAGATTTTGCGCCAACCGCAAATAAATTTTGCTCAGAATTGACTCCCATTTGTTGAGAAACTCCACCGATACCGCTTTCCAAAGAAGAATAATAAATCACAATATAGAATTTTTTGTCAAGAATGGTATTAACCTTCACAAGTTCGGAGATAAAATCTTTATACATTGAGATATATTTTGAGAATAATGGATTTTTTGATTGTTGTGCCTCGTCTGCTAAGAGCTTTATATACGATGAAATATTTACCCTTTTACTTCTTATGATTATTTGTACAGGGTAGGATATTGAATTCAAAAGCGCAGCATAAGCATAAATTTTAGCATCCTGTTCGTCAGGTGAAAGAAGTGCAAAGTTCGTGGCACTTATTTCAAGGACAATACATGCATAACCACCATTTAAAATTACCACATCATCAACAATATCCTGGATTTCGGTAAATTTTTGGGTTGAGTTAGATAATTTTTGGGCAGAGCCTTTCATTAATTAAAAAGAGACCTCCTTAATTCTTCTCTTGTATCTATTGATATAATTTCAAGCGGCATAATTATTTCACCGGACGCTTTAAATCCTACCGTTTCAAACTTATTTTGTCCTCTTGGATCTTCAAATTCTATACTATAGTCACCGTCTGTAAGAGCAGTTGCAGAAGCAAATTGTCCCAAAGCGTTTGTTTTAAATGCCCTGACGGCATTTCCCTGTAAATCTTTTACCTCAACCAATATATTTGGTAGGGGGTTTCCTCTTGGATCTTTAACGATACCAGAAATAACATTTGGAAATTCAGGGGCAGCAACTAAACCAACACTTTTGGTTAAGTTTTGCGGAATACTTCTCACTAATTTTGCTTCCTGTGGTTGTAGTTGTGCAATTTGTGGTATAGCAATATTTTGATTTTGCGAAGTCATTTGCTTTTGAATTTGTACTAATTTATCTTCAAGTTGTTGTTTTTGAAGCTGCATATCGCTTAAGCTTTGCTGAAGTTCTAAAACTTTTTGATGGGCTTCTAAAAATTGTTTTTCATCTTGCTGCGAAACTGTTTGTAATGGCGCAGGTTGCGGCGGAGCGGGTAGTGGAGTAGTGGCTGTATCCGGTTTAGGCTTTAACTGCTGTGAGACGTCTTGAATTATTTCCGGAGTTTTTATTGTGGTGTCTATGGTATTTATAGCTGCTGCTGGTTTAACAGGGCTTGTAATATTGGGTAAAGTTGCCAGCTGTTCCACCGCTTCAGGTTGCGGAGCTTGATTTGAGTATGCGTGCTGCGGAATATAGCTCGGTAGGTTAACAGGCGTTCCACTTTTTTGATAATGATCAACATTTTGTAAAAACACCATTTCTTTTTGGTCAAGCTTGCTGGCTGATTTGGGAAGTGTTTTCAAAAAACTTTGAAGCTGCTGATCGGACATATCAGAAATAGTTTGACGTTTTTTTGCAAAGTCACTAATTTTTTTTACCTCTTGTTCTTGTAACCCCTCCGAACCCTGTTGATAAATATATTGAGTAGGCTTAGTTAGGGCTTTTATTAAATGCGTTATCATTACATCAAGCGGCCTTCCGTCTATTGGTAAAAATGCCAAAGAGGCTCCCATAGCGGCAGAAAGAACAGCAAGGGGTATTTTAAGTAGAAAAAAAAGCGGAGAAATGTAAAAAACCCAAGCAACTATAAATCCCGCAGTAAGGTAGCCGAATTGTTTTATGGTCATACTCCCAATTAGTTTAAACTGGAATCCCGTAATGTCTTGTGGTATCGGATGGTTTTCGATGTCCATATAAAAAAGCATATAACGTGAAAAATCTGGTTTCAAGAGAATCAAAGTGGGTCAAAAGTCTTTGAAAGTATATCTAAATTTCCGTGAAAAATTCTTATCCGCAAGTTCTGAATGAGAATTCAAATGAAGTGGTGTCAATACACCCAACCCCTGTTACACTTCCTATAAATTTAATGATGAAAAATGACAGCATTACTAAAACTAACCCTAACACGGCAAAGGCAATTGTTTTTCTGGCTTGGTCAAGTTTCTTGGGATCACCCCCCGAAACTAAAAACCGTATTCCACCTATGATAATAACAATTACGGCAATAGATCCGGACAGTAAAATTCCCCAGTAAATAAAATTTAATATTATTATTGGTATACAACTAATTGTTGCAACCCCATTAGAACTACACGTTCTCCAGTCCATGATTTAAGCTTAAAAGAAATAAAAACAAATTGCAAGTAGGTTTAGTTATGTTTAGAAAGCTGTGGAGCCATTAATGTTTGGAATGACGACATTAGACAATGTATTAAGTCCAAAGAACTGGAGTATTAAGTTCAAAACCAAGTATGAAAGGAATATGATTACCAAACCAACGATTGCTGCAACAATATGTTCTCTAGCCGAAGCAACAGCTTGTTTGTCTCCGCCGGATGTTAACCATTTAAATCCTCCCCAAACAAGATAGAGAAGTGCAACTAAAATTGCTACTGCAAAAATTAAAGCAATCACAGTACCAACGATTGAACCGATATTATTGGAGCTTAAAGCACAAAGATGATTATATGGTCCTGCACATGCATCAACAGCAAAAGCAGGAACTGTAACTGTAAGAAATACTGCTGCGGGGGTAACCAGTGCGATTGCTTTTTTCATGTATATATTTATACTAATAAAGTTTTGATTTGTTTGTCAAGTACCAATTTAGCTTCAATTTAACATTAATTAAAGAGTCGGTACGTTAAAAAACTGTAAGATAAGATTTACAATCAAAGCAGCAAGAAATACTATAATCAAACCAACGATTGCAAAAATAACTTTTTGTCTGGCAGAGGTTAAAGTCTGTTTGTTTCCACCGGACATTAACCAGTCAAATCCTCCCCAGACCAGGTAAAAAAGCGCAAGAAGAATTGCAATTACAAACAAAATGTTTATTCCGAAGGCAAGAGCAGTATTGTATTTTACAATAGGTACTCCGCCCGGCTGTCGCGCTTTAAAGAAATTTGCCAAAGTATCTAAAGCAACTGCGGGATTAACTTCGCCCCAATTCCCCCAACTGTTACCGGTTTGAGTACCATTATTATTTGAAATACATCCTGCAGAATGATCACATTTGTCTCCGGTTGAGCAGGTTAATGTTATTATATTGCAGGTTGTTCCTTGTGGGGCACCACTGCTTGGAAAGCAATTCTGAGTGGTTCCTTCCCAGTTGCAGTTTTGTGGACAGGTTTTACAATTCCCGCCAGAAGCAACACAACAAACTCCCAATCCACCCTGACCACCTAATGAACAGACCCTAGTACTATCAACATATTGATTCGCTTGGCCACAAGTTGTTACACCGTTTGCTACGCAATCCAGGCATCCTGGAGGAAGGAGCGCTCCTTGGGCAACAGGGGTTTTAATCACGAAAATAAATAATAATAAAAAACTAAAAAAATAAAATAATTTTTTCATAATTATTGATTAAAAATATTTAATATATCAACTCCAATGAAATTCATAAGGGTAAATGTAAAAATTATTAGAACCAGTCCTACAATTGCTGCAGTTAATTGCTCCTGCGCATCTTTAGTTTTTTCGGGGTTTCCTTGTGAAACTATTAATTTATAAGCGGAGTAAATTATTAAAAGTGTTGCGATTCCGCCTGCAATAGATAAAATAATTGAAAAGATTTTTGAAACTAACCCCTGAGAATCAGTGCTAAAATTACCAAATGCTGTTGGGCAAGTTGTTATATATTTCCCGTTCACAAGGGTTGTCGTGCAGGGAAGTTGACCGTTGGTAAATCCAGAACCAAGCCCCCCTCCACAACCAACCCCTTCAACGCACTGACTGGAGCTACAGCTTTGGTAAGTTGGAGAAGTAGTCAAAGCGGGTATATCTGGATGACTTTGTCTAGTACATTTTTGATTTTCCTGATTGGCAAGACTATTAAAAGTATAACCGCTAGGGCAGACAGCACAGTCTGTTCCTCCTCCTCTGCAGTGTGTTGCAGTACAGTCTGAAGCGCTGGTATAAGCCCCTGTCCCCGTACCTGTATGCACTACGCATCCATATTGTGTGCAGTCATACCCGCCGCGGTTTGCATCAGCAGACCAAGTGCAACAGGTTTGAGTTGCGGCGCTTTGGCTTTTGCAGTAGGCGTTTCCACTTGAGGTTATAATTCCCCCTGCTTGATGGCAGACGTTATTATTAGCTACACACTCTCCATCTCCTCCAGCGGGTGCAAAAGACTGGCAGGTTGGCGGTTCACACTTGTTGGTTTTTAAATTACAGGTGTAACCTGTGTTTGCCCCACTACAGCTTCCATCAGCATTAGCGCTACAGGAGACTGTTAAATTGCAGTTCTTATTGTAAACTAATCCACAATTTTTTGTGCCGCAAATTGCTGCTTGAGTGCAGCTTGGTGAAACGCATTTGCCGCTTCCCTGGTCCCATGAATAACCAGAACTGCAAAGGCATTCTAAAATCGGTACCGCACCCGATTGGTTTGAATCTATACAGTTTAAACCAAGATTTGGTTTACATTGATACGTTCCATCGCAAGATTGACCATAAGTTTTGTAATATGTGCAAACTCCAGTAGTTTTATTGGTATAAGCGAGAATAGAATTGCACGTACACATGCCATTTGGAGTGTAATATGTGGTGCAAGTTTGTTTACCTGTTGTGGGGTCGGTGACACATGTTTCATGTGAAGTATCTGTAGGGTTACTACAATACGTTGGGTAGCAACAAATACCAGGTGTTGCACCGCACGGCGCATTGGTGTTGGGCGTGCAATCTACCGCGGCAGCTGCCCAGGCATTATTTTTTAAAGGGGCTAAAGTAAAAAATAATATAAATAATAAAATTGCAGGAAACAAAAACTTAAGCAAACGCTTCATAAAATTATAGTAGAACAAAACTTAAATAAAATGCAAGTATAGTTTAGTCTACGAATTTAAAACCACGCCCTTTAACAGTTAAAATATGAATTGGGCTGTTAGGGTTATTTTCAATTTTTTTTCTCAACCTAAAAATTAATTGATCTAAAGCCTGGTCGGTTACACCCAACGTGGTTTTTTGGTTTCCCCAAACAGCGTTAATGATGTCTTCTTTTTCTAAAATCTTTTCTTTCTGAGAGATTAAAAATTTTAATAACTTAAATTCGGAAGAAGTTAAATTATCGGAAATTACACCTTCGCCCAGTTTAATTTCATTAGTGTTTTCATCAACAGTTAATTTAAGACCGGTTTTTACAGTTTGGGATTTAATAATTGCGTTTTTAATAAATTCTCCAAATAGCGGAATTGTTACTTTTCCACCGGAAACAAGGAAGATTTTTTCTAAAAAAGGTTGTTGTTCTTTGTTGTCGATAAAATATTGCTGCTCTGAAGGGTTTAAACTGTTCCAGATAGAGAAAAGCGAGCTTCTTACCGGGCGCTGTGAAAGCAAATAAGTTATTAATTGGTTGTTTTCGGAAATTAATTTTTTTTCGGCGGTAAGTGCCGATTCAAGCGAAAGAATGGTTAGTCTTCCGTGTCCTGCAGTTAATTTTGATATTTCATCAAGCATTTTTTTATCGACTTTTTTATTGATTATTTTTTCAAGATATGAAATTCTAAAATCAAGACCCGGCTTGTCTAAGATGGGCAAATAGATAATTTTTTCCGCCAAATATTCAAAAAAATCGGCAAAAAGCATTGGTTCAGTTACATCTTCGAGGGGTTTATTTAAAGAAAATACAGCAGAAAAATAATATTTTGCCCTGTTTCTTAAAACTCTAAGGTTGGCAAAAAATTCGTTTGTGAGCATCGGAATATATTCTTCGAATCTATCAAAAAGGAGAATCAGTTTTAAATTTCTTTCAACACATAAATAGTCAATTGTTTTTTTAAGGCCTGCAAAAAGCACCATTTCATCGTTGAACCCGATACTCTCTTTAAAATAGTTATTAATTACTTCGTACTCTTTTTTTAAACCTCTTTCGCGCAAGGAATCTAAAATTCCCAAGAAGATAAATTTATTTGCATCAAATAACGGTCTTTTTCTAATTTCGGAAAAGTTTAAAAGGACAAAATGAAAATTTTTCTGATTTTCCCCAAGATGAATAAGTCTTACTTTTTTATTGTAAGAAAGGAGCCCCAAAAGATTAGATCTGCCAACACCCGGAATAGATACGACTTGACAGGAATTGCCCTCTTTTATAAATTTGAGAATTTTTTCAATTTCTTCAAATCTTGAATTTTGCGGGTATAAACTTTCGAAATGTTCTGTTTCCATAAAGATATTGTAATTTTTTTGTAATACAAATATCAAGCTAAAAAATTCCCGCGGATTTAAAATTTTGGCATATGAAAGAACGCGGAGATGAATTGACAAACCAGGCTAATTCCTTTAGTCTTGAAGGAAGAGGAGGTATTATGCCGGACGGAGGAACACCAGAACAACCAGAGCCAAATTTAAGTCCAGAAATAAGCGGAGATGCGTTAGCGTCGTCAAATAATTCTGTTGCAAGACTTGAAGAGTTAGCGGGAGAAGGCTCCGGAGAGAGAATTAGAGAAGAGCAAAAAAAATCCCAAAGAAAATTTTTGGAAAGTCAAGAATCCGATAGGCTGCCAAGATCATTTGAAGACTTGGTCGGGAAAATAATGAATTCGGCAGAAGCGCAGTGGAAAGAAGATGGAGATCAGGCATTAATAGATAAAGAGGGAAATATTAATAAAGAAAATTTTTTAGCCTGGGTAAGAGATAGGATGATGTGGCTTCATGATTTTAATTCGGTTACTGAGACCAGCTTTTTTTCCGACGTTAACATAACTGTTGGTTATGCCAAAATTACCCTTTACGATATGATTTTTACCGGTAAATACTTTTTACACGAAGTAAAGGGTAATGATGGAAATATTTCTTACCATAAAAGTGATGATCTTGAAAAACTTAAAGATCAGCTTATAAACGAAGCATTTCTTTTTGGAAATTCCAGAAATAATGATGTTAAGTATAAGTCGATGATGCCTAATGAAGCAGAACTTCCAAAACTCTTGCAACAAATATATTTTGCTAACCCGTTTTTAAGAGGCAGCAACTTTCAGGATATTTTAACACTTAATTCTGTTGATAAAAATAGAATTCAACAGCTAAGAGATGAATCCGGCAATGTTGCAGAGTTTGATAAAAACAGGATTAAAAATCTGGTTGAAAAAGATTCAAGTGTTGGAGAAGGGGTAAGAAGAGCACTCCTTGCCTATTACCACATACGTGATATTGAGATGCTTAAAAAAATATTTGAGGTGGAGGAAGGTAAAAAAATTCAGAATTTAGCTCTTTTTATGGAAGGATACGATGATTATGATTCAAAAACTTTAAGACTTGCAGTTGATGAAAATGGCGCAAATAAACCTAAGAAAAAGGGTGAAGCAAATCAGGATTTAAAAGACACAGAAGCAGCGGAAAATATCCCCGATGGGGAAAAAACTTCAGTTGAATACGATAGCGATGGGAAAGTTAAGTTAGATACTAAAGCCCAAATCAAACGATTTACGGATTATATGAATCCATTTAATTTGGCCAGAAAAGAGGAAAGACAAGAAGGTGAAATTCGGGAAAGAATTAGGCAATCAATAATGCAGGTAACAGGACTTACTTATTCGGAAGCAAAATATGCAGAGTCATGGGCGTATTCAATGGCCAGATGGACGGGAATTGGCGCAAGAAACGATACGGGAGCCGCTGCATTTGATGCATGGAGTAAACCGCAAAATTTACTTCCATACAGACTTAAGCAGCTGGAAGATAAAAGACTGGGTGTATTTGGGAATAAGTTTAATCTGGCAGGAATTAAAAGAGCAGGACTTACGATGTTTGAGGGGATTTCCGATATCCATGGCAGAAATATTATAGAGGCAATTCAGGGAGGACAAGGAATGGAATTTAACGCAGATAATCCGTTTAAAACCACAGATGCAAAAACAAATCTTGCTTTTGGAAAAGATACAGGAAGCTTTTTTGTTAGTAATCATGTGATGAACTCATTTAAGATCTACGATTTTATAATTAACCATACAGACTTTAATATCGAAGATATGATTACATATGATACTTTTGGAAGGCCGATAATCGACCATGAAAAAGCGGATAAAATAATTGATGGTATTCAAAAGGCTATCAGGTACGCGTATTGCACATGGGATGGGATAAACTACAACAAATCTATAAGAGTTATGGAAAAAGATGTGGATGGAAACGATGAAATAAAAGAAATGCCACTTATTGCAGCGATGTTTGGACCCGATATTTTAAAAATGATCCAAAACGATATTAGTGAGAGGGAAGCAAGGCTTAAGCCAGGAGAGTCTTTAACACGGGGCGTAAGAACTAATATTTGGACAATTGCTCCTGATCACGATAATTTCCAGATGGATATGGAAAAAGTACAATCGAAAGCTGTTAGGGAAGTGCTTTGGAAAAGTATATTACAGTACTTAATCGCAGAAGAAGTACATTCACATAGAAGCAGGGCCAGTGAAGAAACAAGGTATGGCTATGATATGGTAGAAAAGGTGTACGACTTCTTAAGAAGAAAAGGCATTGCCGATAAAGCGGAAATTGATGAGATGCGAAAACTTAGTAATTCTACTCTTAGGGTATTAAATATAGAAGATTTTGTAATGGAGGCAGGTAAAGGAACACTTAAAGGTTTTTGGAGTATGATGAGAATAATAATGAGCGGTCTTATGACAGGGAAGTAATTATTTAAGATCTAATTATCGGTTTTCCATTTCGATCAACTAGCCCCGTCCCGCCCGTGTCTGTTCCCCCTGTAATATTAGATTCATTAGGTTTTTTTCCAGTAATTTCTTCATGCACCGCTTTTAATTGGTCATGTCTGCCGGAAGCTGTTGCGACTTCTTGCGAGGACGGAGTTCTGGCTACAAAACCGGTTGCTCTTTGCAGTGCATTCCTTTGGACTGTTTTAGATGACTCATTATAGTTTCCGGCTGTATATCTTTGTAGCCTGCTTCCAACAAAACCTCTCATTTGATTTGTTCTTGGATCTCTATAGTACATTCTGGATGCAACACCCCCGGCAAATCCTGCAACAGCTGCTTGTCCTGTGCCAACGCCGCCCATACTAAGCCCACTACCTCCTGCGCCAAAGGTTTTTCTAACCTTTTCGACAATGCTGGGTGATGCGAGAATAAAACCAACTGCAATTAAAGCTCCATACATTGTCTGATTCCCTCCACCTGTTACATTTCCAATTATGGGGGGGTTAAACATTGTACCGGCATTTGACTGCGACAGCGCGTCCATGATAGTTCTTGCGACAATAAATACAAATAAGGTTGCAGGAAATGGCGCAAGATTCCCGGCCATATTTTTTATCCAGGAGGTAAAACCTAAGCTCCCACTAGCCCCGGGTATAAGACCACCCAGAATCCATAAAGGAGCCAAGATTGTTCCAAGCAAAACATTGATAAAACATTTAAGAAGCGCAAACCAAAGCCTAAACAGGGCAACAATAACGGCAATTACAAAAATAAGAAATACAATAATCCCGGCAATAAAACCAATAAGACTTGCAATTAAATGCCAGAAAGCATCCATAATCGTATTAACCCAACAGCCTAAGAAAAAGCATCCCTGACTAGAATTATTATCGGTCATTGCTCCAGAAACTTGGTTGGATGCCAGAACATTATGTACTAGGCTTCCAACACTCGAAGCAGCTGAGGCAGAAAGACCTAAAATTCCACCATCTTTTCCGCCAAACATATCATTAGTAAATCCAATACTTGACTCCGTTGCCCACTTAGATATATCTACGTGTTGTGCATTAGGAGTTAGCGTATCAATTACCAAAAAATTAGTAACCCACATGGCATCTATTAAAAGTCCGGCAATTGCATAGGAAAAAGTGATCATTACAAGCCCGATAATAAGTTTTGGAATTTGGTTTTGGATTGTCATAACAGTTCGGGGGTCAATTCTTAAGCGTAGCATTATTGCAATCCCTACAATTATAAAAATCACCATCATTAGAAGGTATGCAAGATTTCTAAAAATTGTAAACAAACCAAGAACAGGTGATAGTCCTACAAAACCAATACTATTGTCCGCTGCATTTGCAGTTTTTACAATACCGAAATTATTTGCAGCATAGGCAATATAATCGGAAGTATGTACGGGTATTAAATAAGTTGCGGTAAGTAAATTTCCCATCATGCCTATTGCTCCTCCACCACTTTCTTTAACAAAGCCGATTCTTCCGGTATTTTTATCTATTCCGAGACATGATTGTTTTGAATTTATAGGATCAATGCCTGTAAGTTGGCAAATCATAGAAGACATGGTTTCAATCATTACATTTTGAGTCCAGGTATGTAAATTGACCGGAACATTAGGATCCATATTGGATGAAAGCGTTTGCTTAAGTTGAGTGGAAGAGCTCTGAGCAAACGACTTGTGGGGGCTGATAATAAAAACCAATAAAATAAAGGCAAAAAACAAACCTAAGACCTTGGCAGCAAACCTCATATTAATTACAGTTTGTATGATTTTTATTTGCTTGTCAAGTTTAAGATGAAGAGTAGTATAAATTATTTTATATGCATGCGCGGGATAATTCCTTTCCCAAATAGTATAAGGCAGGATTTAAATACTCTGTCAAATAGGTTTAAAAAATTATTATATTGCAGAATTTCTGCGGATATTCTGCATAATTTAAGCAACTTATTAAATTTAACAAATAAAAGATAAGGCTTAAATTAGCGGAGAGGGCGAGATTCGAACTCGCGAAGAGCTTGCACTCTTAGCGGTTTTCAAGACCGCCGCACTAGTCCACTATGCGACCTCTCCAAGTGTATCGAGGAGATTAGTACCTGCATGAAATGCATGGTACGACCTCTCCGTAATGCTAATTATAATTTAACTTGATGGTTTATGCCAGTATTTACTTGACTATTAGTTTCTTATCTACTACATTAAATTTATGCCAAGTAAAAAGGATTCAGCCCCAAAAGAAGAAATTAATGAAGCTCAAGATACTACGCTTCTAGAATGGGAGTCACCTGGAAGACCATTTAAAAAAAGAACAAAACAATATTATTTAACAGCACTTTTAATTACTCTTCTGGTTGAAACCATTCTATTTTTATTCTCAGAATATTTACTAATGTTTGTGGCGGCCTCGCTTTTGTTTGTAACCTTTGCTCTTGCGAGCGTTCCTCCCAAAACTTTCAAATACCGCATATCTACTCAAGGCATTCAAATTGAAGACAGGTTTTTTATTTGGCAGGAGTTTTATGATTTCTATTTTTTAAAACGCGAAGACACGGAAACATTGCATATAAGAACCGAAGCCTTTTTCCCCGGTGAGTTAGTTTTAACTTTCAATGTGGAAAATAAAGAAAAAATTAAAAAAGCATTGATTGACTATATTCCCTTTAGGGAGTACGTTAAATTAACTTTTATGGAAAGGTCAGCCGATTGGCTTGCCAGAAATTTTCCCCTGGAAAGTTAACAATTTGCCCCAAACTATTATATAAAGTAAAATACGAGTATCTTTGTGCCCGTAGTTCAACGGATAGAACACCTGGTTGCGGTCCAGGCGGTTGGAGGTTCGATTCCTCTCGGGCACGCAAAATCAATTACAATTCCCACCGGAAACTTTAATATTTTTCAACTGATTATAGAAATTCTGGTAAATATATCCATAATTTTTTATCGTGCAATCGTTCGGGTCATTTTTGTGTAATATAAAGTAGACTTGTTTTTCTAAATTTACCCAATTTGCCCGGTCAAAAAAATATAAATAATTAATTAGCGAGTTTGTATCTAAATTTGTACCGATTTTAAACGTGTTTTTGTCAATTAAATATTTACTAATTAACTTTTTATTCTCGTTATTATTTTTAATTAAAATTAATGAAAAGTCATCCAAATAAATAGGCTTGAAGTCTGAACTATTTAAGTAAAATTGAATATTCTTTGAAGATTCATAAGTATAGAACACAAAAATAATATTAACTTTGTATTTTATAAAAATCGGTTTTAATAAGTTGGGGTTTTGAGTAGCCGGGTAATAAACATTAAGACCGAATTCTTTTGGGTAAGCTTCCGGACGGGCGTCAATAAATACTTTTTCTTTGGGGAACAAAGAGTACGCCAAATATTGTCCGCTGTCAAAATTATTATAAATTGGTCCATGCAGTTTATTATCCAAATAAAAAGTAATGGAGTTTTTGCCGGGATTATTTGCGCCAAGGCCTAACATTTGTTGGGAAACGTGTTTAAAAAGAAAAAGAACCAAGCACATACAGATAAAAAATAAGATAAGATTTTCAAAATTAACAATCCTTTTATTGGATAATGTTTTTTTTGCAAAAATTAACAGATTATTTATAACCAAGCTTAAAATTTTTACCGATGGAATAAAAATTGCATATGCAAAAAAGGCAATGTTCCGGTTTGCGTAAACCACGCCGAATGTAAAAGTAAAAATCAATAAAAAATCGGATAAAAATAATTTTTTCCGGTAGCGTAAGCCCAACAAAAACATAAAAATTCCATAACAAATTGCAGTTAAAAACGGTTGGTAATACATACCGTTTCTAATCATGTAAATTATATTTTGGTTTTCGGCAATTGACACGGAATATCCAAGGTTAAAACTTAACGGGAATAGTGCGCCATTAATAAAATTTGGGTTTAAAAAAGTAGCTATTATTGATAAGAGAAAAACTTTTGATAAAGTTTTAAATTTTTGTGAACGGATGGTTTTGCCTGAAAAAAATTCATCAATAGCAAAAATAAAAATTAAAACAAGTCCTAGGACAAAAAAGATATGCAGGTTTACCCATAAGGCTTCCATTGGGATTAATAGATATATTAGTAAGGTCTTTTTCTCTTTAAATTTATAAAGAATAAGCAAAAACAAAGTGAGTAAAAAATAGCTGAAGATTTCCGGACGTATTTCGTTTCTCAAGAAGACTAAATTTAAAATTATAAGTGAAGTTAATAATATAGAAATTGGATGGAATCTTTTAATGGAATAAATAATTAAGCTTAAAAAAGTAAGCAGTGATATTATTTCAATAAAAATAACTAAGCCATTAAACCCCGTAAAGTTTACAATTAAATATAATATGATTTCCGAAAGCCAATGGGAATTTACATAATGATAATTGGTGTTTGTATAAGAGATTAAATTGGTTTTTATAATCTCGTGTGTTTGTACCATGTACTTACCAAACAAAAGATGTCTTCCCAGGTCAAGATTAAGCGATGCGGGATGGAAGAAAGCAATAAAAATAAACAGGAAACAAAAAAAATAGGCACAAACTAATAAGATTTTCTTTAATCCCATAAGTTGATAATAGCAAATTTTATTTTAACCGTTTGTCTGTTAAAATATAAAGACCCGGAGGGGTCTTCCTACAAGAGGACTATTCTCCTTGGTAAACCCGGAGGGGTCGCATAGTGGACTAGTGCGGCGGTTTCGAAAACCGCTATAGCCGAAAGGTTATCGTGAGTTCGAATCTCACCCTCTCCGCACGTCGCAATAAGACTTTCGCTTTTCACTCCAACATGGTTGGAGCTTAAAATTTTAAGTCTTTTGCCCCTTTTAAAATTATTGCGTAATTTTATAGAATGTTTTTATGGATAAAATAATTGAAGTTAAAAATCTTATTAAGAAGTTTAAAGATTTTAAAGCGGTAGACGATGTTACTTTTGAAGTTGAAAAAGGAGACATTTTTGCCTTTTTAGGACCTAATGGTGCAGGTAAAACAACCACCATAAAAATGCTAACCACGCTTTTAAAACCAACAGCAGGAGAAATTTTATTAGATAATATTAATGTAATTAAACATCCTGAAAACGCAAGAAAAAACTTCGGCATCGTATTTCAAGACCAAAGTTTGGATGATGAATTAACGGCATTAGAAAACATGGAATTCCACGCCGTTCTTTATGGAGTTGGTAAGAATCTTAGAGAAAAAAGAATTGAAGAACTTTTAAATTACGTTGAACTTTGGGACAGGAGAAAGTCTTTGGTTAAAACATTTTCCGGTGGGATGAAAAGGCGTTTGGAAATTGCACGCGGACTTTTGCATCATCCCAAAATTCTGTTTTTAGATGAACCGACTTCGGGTTTAGACCCGCAGACCAGGAATTATATTTGGGACTATATTGCCAAATTAAACAAAAAAGAGGATATAACGGTGTTTTTTACAACACATTACATTGAAGAGGCGGAAAAATATTCTAAAACAATTGCCATAATGGATCATGGAAAAATAATTGCCAAGGAGTCCCCGCAGAAGTTAAAAGAGCAGACGAAAACAGACAGTTTGGAAGCAGCATTTCTGGCATTAACCGGAAATAACATTAGAGATGAAGATGCCAACGGGATAGATCAGCTTAGAAATCATAGAAAAATGTGGAGGGGGCATTAATATGAATGCAGTTTATATTTTGTGGAAAAGAGAATTGTTAAGATATTTTAGATCACGTGCAAGACTTGCCGGTTCTTTAGGTCAGCCGCTTTTATTTTTAGTAGCTCTGGGGTTTGGTTTGGGTCCTGTTTTTCAAAAAGCGGGGCAAGGGAATTATTTTGAGTTTTTAGCGCCTGGTGTTGTTTCCATGGGAATATTATTTACGGGAATTTTTGCCGGAATTCAGGTTATTTGGGACAGACAATTCGGTTTTTTAAAGGAAACTTTAGTTGCGCCAGTTACCAGGTTTGAAATTGTATTGGGAAAAACACTGGGGGGAGCAACAGTTGCATTTTTACAAGGGCTGATAGTTTTGATTTTAACGCTTCTAATCGGAGTAAAAGTTCATTCCTGGACTTTGTTTCCGTTTGCGCTTGTAGCAATGTTTTTAATTGCGGTATTTTTTACAGCTTTAGGAATAACTATTGCTTCTCTTTTTGAAGACATGCAGGGATTTCAGCTGGTAATGAATTTTGTAGTTCAGCCGACATTCTTTTTGTCCGGAGCTTTATTTCCTCTTACAGGGCTCCCAAACTTTTTAAAAATAATTACCGAAGTTGATCCCCTAACTTATGGCGTGGATGCGGTGAGGGGTGCATTAATAAACCAGGGACATTTTCCTCTGTCTACAGATATTGGCGTAATGTTTATTTTAAGCATTGTTGTTTTGGTAATCGGAAGTTATTTGTTCTCCAAAGTTGAGGTTTAATTTATGAAATTTGAATTTTCCGCAGGAGGAATAGTTTATAAAAAAGAAAATGGAAAAGTTTTTATAATTGTTGCAAAACATTCATCGCATCACGGATGGGTTTTTCCAAAAGGATTAATCGGCGATCATATTAAAAACGAAGGAAAAGAAGAAACCGCCGTTAGAGAGGCGGAAGAGGAAACAGGCGCTAAAGGAAAAATTATTCAGGAGCTTTCCCCCGTGACATTTTGGTATGAATGGGAAGGGGAAAAGCGTAAAAAAACAGTTTATTACTTCTTAATGGAATTTATTCGAGGAGATATAAAAAAACACGACTGGGAAATGGAAGAGGTTGAGTGGTTGCCAAAGGATAAAGTTTTAGATAGGTTAACTTATGAATCGGATAAAAAAGTCTTCCAAGAAGCACAAAAACTGATATAATTACGAATGTCTTGGAGGGGTCGCATAGTGGACTAGTGCGCTTGCTTGGAAAGCAGGTATATCCGCAAGGGTATCGAGGGTTCGAATCCCTCCTCCTCCGCCAAGCTATTTAATCTTTTCAGAGGCTAGTGTTGTCGCAACCACAACAAGAAGTGCCAGAAGACCTAGTCCTTTAGCTCCATTTTTTAATTTACCCAGCGCATCTAATTTTTTGCGTTTTTCCTCCGCCTCCGGGGAGGTATCATCTTTTAATTTTTCTTCAGCATCGGCAATAACTGCTTCAATAACCGGTTTAACATCTCCGCTTCTAATTGCATCAGTAATTTTTTTTGCAGTTTCTGCGGGAATTTCACCGCTTTGTATTTTATTGCCAAAATCTGCAATTAAATCATGTGCGCTTTGTCCACCGTTTGCTTCTAAAACCGTACCCCAATTTTGAAGCATTGAAGCTTCGTTTTGCAAAGACAATATTTGCTGGCTTATTTGCGCTTTTTGCGCCTCAGTCGTTGCTGTCTCCAATCGTTTACTAAGTTGACTTAATTCATTTGGAATTTCTGTGCTTCTTGTTGAAATATCATCGGGAGTAAGATTTGCTCCCATCAGTACGATTTCGGCAAGTGTATTACCTGAAATAATCACTTCATCGCCCATTGCTTGTCTTGCAGCTTCTATTTGATCAGCAGAAATAGATGATTTTTGAGAATCCAGATAAGTATCAATATCGGATCTTGTAATAAGGTTTGCTTCTCTTGCTTCTTGTTCAAGTAGATCCCGGGTTCTAGCGATATTTTCATCACTAAACATCTCTTGCGCTAATGCCTGGGCTTTGTTAGGATCTTGCATTGTGGCAATATAATAATCTATAAACTGAGCGTCATCTCCTGTAAACATTGCTGTCAATTCCTGCTGTTCGGCAACAATTTGCGCATCAATTAAATCATCCCAGGGAACTATTTGAGTTCCTTGTGGTTTTGAACCGGTTGGAAGTTCATAAGCATCCTCGTCTTGTGTATTTTCAAGAATTGCCATAGCTTTTCCGTTGTCATTTACCACCCCGCTTATTTTTAAGACTCTGACGACCTTTTGTTCTCCATTAAGTGTGATCGTTACATAAATTGGTTTTTCACCTCCTGAATGGTCGGTAGTTATATCAACGGGTTCTTCTTTTCCATCTTGAGCATTCGTTAACATCACTTTTTCGCCATTTGAATGAGTTAGGGTATCATTTTTTAAGCCCATTAAGCCCTTAAGTAAATGTCCTGTTTCTCCTCTTTGGAGTGGGGGATCTTTAGTTAGTTTTCTGGCAAGCAAAACTTTTCCAAGTCTAATTGCGTCTTTTTTTGCAGTATCTCTTATTTCATCTGTTATTACGGGCGCTTCATGATTTTCTGCATCAGGTTGGGCAGTATCATCTGGCAATTCTGGTGCGGCAGTGTCTGGTTGTGGTTGTGGAGCTTCGGCTCCGGTTTCGCTCATAAATTTATATTAGTTGATTTTTATTGTCAAATCAATTAATAATAAAGATAGTATGGCTATAGACAATATAGACAATGTGTCAACGCGTGGGCCAGATGCTGCAGGTGATAAAAAAAGTAATCAGCCACCAAAAAGAATTGTTCCTTTTTCTCCAACCAGCGATAAAACCGCAATAGATGCAAATGGAGCGGCTGTTAAGGTTAGAGCATCTGAGTTTTTAACTAGAGTATCTGGATTAGAAACAACAGATAGAGACAGGGTTTTAACTGGAAAAGTTGAAAGAGACGAACTTCCGATTAGTGCAGAAGTAGTGACGGGTTTAAGAAATTTTACAGAAAGTTATGTCCGAAAACTTGTCCTACTTAGAAAAGACGGTGTGTATGACCAAATGAAAAGGCAGCAAGAAAGAGGTAGCGACCAGGCGGATTATTTGGAAGACAAGTATATGCTGGAGCTTTTTACCGACAAACAAACTGGTGAAGCTAAAAAATTCGGGGAAATAGAAAATTTAATAACTGAACATCCTCTGATTTTGCAAAATGTAATGCTGGTTGCTGAAAGATATGCAAGAGATACGCTGGCAGCTTATGGGTTAAGGGCAGAGATGTATAGGCCTGGGAAAAGAACAGAGCTAACAGATCCAAGACTTGAGCGAACAATTGATCTTCCGGTTGATCAAGGAGCGTTAAGATCAACTTATAACCGAGTACGAGATTGGACGCAAAGAAGACACGAAGTGGGTGGAAGGCCCGATCCAAACGATCCCGATTCCAATTTAGATTATTTTTTAAACCATGCCGGTATACCGGTTGGAGCTGGAGCAATTGGTGTTGGAACGATAGGTGGGGTAGTCGGAGCGGTCGGAGCTTTGTTTGGTGCGGGACCAGGAGAAGTGGGGGGTGCTATTGCCGGTGCTGCAGTTGGCGCGGGTGCTGTTTTGGGTGGGTTAGCGGTCGGTAGATCATTCCGGGAGGGTCCAAGATTAAGGTTAGTTGTAGATAATGAAGTTAGAGCGCAGTCTCAAAGAGGAGCAGAAAGACTTAGAATGGAGAGGTTAATTGGTGTTAACCCGACAAACTTAACAGAATCAACCGACAGCCCTGCTGCAAATGATGCGATTAAAATAATATATCTAAGGCAAATGTATTTAAGGAATTTAGATAATTCAGGTGAAGTATTTGATGCCTTTAGCGATCAATTTATAACTAACGGAGGTACGGCAAACCGGTTTGAGGAAACGCGAACGGTTATGGGGTCTAGGGTAAATGCGGAATTTCAAAGTTTAAGAGATGCTTATTTAAGAAATCATCCTGATGCAACCCCTACACAACTTAGAGATTTTTACAGAAGAGCGCAGGAAACAGTTTTATTTAGAAATTTTGAGGAAGTTTCCGAAAAGGTAAGGCCCGAAGAAAACATAGCAGGAAAGTTGCAAACTGCTATTGATGCAAGAAAACCCGAAGGGTCAGCTCATGTGGAAAGAACAAGAGTTGCAAGTGAAGAAAAAGGCCGTTTGACTACCGAAAAACAAACTCTTGCTGCATCAAGAGAAGCCTTAACAGGATATGAGGGGAAATTACTAACAATAGAAAAAGCGCGTCAGGACCTACAGAGGGAACTTGCAAAAATTAATGGGGGCGGATTGGATTACGCTCATGCATTACAAGAGCTGCGAATAGCTCAAAGCGCAACCGGAACAACGATTACAATTACAACAGATACGGGTATAGAAACAATTACAGATTTACATAGCGATATATTAGCTCATAGTCAGGGTCTTGCTAATGATCTTGGGAATATTAGAATTCCAAATCCTGGTGAGGATACAGATGCATATCGAGATTTCCGTAGTGCAGAGGCTGCAAAGATTCGTTTAGCTCATAAACCCGAAACAGACGAAGACAACAGGAAAACACAACTTATAATAAGTAGAATAACAGAATTAACAAGACTCCAGGGGGTAATTGATGAAGCATCAAGGAATTTACTTCAGGCAGAAGAAATAAAAGCCGGTGGGCAAGAATTTGTAAAATTTCAAGAAGCATTTCAGCGTGTTGATTCCCTTGGTCTTCCAGGGGCATTATTGTTTACCCAAACGCTTGAGCAAAATCTAGCTGATGCAAATAATTTGTTCGATATGGATCCTAATTTCGGCTGGCCTGAAAGCGAAAACAACCAGATGCGGGAAGTTTTAAGAAGAGCAACTATTCAAGCAAGGGCAAACGATGCAGAAAGGGCAGATCCTATTCTTGCTCCTTTTGAGAATAATTTTGATGAATTTAGGGGACTTGGTTTATCTACGGAACAAATTGCCTTAATGAGCCTAGACGACTTAAGAGCAAGATATGTTCGCACACATCCTGCGGCAACCGGAACCGAAGCAGATAATGCTCAAAGATGGGCTTTGGGACAATTAAGGTTTTTACAAGCGTCTGTTAACCAAGAAGCAACAGTAGTAGATAATTCTCTTAGGGTACAGGAGAGGTTTATAAACGGAGTTGATCTGACTCAAGAGAGAGAGCAACTGGAAGTTGTAAAAGATATGTGGGATAAAAGAAAAGGCATTAGAGCAAGAGCAGTTGATGGGGTGCTTAATAATCGCGCTGGCCTTGAAAATACAGACCACGTTCAAGCAAATACGGAAGGTTTTACTCAGGCAGAGGCAGATTCACAGCTACCAAGAAATGTTTTGGAGGTTTTAAATATGATTACCGGTTATCAAGACGTAGATAATGCAGACGGTAGAGCTGAAGCTTTTGCTAAAATATGGAGAAATTTTGGGCAAAATCCACCAACAGCTGATACACTGTTGTTAGTAAGATTAAGAGATGCGTTTGAGGTTCCGCAAGCTCACGCAAACAGCTTTAACGAGCTAGCAGCCTATCTTAGGACAAGGTTTAGAAACAATAGGATTAATTCTGGTAACATTGCGCAATACGTAGGAAGAAACGCTGTTTCACAATTTACTGAGTGGGGAAGGAGCTTAGGATGACAACTAAAATTAATACTAAAACAATGATAAATTATTTGCCTTTTCCAAACGAGGTTAAATTAGAATTGTTGGGTAAATTCGATAATTTATCAAATGATGATCAAACTAAAATTACGGATTTGGTTTGGGATGCATTTGAAATTGTTTACAACAACAAAGTTCAAGAAAATTTAGATAAATTAATTGCGGAGGCCGATGAGAATGGACAAAAAACAGATGATACATTTTACGGAAAAGCAGTTGATATGACAGACCAGGAAGTTAGAGAAGGTTTAACATCAACAACAGATGTTGCCGATCTTACCAATGTTAGAAAAAGCATGGAATTAATTGTAAACGAAATAAAAGCCGCACAAAATGAAGGAACGCTGAAAAAGTAATTTTACCTACTGGTTCTTAATGCATTAATTATTACCGCTACGTCGATTGCTTCTTGTAAAAATGCTCCCATAATTGGTGGAATAAAACCAAAGGAGGCAAAACCCATTCCCACAATACTAATTCCAATTCCAACAAATATGCTTTGTTTGGCAATTGCAATTGTTCGCCTGGCAATATTTAAACATTCCAATACAAGCGAAAAATCTCCTCCCAAAAATACAATGTCCGCAGCCTCGCTGGCAGCAGTTTGCTCTTCGTTACTAAACACCATGCCAACATCTGCCATTGCAAGAGCAGGTGCGTCATTAATACCATCTCCCACCATAGCGGTTACTTTACCTGCCTTTTTAAGTTTTGTTATTCCTTCCTGTTTATCTTGCGGGGTACTTTCAGCCATAATATCGATATTTACCCCCAGCATTTCTATTACTTTTTCAGCCGCTTGTTTTTTATCTCCGGTAAAGATTTTAATATCAAATCCCTGGGCAATTAAATCCTTAATGATTGTTTTTGATTCAATTTTGATTTCATCTTCAAAATGGAACTGGGCAATTTGTTTACCGCCGGTAAACAGTCCGATTTCCATACCATTATGACTATTAAGTTTTGATAAAGTAAATTGCTTATTATCAACCGTACCGGTTATCCCAACCCCGATTTTTTCTTCAATTTTTTCTGCACTTTTAAGGTGCGCCTTTTTAGCGGATGCATACTCAACAATAGCTTTTGCCAAAGGGTGCAAAGAATTTCTTTCGATGCTTTTAGAAATTGCCAAAAGTTCTATTTCACCAAATGATTTATCCATAATTTTAAATTCGGTAACATGGGGTCTTCCCAAAGTTATGGTTCCGGTTTTATCAAAAATAATCGCGTTTGCTCTGGATAATACTTCAAGTCCCGAAAGTTTTTTAACAATCATACGTTTTTTGGAAGCTAAATTTACTCCTCCTAAAAGTGCTATCGGCGTTGCAATAATCAAAGGGCAGGGTGTAGCGATAGCAAGTACCGAGAGAGCCCGGGTTAAATCAAAACCTGAGTAAGTATAAGCAAAAGCGGTAATTATAAGTGTTATAACCGTAAAATATCCGGAGTATTTATCAGCTAGGCGTATAAATGGAGTTTTTTCTTCCTGTGCATTTTTAACCATGGTAACGATTTTGTTGTAAGTTGAATTCTTTTGCTCACTGGTTACTTTAATAACAATCGGGTTTCCAATATTTATAGTTCCACTTCTTATCGGGTCGCCTTTTATTTTTTCAATGGTGTAAGGCTCACCCGTTAGCGAAGATTCATCGGTCAGTCCGCTGTCGGAAATTAGAATTCCATCAAGACCGATTACTTCACCTTTTCTAACATAGATTTCTTCGCTCTTTTTAACTTTTTCAATTTTTGTTTTTTCTCCAATTTCATTATTTTTCCAATACAGCACTTCATCGGGGATTCTTTCGGCAAGTTTTGTTAAAGATTTTTTCGCTTGGGACACGCCATAATCTTCTAAAGTCCTACCCGATGCAATCATTAAAGCTAAAATTGTCGATACCAGATATTCCTGTGTTATAAGTGCAACTACAATTGCCAGGATGGCAATATAATCAAGCGCAAATTGTTTTTTAAGAATTGAAGTTACTGTTTCATAAAACAAGCGGTAACTTCCAAGAAGAGTTGCCAAAACCCCAATAATTCCAGCTGGAGTATTTAATTTAAGAAGAAGTAGGATAACATAAAGAATAATTCCAAAGGTTACAATAAGCGGAACTAAGAATGTTTTAAGCAAATTAATTTTTAGGTTCATAAGCTTGTCTAGATTATATCAAGTTTTAAATGGTATAATTGAGTGTAATTCAAGGAGGAGTCGCATAGCTAGGTCCATTGCGAGGGTTTGCTAAACCCTTGAGCTGAATAAGCTCGCGTGAGTTCGAATCTCACCTCCTCCGCTACCGCCCGGGGATAATGAGGAAAATATTTTATAGTTTAATTTTTGTTTCTATTTTAGCCGCTCTTATTGTCAGCATTTTCTTTATTGAAAATCACCATTTATCTTCTAAAGTAAATTTATCAAACACACCAACTCTTAAAAAAGTTGTTTCTAAAATCTGTCCGCAGGGATTTATTTTGGTTCCAGGAGATAAGCCATATGGCACCTCTGACTTTTGTGTGATGAAATATGATGCAAAATGTGCGGATATTTCAAATCCAAATTTGGGGCTTACTCCACCTGCGGGAAATGTTTGTTCGGGACTTAGTGTTGATGGAGGGTATGGTGGGGTTTATAAAAATAATGGAAAAAATTGTGCGTGCATGCCGGAAAATAAGCGGGAAATTGTTTCAATAAAAAGTGGTTTTCCGATAACTTATATCGCCATGTCGGACAACACATCTAATAATGCAAAGACGTATTGTGAAAGCCGCGGTTGGCATCTGATTAATAATAATGAATGGATGACTATTGCGCGAAATGTTGAGCAAGTTAAGGCAAATTGGTGCGACAAAAACGGTACTAACTGTGGTTTTTTGCCGGGAACAAAAGGAAAGATATTGGCAAATGGTCACAACGATAATCTTAATGAACCGGGTGCAAGCGCCGGCGGAATAGGAGCACTCATAGCAACCGATGATGGTAAGCCTTGTTTTGGGACAACAACAGACGGTTCTAATACATGCGGCGGAAAAAATTCGCAAAAAAGAACACTCACTTTAAATAACGGCAATGTTATTTGGGATTTTGCAGGAAATGTATGGCAGTGGGTTGATGCCCAGGTAATGAGAAAAAACGAACCTGAATCTGCGACCAACGGAGTAACGGATATTGGTTGGGTTATACGAAGCGAATTTGCTCCCGGTGCCATGTCTAGTGTGCTTACGAATAACGGTTCGGGTACAAATTTAGGATACGACCAAATTCGTCCGTCGAACCCTGCATGGAATTCAAATAATGGTGTTGGCCGTGTATATCATTACAGCGATCCAAATGATGCCAGCACAGCGCTGTATGCCTTTATTCGTGGCGGAAACTGGAGACATTTTGATGATGACGGGGCATTTACGGTTCATATGAGTCCGCCTGCAAACAGGGAAAATATTGATGATGTAGGGTTTAGGTGCGTTTCTAATTTGTAACAGTTTCAGACGAAATAGATATTTGAAGCTTGTTATAATTTATTCATCTTTAATAATTTTTGAAACAATTTATTTTGTCCTTTATATTTCGTATTCGTAGATTTTGCCGCGGATATTTTCGTAAGTAGACATATCTTCGTTAGAAAGATGCTCAAAGTGTTTGCGCATTGGTCTAATTGAATTGCCGTGTGCCGAGATAAATATTATCTCATCAGGTTTTATACTTGGCAACAGTTCGTCTAAAAAAGACATTACCCTTTTTTCCACCATTTGAATGCTTTCTCCATTTGGGGGTGGAACATCGTAGGAGCGATGCCACAATTTATACTGCTGTGGGTTTTCTTTTTCAATCTCGTCTTTATTCTTCCCGGTTAAATCACCATAGTCACGCTCCTTAATTCTTGGGTCTGTAAATATGGGAGTGTTGGGGTGATATTTTTCTAACACCAGGCTTAAGGTGTGTTGCGAACGGATTAAGTCTGACTGATATGCTCTAGTAACTTTTTGGTCTTTTAATTCTTCACCGATTTTTTTTGCTTCTTCAATACCGCTTTCGGTTAAATCCGACTGTCTAAACCCCGAGAAGGTGTGGTTAAAATTATCAACTGTTTGACCATGACGAAATATAAAAATTTTAGCCATATTGTAAGATATAAGTATAAAGCAAAAAGTTAAGTGCGTAAACCATGAATTTTTTGGATTTCGTTTTTCCTAAAAGATGTGTTGTTTGCAAAAGAGCGGGAAGTTATCTTTGTGGAAATTGTTTCGTAACCCTTTCATTTGATGTAAAAAACTTGTGCCTTGTCTATAATAAGCCAACATTTAATAATTTAACTCATCCGGTTTGCAAATCTAAATATGCAATAGACGGGTGTTTTTCCGCCGTTTCTTACAATAAGACCACTAAAAAATTAGTATCCAGTTTTAAATACAACCCATACTTTACAGATTTTCAATTCTTATTGACAGACCTTTTTTACGAAAGCCTTATTTAAAATGAATATTTTCAAAAATTAATTTCAAACGGTAACTGGACTTTTGTTCCCATTCCGCTTTTTCCATCAAAGCATAGAACGCGGGGTTATAACCAAGCGGAAATTTTGGCAAAAAACTTATCAAAAGTATTTAAAATGCCAGCGGGGAATTTACTTATACGAATAAAAGATACAAAAACACAAGTTGGAAAGGGCAATATCGACAGAAAATTAAATATTAAAGGAGCATTCAAAATATCAGACAGTAAATTTTCAATAGCAAATAAAAATATATTTCTGGTGGACGATGTTATTACAACAGGATCAACTTTAAACGAAGCGGCAAATGTCTTAAAAAGGGAAGGGGCGAGAAAAGTAATAGGAATAACTTTTGCAAGAGATTAATAAAAAACCACCTTCAAAAAGGTGGTTTTATGTGGACACAATCCAAATAAATTGGAATCAAATAGAAGACTATGTTTTTAAGTGGTATCCAATATTGCAGAGAAGAAGCCTAGCTTCGCTTTAAATAATTTTAGGAGATATCACAAGGTGTTATTTGAACTTAATTTAAATTAATCTGCTAACAAAAAGAACAATTAATGCTCCGCCAATTGCAACCGCAAAGGAAACTAAATTAAACCCCGTTACTCCAACATTTAAAAACATTTCTCCTAAATATCCACCAACTACAGCACCTATCACGCCCAATATAATTGACCCTATTATTCCACCTCTAAATCCAGGAGAAATAAAATTTGCTATGGTTCCAGTAATTAATCCAAAAATTAACCAATAAATTATACTCATATTCTTTTCACATCCTTTCTAAAACCTAATTTTAAAAACAACAAGCTACTTAAGCCTGTTGTTTTTTACCTGAAAGTATTCTTAATAACTTTACAATCCCTACTGCTAATACTGCATATACAACTACTGCAACTATTGTCGCTGGCTCTAAGACTGCTGTTGTGACCGCACCTTGTCCTGTGGCTTGTTGAAATATTCCCTGAAAGGGAACTACAAAAATACTCGTAATACCATAAATAAAACCTACAAAAACGCTATATCCATTGGCTCCTGTTAGTCTTAATATTAACCTAAAAATTAATAGTATTTCTAATGCACCAAATATAAAATAAATTAAATATTCTATTGTTTGATAGCTTGTTGCTTGTTCACTACTCGTTGAAACCGCAACTGGAGTATTATTCTGTGTGTTTACTGTCTCTTTTACTAATTCTGCCATTCTTTTTCACATCCTCTCTTATATCAACTTTTTTGATAATTGTTTCTTTTGGTAAATACTGAATTAATGCTTTTTCTACAAGGCCGGTAAGCGTCAAGTCTTCAATGATTGCTTGAGCCTTAGCCTGCTTTGCGATTGAGGAATTAATAAAAAGAGTTACTCTTTGGATGTTGTTAGTTGTCATACTTGATATATTACAACTAATTGAAGTACTTGTCAATGTATCAATACTGCCTTTTGCCAAATAAAAAAGGATTAGATTGTATTATCAACCTAATCCTTTAATTTGTGGACACAATCCAAATAAATTGGAATCAAATAGAAGACTATGTTTTTAAGTGGTATCCAATATTGTAGAGAAGAAGCCTAGCTTCGCTTTAAGTTATTTAAGTTGTTATCACAGGGTGGTGTTGGAACTGTTGATAAAGATAGTTAATTTATTTATACTCGTAGTATTATGACCGATGGACAAGAAATACCACAATATCTTCCTCTCCCAGAGTTTATGAAGCAAATTGAAAGTGGTGATTTTGACCTTGCTCAACTTAGAACAACAGTAGGTCAGTTAAGCGAGACGACATTTGGACAAAATTTAAATAAATACCTTGATTTTGTAACCAGCAATACTGGGGCACACGCTATATTAAGAGGAGAGCTGCATCCACGAGGCGTAGAGTCAGAGTTTGCCCACGGCAACTTACCTATTAGACAAGAAGTTGCAAGACGCATTGAGCAGAGCACTGGTTTTCATTTTGACCCTGCAGTATCAACACCTGAGCAAAGAGAAGAAATTTGGGGAGCACTTCAAGAATTTACAGGAGTTCAAGTTGATGGTGCAACAAGAGAAAAAATAAATTTAGGAATACCAGATAAGTTTCCACCAAGTGTTTATAGAATACCTTGGATAGGGGAAGACGAGGTTATTATTAGACAAGATGAGATTTATGCAATTGATAGAGATGTTAAGCCTGGTCATATTCTTAATGCATCAGAACATACATACACTGTGTTTAAGGGCGGAGCCTTGAAAGGTGTTCTCTCTATGACAGAATTAAGTGATTATGAAAAAGAGAAGGGTAAGAGTACTGTCTATGCAAGAGTTTCGCCTAAACCTCTTTCTCAAACTTATTTTACTGATAAAATCTCTGGTAAAGCGAGAAATGAATTTGTTTATCTAAATTCTAGTTCACCTTATTTGCAGCCAGCAAGACCTCATACAGGCGCTTAAATAAAAAAGGATTAGATTGTATTATCAACCTAATCCTTTAATTTGTGGAGATGTCGGGAAGTGATCCCGAGTCCAAGAATGTAATGTAAAAAAATCTACAAGCTTATTCTACTTTTAAAAGTCGCAATATTTTTTTCCAGTAGAAGGGAATAAATACTGCCAAGATTATAAATTCGATAAGGACTCAATCAAATTCCTTATTAATTCTTAGGCTAAGTTTATGCCCAAAATTTTCCACCTAAGCGAGAAAATAAAGGACATCTCAAAGCTTACTTAAGCAGCTAGTGCTAAAGCAGGTCGAGAACCATAAAGTTCGGCGAGAATTGCGTCTCTTTCCGCCTTTAAGGCTGAAATGCTATTTTTAGCATTTATTGTTTGATTATTCTTTAGCGTCTATTAATCAAAGACGGCTTGCGTTTTTTAAAGTGCGAATCTTGTCGATGCAATTGCATCCCCGTAACAAGTATTATAGCTTATAATACGCTTTATTGTCAAGTTTTCTAGCCTCAAATTAGCCTCAAGATAATTCCTGGTCTAGTCGGCGTTTTATGTCCCGTTTTTTAATGCTTTCCCGCTTTTCGTATTTTTTCTTGCCCTTCCCAAGCGCAAGCTCAAGTTTTACAAATCCGTGTTTAAGATATAAAGACACCGGCACAACCGAAAGGTTTGCGCCGTCGGTTTTTGTTTTTAAAGCAATTATTTCTTTCTTATGAAGCAGTAATTTTCTGGTCCGCCTATCGTCATATCCTTCTATTTGTCCGGGCTGGTAGGCAAAAATCTTGGCATTTACCAAATATGCTTCGCTTCCGATAACACGGACAAAGCTTCCGTTTAAATCCGCCTTGCCAAGTCTTACGGATTTTACTTCGTGTCCAAATAAATTAATTCCGGCTTCAAACCGGTCTTGCAATTGATAGTCAAAAAACGCTTTTCGGTTGGTAATTTTCATAACTTCATGATACTTTATAAATTGTAAAATGTAAATTTGATGAATAGATTCAGCAAATATCTTAATTTTTTAATCTTATTAATCTTCGCGGCAACTGTTTTTTTTAGAGGTGTGGTAATTATCGACCCCGATCTTGGTTGGCATTTAAGAGAAGGGCAGTTGATTTTACAAAGCGGAATTCCGGCAACCGACCCCTTTTCTTATACAATGTCAAGCTACGCTTTTATTGACCACGAGTGGATGCAAAATGTAATAATGTACTCGGTTTTTAATAGTTTCGGAATGTTTGGTTTAGCGTTTTTTTATGCGGTTATTTTTGCAGGAATCTTCTTCGTAATTTCAACCAATAAATTTAATAACTTTACACCCATTCCGCTGCTTTTAACAGGGCTGATAATGCTGGATTTTACAGGAGTAAGGACACAAGAAGTAACCTGGCTTTTTTTGGCAATTCTTTTAAGGATAATTTTAGATAAGAATGCATGGTCGAAATTTAAATATTTTGTACCCTTAATTTTTTTACCATGGGTCAATTTACATGGCGGGTTTGCCGTTGGAATAGTGATATTGCTTTTGTATTTTGTTCTAAATTCAATAAAAAATAAAAAAATTTCGTTTGATAATTTAATTATTTTTATCCTCTCATTACTGGCAACATTTATCAATCCGTACGGGACAAGAATTTGGCACGAGATTTGGATGCAAATTACCGATAATAATTTACACATTTATATTAAAGAATGGTTTCCAATATTTTTCGATTTCGATTTAGCTTTAGGGATAATGCTTTCCCTTTCACTTTTTTCAATTTATATTTATAGAAAAAAACTAAACCTCGTAACTTTAGGAATTTTTGCATTTTTACTGCTGATGGCAATATCAAGTACAAGACACGTTATGCTTTGGGTAATTAGTGCAGTTCTTTTAGTGAGCGAAACTCTTTATTTATTTTTTAAGGAGGTTAGAAAAAACAAAGATAGCTTAGCTCGTCTTAAAATGGCGAGAAATTTTGTAGTAATTTTCTTGCTGATTTTTTCCGTCTTTAAATTTTATAACGTTTTAACAACCTCGGATAACCGCAATTCGTATCCTCAAAACGCGGTTTTTTATCTTAAAAGTCAAAAAATAAATGGCAACATATTTACAACTTATGATTTTGGCGGGTATTTAATCTGGAAGTTGCCCAAAGAAAAAGTTTTTATAGACGGAAGAATGCCTTCTTGGAGAAGAAGCGGATATTTTCCCAATGAGTCCAACTATGCTTTTACGGATTATTTAAAAATGCTTTCCAACGATAAGTTTTTTATTAGCCAAATAAAAAAATATCATATTTCGTACTTACTTCTCCCAAGGTACACCATAATAACTAAAAACACCGTAATAGATAAGATTAATAATTTTTTTGAAAAGTTCATCTATAAAGATATTGATTATCATGTTTTGTCGGAAGATTTAACCAAGAAGGGGATGACAAGAGTTTATGGGGACGGGCAATTTATTATCTATAAAACTAATTTATTTTAAGCTTATTTCGTATACCTTTCCGCCGGAGAGGATATAAGCTTTATTGTTTGTCTCGTCAACATCAAAATCTTTGGCTGCTTTTATTTGACTAACCGAATATTGTGCTTTATATTTTCCGTTTTTATCTAAGACTACAATTCTTGAGTTGCCGTTATCAAGAATGTAAACATAGTTATCGTTGGTGGTTGTAAATATTCTCGTTGGGTTACTAAATTCTTTATCAAGACCGGTTATATTAAAACTAACGGATTCACCTTTATTAAACTTTTGTATTTTTCCATCGGTTGTTAGTACATAAACGGAACTATCAATTGTCATAGAAATTGCTTTTGAAAAATCTATGCCGGTTGTATCGGAAAAGTAATTAGATTTAGAATAGCTTGAATTTGATTCTACAAATTTTAAGATTTGATTTTGTTTTTTATCTAAAACATATAGATTGCCGTAGTAATTTGAAAATCCTGCGGGAGAGGTCCAGTCGTTACTGTTTGTGACAATAGAATTCTTGCCTGTTCCATCTAATTTAAGAGTATAAATTGCGCCGCTTGTAAGCATATAGATATTACTACTGTCTATCGTAAAGTAAAGTCCGCTGTTTTTAATTTCCGCATTTAGTAAATTACTGCTTGTTGAATCAACGGCTTTTGCCGATACGGAATTTGGTTTTGGAGCACTACTTAACTGTTGGTTTACTTGGTTAAGTAAATCCTGCAATTTTATCTCCCCACTTGACCCTTTAGGCAACTTATTGATATTTGCGTCAAGCAGTTGTTTAGCTTGATCAAAACTATCCTGTGCTAAACCTTCATTAAGACCAAGAAGGCTTTTTCCCTCTTCATATTTTTTTGAAGCCTGAGGATAGACCGAGTCAAAAATTGCCGTAGTTTTTGAGTCCTGCTGTTTTTTAACGGCAAAAATTATACTTCCTATAAAAACTATTAAAATTAAAATAAGGATAGTTAATATAACTTTTCTGGGGTGGTTTAACTCTCCGCGTCTGCCACTCTTAAAAAGCATGAAGAAATTTCCAATTAAAGGAATTTTATTTCGGGAAAGTTTTTCTTCCTGAATACTCGATGAATAAAATGGTGAAGACGGCTTTTCTTCTTCTGCAACCTCATCTTTTACCTCATTTTTTAGTGTTTCTTCTTGATTACTTTCTTCCCCAAGTTTTTCCTCTTTTATTTCTTCGTCTGATTGGTATTTTAAGATTATACCGGCAGCACCGGCTTCGTCTTTTTCGTGGACAAGGGGAGCAAGATGTTCGGCAATGTCTGCCGGGGGAGTATCGCTTATAAATTCGGAAAGCATTTGAGTGGAGACTACTTTTTCAAACTGTTTGGTTTGAAGTACGATTATATCCCCATTTTGCAAATATCCGGATGCATTTCTTAATGATTTTGCATCACTTTCTTCGGATACCAGAAGTGTCCCTAATTTTTCTCCGCGTTTTAAAGAAATTTTTCCACCGCCCAAGATATACAAATATAAAACATTGCCGACATAAGTTGCTACTACAAATGAGCAGTCAACATCTGTGGGAATTTTTTCGCTCGTTACTGTTACCGCTTGTTTTATAGATTCTAAATTTTTTGTTTCAAGTGAAAAGAATTCCTGCTCAAGCGTATCTAAAATTTCCTTACCTAAGACATTGAGGTAATCTTTTTCCTCTTCCTTTTCAACAGTTAATGAAATTACCGCAAACAATTTGCCGGCGTTATAAGCTTGTGACCAGCTTAATGTATTTGGATTAGCGACAACTTTTGCGAATGTAACATTAGAATCTGCCATATTCCTTGCTTATAGTATAACAAGAGAAATCAAGAAAAGCGAAACTGCAACAAATAATAGGATAAACGTAAAGGTTTTAATAAATAAAGAATCGTTTGAATCATGGACAACATGATCCATTGAAAAGATTTGTTTTATAACAACAAGTAAAAATACGATTGCAAAAGCAACCGCCAGTAAGAAAAAAACTTTAAACACAAGACCTAATTGTGTAAAATTTACTGCATTCGGCAAATTAATAAAATTAAAGTTGTTCATGTCCTTTTCCGATTAAATTTTCAACTACATGTACCGCATCTTCCGGTCTTGGTACTGCCTCGAAAGTAAAATTATCTATAGTTCCTGCTGTTTGAACAAGCACGTCTCCATAATCAAAAAGTGTTCTTACAACCCCGATTTGTGTATAGCTAACATCTTGAACAAGGGAAAGCTTTGTGGCGGCAATATTTTTATAAACAATCCCCTCAAAATCTATATCTATAACTCTTTTTTCCGTAACAATATCTATATTAAAATACCAGGTAATAAAATTTATGAACAAAAAGGTTGTAACAAAAAGATAATAAAAAACTGTTAGTACCAGGCTGTAGTTTGAAGGAAGTAACGAGGTTGGGATATGAAAAAGAGAAAGAACGGGCATAACAATTATGGGAATTGCGATAAGTAAAATTCCGGCAATAATCCAAGGTATGTTGGTAATAAGGTCTTTTCTTATAAAAAGAAGCACTTTTTCGTTTTCATCCTGGTTTTCAAAAGTGATATCATCGGGTTTCTCGCAATAAGATGTAAATAAATGAACCATACTCCCGCTGCCCTGTTTTTCTAATTGTGAAGCATAGCTTGGGGGGTTTTCCCCTGTATCATTTTCAGCCACGTCATTTGTAACTTGTTGATTTTCCTTACTATTACTATTATTGTTGGCAACAAATATATCTGACATCATCTTTCTACATTATACAACGGACCGACAATCTGTATATTGGAAGGGGCGCGAAGGTTAAAATAGTTTTTGAAATCACTTCCTGAGAAAGTATTTGTGCCGGCGTCGCCCGTTACAGTCACCTGGGTTGTGTTTCCGGAATTAAAGTCAACGGAAACGGAAATATTACTCACGCTATTGTACGGCGTGCCGCCTCTTGAAGACAGTTCCGACCTTACTCTGCCTGCATCCCAAGTGTCTGTTCCCGCAGGGTTTGGTTTATCGGTTTGGTAAAGATGGTTAACAGTTGATGAATCTTTTTGTGCAAGCATCAACACATTTACAATGTCGGCAACTTCTTCCGGTTTTAGCCAGGCAGTTGAGTTATAAGAGCTTCTTGCTCCCCAGTCGCAGTAAAACCACGGAGAGTCTTTATCGTAAGCATTATTATTAAGGTCTGAAAAACTTGAAATATTACCGGTTGTATCTTGGCCGCTTTTAGTCCAAGAGGTGGCAGACCAACCAACATCGGATGAGGAATGAATATATCCTCCGTGCGTTGAAGAGAACCAGGCCTTAATCGGATTTCCACCTTGTACCATAACCAAACCGGCCGTATCATTTACCGCCTGATCCCAATTTCCGCCCTTTGGATTGGGTTGGAAGACTTGGCATTGTTGAGTAGTACAAATTGAATTTGCTCCATTATTTGTATAGGCAAGAGCATATGATCTTGCGGCAATTACCTGTGCTTTTAGAGCTTCCATTCCGCCCTGGCTTCCCCAAGAATCAGGAACTTCGTAAATTCTTTTTACATAGTCTTCTAAAGAATAAGATCCATAACCGTCTACATTGATTGTTGCGCTTCTTTGTTCGATTGAGTCGAAATTGTAATAAGCATGAAGGATTGTATCGTAACTTTGTCCGGCCCTTGCCCTGCCAAATGCTCCGTATTGATTAAGTCCGACCCTATTAGGAACACCATAAGTAAAAAAGCCAAATTTTGTGCCAAATCCGGGATCTTTCCCGATATCGGATGAACAACCCCCTTGAGTGTTGTATGCAAAAAGCGGAATGTTAAGTCCCGAAAGTCTTGCGGATAAAACTTGCTGCTGAATCGAGTTAAGAGAAGCAAGTTGGTTCGATAAGGTTGCCTGGTAAGCCTTTGCTCCGCCAACAATTTTATCAAGTTGTGCAGATTGCGCATCAAGTTTTGATTTTAAAGCAGTTAGATTGGCTTCTTGGGATTGAAGCTCTTTTTGTTTGGTTTGCAAATCAGAAATTGTAATTGCGATATTGGTAATAATTGCCTTATCTTTATCGGCACTTGCTTTTTGAAAACCTAAAATTTGAGTAAATTCGGATACGGAATTTGATGATAAAAGTAAAAGCAGCGGGGAATTGTAGTAAGACCGAATGTAGTAATCCCTAATTGTAGCGTTTAAAATTTGTGTTTGTTTGGTTAGTTGCGCGTAACCCAAATTGATATCTTTCTTTTTCTGCGCCAAGTTATCTTCAATACCTGAGATTGTATCTTTAATTCCGTTTATTTGTGTATTTAGACTATCGAGTTGTGATTGTAGGGGGGCAGTTGCTTTAATGGAGTCTTGTAAAGCCTGATTAATAGAGGCTTCGCATTTATTTAATAAATCCTGGCATTGTTGTCCAAAACTGTTGCTGCCACTACAGGCGTTTTGAACATTGGTAATATCGCAAGAAGTATCGGCTGCTTTAGATGAAGGAATAAGTTTTACTGCGGAAAGCAAAAACAATATAAAAAAAATTAAAAAGAGGATCTTTTTCATGAGTCTAATTATTATACCAAAATAAGTTTAAAAATCTTTAAGACTCGCATACTTAAAAATTTTATGTTATCTTAAAATTAATGAAAGTTTATTTAGCAACCGATCATGCAGGTTTTGAATTAAAGGAAAATATTAAAAAATTTCTCACAGAACAAAAATATGATGTAGAGGATTTGGGTGCTTTTTCTTTTGAACCGGGCGATGATTACCCGATTTACATATCTAAAGCAGCAGAAGCTGTAGAAAAAAATCCCGATTCTTTTGCAATAATTTTTGGAAAATCAGGGGCCGGGGAAGAAATTGTTGCTAATAAATTTAAAAGCGTCAGAGCAGTTTTAGGGTTTTCGGAGGAAAACGTAAGGCTTTCAAGACAACACAATAATGCCAATATCTTATCTTTAGGGTCACAATTTGAAAGTTTTGAAAAAGCAAAAGAATTGGTAGGTATTTTCTTAAACACGGAGTTTTCAGGTGAAGAAAGACACGCCAGAAGACTTGAGGAAATTAAGGATATTGAACAAAAAAATTATGCATGATGTAATACCCGGAATTTTGGAAAAACAGGAGGAAGAAATTGAAAAAAAACTACAAATTATTAAGCCTTTTTGTAAAGTCGTACATATAGATATTTTAGATGGGATATTTTCCGAAGAAGTAAGTTTACTAGACCCTAATTTTTTTAAACAATACAGAGACGAATTTTTTTTCGAAGCCCACCTTATGGTTGATGATCCAACCGCTTATTTAAAACCATTTGCACAAGCAGGTTTTAAAAGGTTTTTAGGACACGTTGAAAAAATGAAAGACGTTGAGGAGTTTGTGGCGCTGGGACAAGTACTGGGGGAAGTGGGATTAGCGTTAGATGTTAATACAAATATTGATTCGGTACATGTTCCACTGGATGATTTGGATGTCTTGCTTTTAATGAGTGTAAAAGCAGGTGAGTCCGGTCAGGAGTTTATGCCGCAGGCGTTGGATAAAATAGCGCAAATTAGAAATACCTCGCAAGTTCCGATAGAAATAGACGGAGGGATAAATGATAAAACCATTCTTGCAGCTTTTCAGAAAGGTGCAAGCAGATTTGTAACAACCAGTTTTATTTTTAACGCAATTGATCCGGTACAAACTTTTGAAAAACTAAAATCTAGTGTTGCCCGTCCTTTTTAGTAATAATTGTTGCGCTTGGTGTTGCAATAAGCGGACACGCATCGTTTCCTTTAATAAAGAATTCATTTCTACCAAAACAAGTTTTTTGAACAATATCATTTGGGACAATGATTGTTTTATCTTTAGTATTTTCTAAAAGCATAGTCATAATTTTATTCCAAATTGGCGCAGCTCCCGTAATACCCGAGGCAAGCATTTGACTCATCGGTGAGTTGTTGTTGTTTCCCACCCAAGTTGCAACCAGAATGTTTGGGGTATATCCAATCGTCCAGTTGTCGCGCTTATTATCGGTTGTTCCGGTTTTTACCGAAACTCTATGTCCCGGTATATTAAGCGGGGTGTTTAACCCAAATTCCCAGGTCCTGGCATTTGAATCCGCCAAAATATCGGAGACTATAAATGCCACTCCCGGGTCAACAACTTGTTGGGGTAGTTGCGGGCTTTTCTTATAAACTACATCTTGTTGATAGTTTGTGATTTTTAAGATTGGATCTAAATTTACTCTTTCTCCACCATTGGCAATTGTTCCATAAACAGTTGCCATATCGGTCATTTTTACCTCTGCAGCCCCTAAGGTTAACGATAGTCCATATTGGTTTGGATTTCCCCAGGTTGTGATACCCATTTTTTTAGCAAAATCTACCATTGTAGAAATGCCGATCTTTTGTAAAGTTTTTACCGCCGGTATATTAAAAGAGTTGGCAAAAGCAATTCTTAAGGGAACTTTTCCGTGGAACGCACCGTCATAGTTAACCGGCGAATATGGTGTTGATCCCGGCACATAATAAGTAACCGGAGAATCGTCAAGTATAGTTGCCGGGGTAAAGCCGTTGGAAAGTGCCGCTGTATAAGTAATAATTTTTATTGATGAACCGGGTTGCCTTAGCGAAATGGTCAGGTTTACATTTCCGTCGTTTTGAATATCATTATAATCTTTACTTCCAATCATTGCTAAGATATCACCATTGGAAGGATTGGTTACAAGAGCAGCTCCATTAGTAAGGTTTAAATATGCATCTTGATTTACTTCATCTGCGACAATATTTTCTACCTTTTGTTGTAATTTTAAGTCAAGGGATGTTATAACATTTAGTCCTCCCTTTTCTACCATTGGCAGTCCATATCTTTGGATAAGATAATTTTTAACATACATTACAAAATGTGGCGCGTAGATCGGGATTTGAGGAGGGTTAAAAGTTAAATTTTCGTTTAAAGCATCGTCCTCTTCCTGCTTTGTAATATAATTTTGTTCTAACATTTTAGTTAATACTTCTTTTTGTCTACTTTTCCAAAGATCGGGGTTTTCGCCATATGGAGAATAGGTGGTCGGAGCTTGAGGCATCCCTGCTAAAAAGGCACACTGTGCAAGGTCCAAATCTTTAACATTTTCTCCAAAATATGTTTCACTTGCCGCCTCTATTCCCCAGGCAGTCCCGCCGTATGGGACTTGATTAAAGTACATTTCTAAAATTTGGTTTTTGGTGTAGATTTTTTCCGCCCAGAAAGCAAGCACTATTTCCTTAATTTTCCTGCTAATACTAACCTCTGGAGTTAATAGCGTTGATTTTATTAACTGCTGGGTAATAGTTGATCCTCCCTGAATCGGCTTTCCGGAAATATCGGCAGATGCAGCTCTTATAATTGCCGTAATATCAAAACCGGGATTTTGATAAAAATCTTTATCTTCAATTGCAATAGTTGCGTTAATAAGATTTTTAGGGATAGATGATAATGGTACTAAAGTTCTGTTCTCATTAGCGTAAATTTGGTATAAAAGTATTCCATTTCTGTCGTATATTTTGGTCGTTTGAGGTATTTTTCTTTCCGAAAGTTGCTTTGGGTTTGGAAGGCTATTTAAAAAAGCATAGGTGATAAACGGGATAACTATGAAGACCACGCAAAAAATAAATCCAATTACAAAATATTTAAATTTTAAAAAGTAATGTTTTGGAATTGGGTAAATTGTTACTTGGTTTTTTTCCTCGCTTTTAGGTGGGGAAAATTTCTTGAGTTTGTAATGTAATTTTCTTTTAAATTTTTTAAGGCGCAAAAACAACCTAAATTTAGTAAGGTCAATGATGTTATTGAAATTTAACTTTTTGGAATAATTATTAGCCTCACGTTTTACATTTTTTTGAGTGTTTAGAAATATTTTGGAGAGAAAATCGATAGTTAAAGCTATTAGTTTAATAATTATATTGAGGTAAAAAAGCACAAAATCACCGATTAAACGTAAGATTTCCAGCACGAAATTAATTAACAACAGCAATAGCTTCATGAAAAAATAAGGCAGGATTTCAAGAATTATACTACTTATAGGCCTAGTTTAAAAGGATTAACTAATGAGTAGGTGTTGGGGTGGGGGTTGGAGACGGGTGAGGACAGGTTAGACAATATTGATCTCCGGTTGGATCGGTATAAACTGTTTCATTTTTTAAGTCCAGATTATCGGTCTGACCTTTTTTGGGGAGGTCTTGTGTTGTTTTATCAATCCAAACGTCTTTTGTTTCAACTTTACCCGAATCTTTTTCATCGCCTTTAATAAAATATTCAAGTCTGGTTGGGCATGTGCTGCCGTCTCTTGCAATAAATCCCGTATCGGAACATACTCTTATTTGTTCTATATCTGCAGGTCTTGTTAGTGGTTCTTGCGGTTTGCTTTTAAGAAGAGTAGACATAATATCGTTCCAAATTGGTGCTGCTCCGGTAATGCCTGATGCAAGTCCGCTCATTGGGGTATTATCATCATTTCCAACCCAAGCTGCTACCAAAAAGGAAGGGGTATATCCAATAGTCCAGTTATCTCTAAAATCGTTAGTTGTTCCGGTTTTAACAGATACTGTTTGTCCGGGTATTTTAAGAGATGAATTATCTCCAAATTCTAATAATCTTGCTCCATTATCGGACAAAATACTTGAAATAATATAAGCAACACCTTCGGGAAGAACCTTTTTACCAAAAATAGGACTTATTGGTGGAGTATATGATTCTAAAATCCTGCCGTTTTTATCGGTAATTTTTAAAATTGGCCTCAAATCGATTCGATAACCGGAGTTTGCAAAAACACCAAAAGCAGTAGCCATATCAACCATTTTTACTTCTGCTCCCCCTAGGGTTAATGACAAACCATATTCTTGTGGGTGGGTAAAAGTAGTAATTCCCATTGCCGAAGCTGTCGCCACCATTGCATCAACCCCGTTAACTTTTAGCATTTTAACAGCCGGTATATTGAAAGAATTTCCCAAGGCATAGCGCATCTGAGTAAGTCCATGCCATTTACTATCGTAATTTACAGGACAGTAGTCTTTTCCACCTTGGTTAGGAAAACAAATGGCCTGATCGATAAAAGCAGTTGATGCAGAATAGCCGTTAATAAGCCCAAGCGCATAATTAATGGGTTTTATAGACGAACCGGGTTGTCTTAAAGAGGTTGTTATATTAACATTCCCGTCAATTTTTGTATCGAAATAATCTTTGCTTCCCACCATTGCTAAAATCTCTCCTGTTGCGGGATCGGTAACCAATGCTGCACCATTAGTTACATGGTAATAAGCAGGTAAAGCATTAACTTCTTTAGCAACGTCAGTCTGAGCCATTTTTTGAATATTGTCATCAAGTGTAGTAACTACTTTTAATCCGCCTTCCTCAACAGTTTTTTCGCCGTATTTTGCAATAAGTAAATCCTTAACATACAAAACGAAATGTGGAGCCTCTATATTATTTGAGATCCTTTTATAATCCAAAACTTCGTTTTCCGCCTTTTGTTCTTGATATTGAGTAATATATTTTTGGTCAAGCATTGCTTTTAATACCTCAATTTGTCTTTGTTTGGCAAGTTCCGGTCGTGAGCCAAAAGGAGAATAAGCTGTAGGCGATTGTGGTAGTCCTGCTAAAAGCGCACTTTCTGCCAAATCCAAATCCTTGGCATGTTTTCCAAAATAAGTTTCCGATGCTGCTTCAACTCCGTATGCAGGACCACCATACGGACTTTGGTTTAGATACATTTCTAAAATTTGGTTTTTCGAATAAATAAATTCGGTTGCAAAAGCCAAAATAATCTCTTTAATTTTTCTTGTGATTGTTTGTTCCTGGGAAAGCAGGCTATTCTTAACAAGCTGTTGAGTTAAAGTTGATCCTCCCTGTACTCTTTGATGAAAAACAATTGAAATAAAAGCTCTGGTTATACCCCGTAAATCAATTGCTCCATGCTGATAAAAATTTTTGTCTTCAATTGCAATTGTTGCTTCCTGCATATATTTAGGAATTGTTGAAAGGGGAATAAAGGTTTGGTTTTTCTTATCGTAAATATTGTATAAAAGCTTGCCGTTTCGATCATATATAAGCGTTGATTGTGGGTTATTAGGACTACTTAATTTGGTGGGAAGCGGAAGGTCTTTAAGAAAATAAACCACCCCTGCTATAAAAAGAATTATGAACAGCAAGAAGATTTCTCTTTTTCTAAATCTTCTAGATATTAATTTTTTAAGTAACTGTTGAGGCTTAAATTGTGGTAAAGAAATTCTCTTTTTCATGCTCAATATCATAGCATTATTGGTCTTTTGTTACAACGATAGAATGCTATAATTTAACTATGGATATTCCTTCATTTATTACTTCTATATCAATACCAATGTTTGGGTTAAACTGGCTTGATATTTTAGTTTTGATAGTTTTAATTTTTTATGCGATAGAGGGTTATTCTTTAGGTTTTATGCTGTCTCTTATTGATTTTATTTCATTTATCGCCTCTTTTGTATTAGGAATTGCCTTTTATAGTAGAATTGCCGATTTTCTTGTTTCAACCTTTAAAATTTCGCAGGGATTTGCAAATGCTATCGGGTTTTTTGTAGCTGCTGCTATTTTTGAGGTAGCTTTTAATTTAACTTTAAGAGCGCTTATTTCTGGGGTTCCAACGCTTGCTAATGGTCCGCGGACGCAAAACTTTAAAAGAATAAATCAATTTTTGGGAATATTTCCAGGAATTGCATCGGGCTTAGTTTTATCTGCTTTTATATTAAGTTTAATTGTTGCATTACCATTTTCTGTTTTTCTAAAACACTCTGTTACTAATTCGAAAATAGGAAGCGTTTTGGTTGAAAATACGCAAAGTTTTTCTAGGAATTGGAATGGTATTTTTGGAGGAGCGGTTAACGATGCACTCTCGTTTTTAACGGTTGAACCGGAAAGCAACCAAACTTTAGATTTGCATTTTAAAACCACGCAGGTGACCGTTGATCATCAGGCAGAACAGCAAATGTTTACAATGGTAAATAAAGAGAGAACGTCGAGGGGTTTTGATGCTTTGTCTTTTTCCGAAGAACTTGCAAATGTTGGCAGGGCACATTGTAGAGATATGTTTGCTAGGGGTTACTTTTCACATTATACCCCCGAAGGTCTTTCACCCTTTGACAGAATGTCAGCTATAAGCATAAACTTTAATTACGCAGGAGAAAATTTAGCTCTTGCGCCCAATGTGGATTTGGCAATGAATGGGTTAATGCAAAGTCCGGGGCATAAGGCAAATATACTCTCGCCGCAGTTTAAAAAAATTGGGATCGGAGTAATAGATGGCGGAGTGTATGGACAGATGTATTGTCAGGAATTTACAGATTAATTTTTTATGATTTATAACTTAAAAAAAGTTCAAGACGCGGATGTTAATAATAAAAAGGTTCTACTGCGTGTTGATGTTGACGTGCCGGTAGTTGATGGTGTAATTCAGGATGAATCAAGGCTAAAAGCTTGGTTTCCAACTTTAGAATATTTAATTAATGCCAATGCAAACGCAAAAATTTATTTAATTGGGCACATGGGTCGTCCGAAGCAGCAATTTCCAACTCCAGTTTCAACTCCATTTGGTGCGAATAACTTTCAGTTTACAATTTCAGAACCAAACTTAAGTTTAAAACCGGTTGCAGAATGGGTTTCAAAAAAAGTTAATGGACAAATTGAAGAAGAGAAAATAGATATTTTTAATACCTGGAAAATTAGAGATGACATTTATCTTTTAGAAAATTTAAGATTTTTCGAAGGTGAGGAAAAAAATGATCCTGCTTTTGTTAAAAAATTAGCCTTAATAGGAGATGTTTTTATAAACGATGCATTTGCAACAGCTCACAGAGCACACGCATCAACAGAAGGGATTACCAAGTTTTTACCATCGTTTGCAGGGGTGAGGGTGCAAAAAGAGGTGGAAGAATTATCTAGGGTTTTGGAAAATCCATTAAGGCCATTAGCTGTAATGATTGGGGGAGCAAAAATTGAGACAAAGCTCCCACTGGTTGAAAAAATGCACAGAATTGCAGACCTGGTTTTAGTTGGCGGGGAAATTGCCGAAAACGATAAAATTTTACTTAAAGTCCAACATGAAGATATTGAAGGTAGAAAATCAGTTTTACTGGTTGCAGATTTAAACCAGGATCTTAAAGATATTACTCCCAAATCCTCAGAAAATTTCATTCAGGTTTTACAAAATACAGGAACGATAGTTTGGAATGGTCCGATGGGTTTGGTTGAGCAGCCGCCATTTGATACAGGCACAAAAACATTGGCTGATGGAATTGCAAAGCTTTCTGCTTATAAAATATTGGGTGGTGGAGACACTGTTTCGTGCATTCAAAAAATTGGGGTAATAGATAAGTTTAATTTTGTTTCAACCGGCGGTGGCGCAATGCTGGAATTTCTATCGGGCGAAAAACTCCCAGGACTTGTTGCATTAGAGGTTCATTCATAATTTTTATTCCCCTTTAATTAAATATTAAATATTTAAAAAATTTATTATTTTTTATTATTAGCTTCTTTTATTAAAGAAATTGAGGCTCTGGTAATTCGCATCGCGTCTTCAACAGGCATAGCATGGGTGGGTAAGACCTTTTTACCAACAAGCATTCTTATGAATGGGCTTTTTATAAAGACATGTTTTTTTAGATATGCCTCCCTGTATGGGTTTTTATATCCACGCTTATCAATACTGGTTTTTTCATCTAATTTTTCAAAATCGGGAATAAGTTTTTTGGGATTTGAAACAGGGTCATTTAATCCTTGGATTAAAATTACCGGAACGGTTATCTCTTTTAATCTTTTAGATTTATAAAACATTTCGTTTAACTGCGACGTGATTTTTTGCGGATAATCTGCTTTAGATCTTTTTATTTCATTTGCCATGCCGGATAAGATATCCGATCCTGCTGTTAATGCAGTTTTTATAGTTGAGGCATCTTTTCTTAAAAGCACTCTTTTAGCAATTGATATAGGAGTATCTAGAAAAGTATCTTTAATAAAACCACCAACTACTTTTACTTTGGATTCCTGCGTATAAAGACCCATTGGCTCCATGAGCGCTAGTCCATTAATTTCAATCTCGGGGTTTTTTTGTAAAATGGTAGTTAGATTTACGGCTTTTATTCCTCCTTCGGAATAACCCGCAATAATTATTTTTTTAACTCCGCTTTTTTCTATTAAATTCTTAATAGCTAAGGCTTCCAGGTACAACGTGTCTTTTATAATTTTCGAAGGTTTTGTGTCAATAATAATAACTTTATTGTTAGAGATTTGGGTAAAAGCTTTGGCAATTATTTTGGCAGAGTTTGCGTGCGCATTAATAGACCAACCGGGCAAAAGGATAATTGTGCTTTCGTTATTTATGCTTTCACTATCAGGACTAACGGTTTGATAATTAATATCAATATCTACACCTTTAACAGGAAATGTAACTCTGGTAATTCTTGATTTTGTGCTCATATTAATTTCTCTTTATGGCTAAATTATAGCATTAAAATAAAAATTTAGCTTCAAAATGTAATGAATTTGTAATTTTTTTATCAAGCTTTTACTATTGAATAGTATATAATTGCATTATGGAAGATGAAGGCGAACAAGAGCAAAGCTTAGGAGGAAAAACTCCTCCATCAGTTTCTAAATTAACGCTTGAAAAAGCAATTGAACTTGGTGAATATGACCCTAAATTTTTAGCAAATTTTCCCGAGTGGCACACCCTAAGCAGACACATCCAGTTTCAATATGTAAAAAAAGCTTTAGAAAATAGACACCACCAATTATTAGCTCAATACGCAGAGCTCAATAATGTTTTAGATTTAAGAAAAAAACCGGAAGTATGGGAAGCAATCCGTAATATGGAAAAACAACTGCACCATATTTTAGAAGAAAAAGAGCGGCTTTTTACCGAATATTCAAAATAATTATGCCTAAAACTTTTCGTTTTGCCCTAGAAGTTTTAAAAATTGCCTTTAAAGCAAACGGAAAACTGACACTTCTGATAATTTTTGCAACAATTTATCAAAATACATTTTTCCCCTTTTTACAGGTATTTATCTTGTCAAAAGTTTTAGATTTACTGCAAAAAAGCGGTTCCTTATCAATAGATTTATTTTTACCATTCATACTTTTATATATAATTTTTGGTCTTATAAATAGTCTTCTTATAACACTAAATGGAGCGCAGCGTTATTTGTTCGACGCACAATTTGAAACATATTTAGACCGGATGATAATCTTTAAACTTTCAACACTTGATCCGGCAACTTTTGAAAAACCGTCGTTTCAAAACCTTTTGTCACAAACTCAAAATACAAGAGGAACGTTTAGTTCTCAAATAGACAGGGTTTTGGGTTTTGTTGATGCTTTTGCAAAGATATTAACAGCTGCTTTCGTACTCCTTCCGATTTTTCCTTTCTTTATTCCTTTGGTTTTGGTGTCGGTGATTCCGTCTTTTTATTTTGGGAACGAGTCAAGAAAAAAACTCTGGCCGTTTTTTACTACAAAAAGAATATCTGTTTTAAGGATCACGGAATATATCAAAGAATTGTTATCGCAGGAAAATACCTCAAAGGAGGCTGCAATTTTTAAAACTGGAAACCTATTGAACAGTAAAGTTTTTAGTATTCAAAAGATATTCTTTAAAGACTTTAAAAAGACTAATGACCCTTTTATATATAAAGGAGTAATAGGAAGCATAATTCAGCTTTTGGCATTTGCGGTTACGCAGTATTTAAATCTAATTGCCGTTATAAAAAAAACCATTGGAATTGGTCAGTTTACTTTAATTTTTCAGCAGACCCTAAATTTAGCAATAGGTTCTCAGGGAGTACTGGAGATGTATTCAAGTCTTGCGATGCGAACGCAAACAATTGAAAAGTTTTTCGAGTTTTTAAATTATAAACAGTATATAATTTCACCAGTTGAATATAAGACAATTAAAAATTTAGATAAGCCCGCCGTAATTGAGTTTAAGAATGTGTCGTTTAAATATCCAAAAACGGAAAGATTCATTCTTAAAGACTTTAATTTTAAAATAAATCCGGGAGAAAAAATTGCTTTGGTCGGAGAAAATGGAGCGGGCAAAACTACAATCATAAAATTACTT
>JAJXYH010000037.1 GCA_021780675.1 bacterium
AGATTTATGACCATCCGAAGTTTTGAAAAGCCCAAAAACTGCAGCATAAATTCCTTCTAGTTCCGTTTGCCAATACGAAATCAACTGACCATTTACGAGTGCTGTTGCAATGGGCATAAGCTTATTCTTCCATTCAACAGGTGTTGACCATATTGGCTCTTTCGCTCTCCATAAAACCTTACCGGGATTGTTTAGGTCGAAAAGGGCAACACCGGTAAAGTATTGTCCGTCTACTAAACTATGATATAAAACTAAAATTCCTTTACCTGTTACCAAACAAAACGAAACTTCTAAATCACCGCTATCAAAACCTTCTTGCCTTGATGATAACGCTACTTTTTCTTTTTCCCATTCAACTAAATTCTTAGAGCTATAAAGATTAATTTCTTTACTTCCACCATACATATAGAATTTTTTATTTTGCACGAAATCTCCGACAATAATTCCATTATCTTTAAACTTAAGCATTTCTCCTTCATGCGCCCAATCTTCTTCCAAATTACTAACCCATGCCTTTTCAGTTGACTCATCTTTACCGTTTTTCTTCTTATAAGTTAAAAGAAATTCATCATTAAAGTGATACACATTATAATTTGAAGTTGATGCAATATCTTCTACACTGGATTTGGGTTTTGCAATATAGGTTGTCCTTTTATCTTTTTCAAAAGCTAAACCGTCTTCACTTACTGCAATTTCTATTTTGTCGCTTGGAGTTTTGGGGGTTTGAAAATATAGGTATATTTTATCGTTTAAAGCATAAATACCTAAACCACGGGCAGTGGACAGTTTATCCAATGAAATAATCGGCTGCCTTTTGGCACCTTTTTTATCCATAAATAGGACAGAATTTATGTTCTATTTTTAGTTTAAAACTAAAATAATTGATAGTCAATGGGCATATTAATAGAGGCTATTTACTATTGTAAAAAAATATTATAAATGCGAAAATAACTTATGAAAAATAAATTAAATAAACATATAAATTCAGAATTAAATAGCTCTACTCATAAACTTAATTGGTTAAGAGCCTCTGTTTTAGGCGCAAATGATGGTATCGTATCCATTGCGGGACTTGTAATGGGAGTTGCCGGGGCAACGGATTCAATAAGTGTAATATTAACTGCAGGACTTGCCGGAATTGTTGCAGGGGCAATCTCAATGGCAGCCGGAGAGTATGTATCGGTAAGTAGCTCAAGAGATACCGAGAAAGCATTATTGGAAAAAGAGCGTTTTGAACTTAAAAATAACCCTGATGAAGAATTAAAAGAACTTGCTTTAATTTATAAACAAAAAGGTCTTACAAGTAAGACAGCTTTACAAGCTGCTAAAGAGCTTTCTAAAAATGACGCTTTTGCAGCACATGCACATGCAGAACTTAATATTGATCCTAATAATCTCACTAATCCTTGGCATGCGGCATTAGCTTCTGCGTTAGCATTTTTACTTGGTGCTTTTATTCCATTAATTACTATTATCTTGCTTCCTGCACACTTAAAGATTGGAATAACTTTTGTAGCGGTTTTAATAGCCCTGGCAACTACCGGATATTTAAGTGCCAAGGCTGGTGGAGCAAACGTAAAAAGAGCGATATTTAGAGTAACTGCGGGAGGGGCTATTGCTATGATTACAACGTACGCTATTGGTAAAATATTTGCTGTTTCCGGAATTTAAACCATTAAGCCGGAAGTAAAACCTATACTAATCTGATTATAAACTTCAAAATTATCCGGTAATTTATCTATTAAATCTCTATTTATATTTGACTCATCTATTATGCTTCGCGCTTGATTTTTAGTTAAGTGTTTATTTAACGCTAATTTTGAATATAATATTAATCCTTCTCTTAGAGAATTTTTTACCCTTGCGTCTTCATGATAATAAATATATTGTCTTAAAAAAACAGCTAGGTCTTTAGTTTTAATAGGATTATCAAGTTTTTTTAAATTAATAAGCGCAGAATTAGTCCGAGGAATAGGATAAAAACTATTTTTATTTATAATTTCTATGAGCTCTACGTCAAAAAATGAACTAAAAACTCCGTTTTCCTTAATGGTATTAACAAATTTTAAAGGAACAATTAAAACCACTTTTTTATACTCGATAAAAATAAGACTTCTAAGAAGTTTTTCGCAAAAACTATATGGAATGCTGGCAATAATCTTATTAAATTCTTTTTTTCTCCTAAACTTATCGTTTACTTGAATGTATTTCCATGCATCTTGCATATGAAGATCAACATTATCAGATAAAGAATGTAAAAAGCTTGTAAATCTTTTATCGATTTCGAATGTAATTACTTTTTTTGCCTGTTTTGCAATTTCCTGAGTTATATTTCCAAAACCCGCGCCAATTTCTAATACCGTGTCGTTTTTATTAAGTTCTCCCGAGCTAATTAAATCTGATATTACTTTTTCATCAATTAGAAAATATTGATCCTTTAACGGGTTGGGCACAAATTTTTTACTTTCAATTAAATTTTTAATATCCATATTGAGCAAATTATATCATTTAATAATTTTATTTTTGTGCTTAGTACTTTTTAAACAATCTATTATAAATTCAATATCATTGTTTTTCATTGTTGAATAGAACGGAATCGCTAAAGAAGTCTCAGACATTCTTTCGGAAATTGGAAAATCTCCCTTTTTATATCCAAATTGCTTATATACGGGGAATAAATGAATTGATGGAAAATAAACATGAGATTCTACTCCTCTTTTTGTTAAGATTTTAATTGCATTATCTCTTAACTTTCTATTTTTAAATCTAATCACATAAAATGATAAATTTGCATTATCGCTTATACTTTTTTTTAATAAGTTTTATTTGAAAATTATCTTCTAAATATTTGTTATATATTTTTACTATTTTTTTTCTTTTTATTAAAACCTTCAATAATCTACGTAACTGAACTCTCCCTATTGTAGACTGCATTTCTGTCATTCGATAGTTAAATCCAAGTATAGCGTGCTTCAACCAATTTTTGTCATTCGATCTTCCCTGATCTCTTGCAGACATACAATATTTATAAACAGAATAATTATTAGTAGCTATAATACCTCCTTCCCCACCTGTAGACAGCACTTTATTTTGATGAAAGCTATATACAGTAGCAATACCTAGCTTTCCAATTGAATCTACCATAATTGGAGAAGGTTTAGATTCATTAATATTTATAACTATTGCTTTCGTAGGAAATGTTGTATTAAACAATTTAATTATTTTAATTCTTACTCAATGGATTTTAAAAACACTATACGAGACTATTGCCACACCCTTAACATATATGGCCGTAAACCTATTAAAGAAGAAAGAAAAAGTCGATACTTTTGATAACAAAGTTAATTATAACCCGTTTTCCTTCTAAGACTGAATATCCGGAGGTAGATCAATTGGTATGGGAGGAACTTCATCTTCTTGAATTGGGGTTGTAACCTTATTATTTTTTGCAGAATATCTTTCATGGGAAGCTTTTATTGCCTTTTCCCTGTTTTGGGTTACGCTATTTGGGAGAGGTAAGGTTTGGGCTAAAAATGGAGCTGTAGTAATTCCATCAATTGATAATTTTGAAATTATCTGATAGTTACCAAGGGAGAGTAAATCATTTTCTTTAAACCTTTCGCCGAACTCTTTTGCCAAAGCAAATGCATCCGATGCTCCAACAATAAATGTTAGAAGCGTTCCGATATTACCAAAAATAGCAGCTTTTATATCTTCGGGAACCTGTGCCATATATTGGTTTGCCATTATCAAATTAAGTCTGTATTTTCTTGCTTCGGACAGAATTTTTATAAACGAATTGGTCGCAAAATTCTGAAACTCATCTACGTAAAGATAGAAGTCTTTTCTTTCTTCTTCGGCAACTCCAACTCTATTCATTGCTGCAAGCTGGATTTTAGTAATTATCATTGCACCTAAAAGTGACGAGTTATCTTCTCCCAATTTTCCTTGAGATAAATTAAGAATTAATATTTTTCTCTCGTTCATAATTTTTTCCAGATCTATAGTCGATTTTGGAGAACCTATAATATTCCTAACCATATGGGATGAAATAAACTGGCCAACTTTATTTAAAATCGGCGAAATTGATTCACTCATAAGTCTTGGCTGCATTGTTTCAAACTCGTCTATCCAATAGTTTTTTAGAACAGGGTCGTTAATTTTTTGCAAAACCTTTTCCCTAAATCCTTTATTTGTTAAAAGCTGTGGAACATCCAAAAATGTAGAATTAGGAATTTCAAGTAATGTAAGAATAGAATTTCTTAAAATATACTCAAGTCTTGGACCCCAAGAATGTCCATAAAGCTTTTTAAAAATAGAAACAATCCCCGATGCTACCAACTCTTTTTGTGTCCCGCCAATTTCCAAAGGATTTAATACAAAAGAAGAAACATTATCTGATGGACTTAGATAAATAACATCATTAATTCTAAAAGATGGAATGTAATTTAAAATAGTTTCGGCTAAGTCTCCATGGGGATCAATTACAGCAACACCTTCTCCGTTTCGAATG
>JAJXYH010000043.1 GCA_021780675.1 bacterium
ACCGGTTGTACCGGAGACCTGAAACAGTGCCGATGCGGTTGAATAACCTCCGACAGTAAGGTCATTGGTGATGTCTTTAGGTGAGATTACTCCGTTTAAAATCTGCCAGAAGTTAATCGCCGATGTATTAATCCAAGTAGGGACACCTGTTAATGATACTGTTAAAACCTGCCCATATCCACCTATCCCCAACCTTGAAAGTGTATTTGGGCCTGACGCATAAATCATATCCCCTGTTGCATAAGTAGCCTGACCTGTTCCTCCAAATGTTGGACCAATAACATTTCCATTCCATGTAGCATTACTAATAATTCCACCTGAAATAGTTATACCGTTAATTGTACCTGATGCAGTAAGATTACCAGAATTATCTATTACAAATTTAGTAATTCCGGATGCGGACGCAGTAAAAAGATCACCGCCATTCAAGTTATTTATAATTGCTGCTGCGTTTGATCCATAACCTGCACTAACATAAAGCGGCGCCGAAGGATTATTTGTTCCAATACCGAATAAACCGCTTGTATTATTCCAACTAAAAAGATTGCTTCCGGAAATTTGCGTACCGGAAGCATAAAAAGCCACTTGCCCAGCAACCGGAGTTCCGGATACTGTAACCGTACCAGAACTTGCGCAGGAATTTCCCGTTGTACATACTTGATACTGATTCCAGTACAATGTACCGCTGTTATTAAAAAGTCTGTTCGCTGTTGATGAAGGACTAGCAATTTGATCTAAATAAAGCGGCCCATTAATATCGACTAAATCCTGAGGCGTAATTGTACCTATTCCAACATACCCATTATTATTAATTACAAGTTTTGTTGAACCTGATGAAGAAGCTGTAAAAATATCGCCTGAATTAAGCTGATTAACTACCAATGCAGCGTTTCCACCGTATGCTGCTTCTATGTCTAAAACAGAAACCGGGACTTGCGTCCCGATTCCAACTAGATCAGTTTGATTAGTTAAGTATACATTTGGACTATTTGTTGACCAACCAGTTGGTAAGGTACTAAAAGTAAGAGTTTTAGAGGATATATCAGTTGTGATAAGTACTCCAGATCCTGATGCAAAATAAAGGGTGTCGTTATTTAATATCGCTGAAATTGGGACGCCTCCTACCGTAAAATTTTTAAAGATATTCTGCGAGGAACCTAAATCTGTATTGCTAACCGTAGAACCCGATAAAGACAACCCTGCACCTAAAGATAAAGCTCCTGTACCCCCACCAAGAGACAGTAAGCCACTGTTTGATATATTTAGACCACTTAATGTAAGCCCTGACCCTACGCTTAAAGTTAAAGCACCGGTTAAAGCATTAAGTGAAGTTACGCCTGCAGTATTACTGCCGCTTGAGGAAATTGTTATGGATTTTGCATTTGTATCAGTAGCTAAAGTAACATTAGTTCCTGCTATAAATTTGAGTGTATCATTATTTGATCCTGCGGTAATTGTATCGTTGCCAACGTTAATATTTTTAAATATATTTTGAGTTGACCCCAAATCAGTCGTGCTAATTATAGGAGTCTGCCCTCCCGAAACAATAATTCCTGTTCCGGCTCTTATGCCGTAAATAACATTGGAGGCTGTTAGCCTTCCTGTGCCGGCATTTATGTCGGCATTTTGAGTGTCTATACCACCCAGAGCATACAACAGGCCGCTAACTGTTGCTGTATTTAAAAAACTCGCCTCGGCGTTAAAGGTACTTGGTACGCTGACCGTGAAAATAAAATTATTTGCCGTCGTTTCTGAGCCTAAAACTTTATTATCCTGCTGTAAGATTGTTTTTTGCGAAGTTTTCACACCCAACGAAGCAAGCAAAACCTTGTCCAAGTTAGCCTTAGTTACAACATTTAAAACTAAGAGAAGAAAAAGAACGGAAAAGCTACCTGCAATTACTGTTTTTTTACTTCTGGACAAAACCAGTCTTCTGGACGAGTATTCAATCTCTGATTCTTGAAATACTTGTGCATCTCTTTCAGCAGCTTCAGTTAATTTTTGAACGTATTTTTTGGTTATGCTTCCGACGGGTTTAACTTTATTGAAGTTCTCTATTTGTTCGAGGGTATATCTCCTTTGATTGCCTGCGGTTCTTACAGGAATTAACAGCCCCTTCCCCTCCCATCTTCTTAGGGTTTTGGACGAGACTTTTAAATACTTGGCGGCCTGTTGTATGCTCAGCAAATCCATTATTATAATAGTACCTTATCTATTTTGGTCATAAAAAAATATCTTTGTCAAGGGTTTTGTCCACATTTTCACCGTTTTGTCCAAGTTTTTGTACAACTTTGTGAAATGAGTGGACTTGACATCGTGAAAACGGTACTAATACACTATAAGTGCTGTGAAAAAAGTATTTTCATGGATTTTAGTTTTGGCGCTATTTACCCAACACGCTGCCCTAGCTCAAATCGCTACAGACGTATCCGCAGGAGTGGCAATTTCGATTGATATTGCAGGAAGTAATATCAGAGACGGCAGTGTTGTTTCCAGTTCTTCAAAGGGATATAAACTAACAAGTAACGAATATGACCCTGCCATTGCCGGTGTTATAAGCGAATCCCCTGCTGTTGCTATTAAAAACGAAATCCGAACATCCACCACTCATGAGATGATTTCTAATGGCAATGCTTACGTATTGGTTTCCTCGGCAAACGGGAATATCAATAAAAACGATTATTTAACCAGCTCTACCACCCCCGGTGTTGCCCAAAAAGCTACGGTAGATGGATTTGTTTTGGGCGTTGCTCTAGAAAACTACTCAAGCAGTAATCCTAAATCAACCGGCAAGATTCTTGCCAATATTGAACCGCATTATAACGCTACCTTCATTACCACTAAAACAAACCTGATTGACAGCATCAGAACTACAATTGGTTCACCCTTTTTGTCTCCCCTAACAACTCTTAGATATCTTTTAGCGGCGCTTATTGCTATACTTTCTTTTATACTAGGTTTTGTTTATTTTGGAAGGGTGGTTAAAACCGGCGTTGAGGCATTAGGCAGAAACCCGCTTGCGGAGAGATCGATTCTTACCGGTATAATCTTTAACCTGGCGACAACAATAATCATTATGGGGATAGGCCTGGGAATTTCCTATTTAATCTTAATTTTATAAAAATATGAGTTTAATAGATTTGATGTTAATTTTACCAATAGTTACCCTTTTGATAGGGTTTGTATCTATGCTTTTTTTGTACCTTAAGCTTTTAAAACGGCTTGACTCGGAGGACCATGAACTTAAGAAACACTATCTTAAAAAAGCCAGGACAGAAGCCGGGGCAATTGTCGAAGAAGCAGGACAAGAAGCGTTAAACATGCTTAGTGCTTCAAGAACGGTAAGCGCCAAAGACCAGGAAGTAATGGAGTCTGTAGTAAAACAGCTTACCCAAGACCAGTCTGCTTATCTTAAGCAAGGAGCTGCTCAAATAATGCAGGAGTTTAATAATCAAGTCCAGCAAATTAGAAGCAACAATATGCAGGCGTTAACCGAATTGTCCAAAGAGATCACTGCTGCCTCTGCTAATCAAGCAAACGAATACAGTAAGGCCCTGGAACAGGTTAAAGCTACCACAGATAAGATTGTCTTAGACTTAAATACCCAACTTGAGCAAATTAAGAAAGCAAACCTGCAGGCATTGGATATGATGTCTAAAACTATGAATAATGCATCAGGAGAGCAAACCGCCGAGTACAATAAAGCTCTTGAACAGATCAAAGACAGCAATGAAAACATGATAACTGAGTTTAGAACGCAATTGCAGCAGCTGAGGAATTACAATATCAATACATTAACTAATGTATCAAAAGATATTAAAACAGACGCACAAACACAGGTTGAGGAATATAAAAAGGTTATGGAACAGCAAACCGTAGAATCCGAAAAAGCGGTAGATAAAAAAATTGACGATGCCTATAAAGCAGTAGAGGACGAAATTGATACTTATAAGAATGCCCAGCTTAAGAAAGTCGAAGCAGGCTTAAACGATGTCTTAGTTAGAATTGCAAACGAGGTCTTGGAAAAATCTTTTAATCCTAATGACCACCGCGACCTAATTATTCAATCACTCGAAAAAGCAAAACACGAAGATATATTTACAAACTAACTGCCCATGGATAATTTATCTTATAGATCAAGATTAATGTCACTTCTAACAACCAGGGAAGATGTCTATGCTTTGGAAGAAAAGCTGGAAAACTTATATACATTAATTGGGAAAGTTAATACAACTCTGGAGCCAAAAATTAAAGATATTCTGGACTACAATACCTTTAATGCATTTTTGGAGGATTTTAAAAATTTACGTCTTCAGCCGAATAACCAGACAGACTTGGAAAATTATATCGACTTTATCAAGAAGAAAATAGAAAAGATAAACTATCTAAAGTTAACACTTGCAATCACTCCAAGCAAAGAGCTTATAGATGAAATCTTTTACTGGATCAATAAAAATATCGGCCAAGATGTCGTTTTAGATCTAACCGTTGATAAAAGGTTAATAGCCGGAAGCATTATCGAGTATGGCGGAAGATTTAAAAACTACAGCATACAAGCAAAACTTGATGCCTTTTGGGCAAAAAATCCAAATCTTATATGAACAACTTTGACTACTATTTAAATACTATTGGCGAAATCGGATACGTTGACCAGATTAACGGAAGTATTGTTGTTGTTTCCGGACTTCCAAAAGCGGGGTCCGACGAGTTGGTAATTTTTGAAAGTGGACAACTTGGTCAAATTTTCACGATGAAAAAAAATCAGTTAGAAGTTATGCTTTTTAGTAAAGAATCTGTAAAACCGGGTACAAAAGTTGCACGTACAGGAAGAAGCCTGGAAGCAATTATAAGCGAGGCTATGATTGGAAAAATTATAAATCCACTGCAACTTCTTTTAGCATCTATCGATCCAAAGAATAAAGAGCGTCTCTACCCTATTCATATGATTCCCAAAGGTATTACCGAAAGAGAAAGTATTAGTAAACCCTTAGAAACAGGCGTATCAATTGTTGATTTGGCAATTCCTCTTGCTAAAGGACAAAGAGAACTGATTATAGGAGACCGAAAAACCGGAAAATCGGCATTTTTACTGCAGACTATTTTAAACCAGACACAACAAGGAAGCCTTTGTGTTTATGCGGCAATCGGTAAAAAAACGCTTGAAATAAGAAGAATCGAAGAATTCTTTATAAAAAATAAGGTTACCGATAAGGTTATCGTAGTTGCCTCAACCCCGGAGGATGCTTCAGGAATAATCAATCTAACACCCTACCTTGCTATGACCGTTGCCGAATGCTTTAGGGATAAAGGTAATGATGTCTTAGTGGTTCTAGACGACTTAACGACACACGCAAAAGTTTACCGTGAAATTTCACTTTTGGCCGAGAAATTCCCGGGCAGAAACTCCTATCCTGCAGACACTTTTTATATGCACGCAAAGCTTTTAGAACGTGCCGGAAACTTTATAACATCAGGGGGAACATATTCTATAACATGCCTTCCTGTTGCTGAGACAACCCAAGGCGACTTGTCGGGTTACATCCAGACCAATTTGATGTCTTCAACCGACGGCCATTTGTTTTTCGACAGTAACCTTTTTGCACAGGGACGAAGGCCTCCGATAAACCCATTCTTATCGGTAACCAGGGTTGGAAGACAAACTCAAACAAGAGTCCGTCACGATGTGGGCCGTGAAATCATTTCGTTTTTAAACCTTTTTGAGAAGATGCAGAACTTTATCCACTTTGGCGCAGAACTTGGACAAAATATAAAAACTACAATTGAGACAGGTAATAAATTATTAAAGTTTTTTAACCAGCCGATGCATCAGACAATCCCTACCAATATCCAGGTGCTTTTATTTGCTCTAATTTGGAACGACGTATGGGACAAATCGGTAATTGATGACCTAGATAAATACGTAAACCTTTTAGTTAAAAAATATAACACCAACCCCGAAGTTAAAAAACGGGTTGATTCACTGGTAGAAAAGAAATCGTTTAATGAAATGCTTGGATCCTTAAGAAAGGAGTATCAACAAATTGTTGATGTAGCTTAAAATGGCAGTTAAAAAACAAGTAGCCGATGAAATAAAAGACGTTAATACACTTAGAGATATCGTTGATTCCTACGAAAAGATTTCTGCCACCAAAATGCAGAACATTAGAAGCCAGGTTTTACTTAACCGTGACTTTTTGGAGGAACTTAATTATGTTTTCCAACAGGTTAAAAAGTCTTACCAGGATCAAATTAAGCTTTTAATGAAAAAAGAAAGGATTAAAAAGGATAAGATGACGCTTATAAAAACCAACGGCAAGACCTTGTTTGTCCTTTTATCGGCAAATACCGGTCTTTACGGTACTATTTTGAATAAAACCTACCAACTTTTCAGAAACTATGTGGTTAACCAAAAAGGAGATATTTTAATAATCGGAAAATTAGGCCGTGACATTTACGAAGGCGATCCGATAAGCAGACCCTTTATTTATAAAGATTTAGCAGACACTTCCGCTAAGCCGGAGACGTTAAAAGAAATTGTCAGCATGGTTATTCAGTACGAAAAGGTTGTTGTTTTTCACGGAAAATTCCATACAACCGTGTCTCAAGTCCCAACCGCAACCAGTGTTTCAGGAGATCCTATGCCCGGCGAAAAAGAGGTTCCCGAATTAAAGTTTTTCTTTGAACCGTCACTTGAAGAGATTATGCTTTTCTTCGAAAAAGAAATCTTTTCATCCTATTTTGAACAAACCGTTCAGGAATCTGAGCTTGCCAAACACGCATCCCGTATGATTTCGCTTGATAATTCCCTTGAAAACATCAAGAAGAACTTAAGAATACTCTTTGGCGAAGAACAAAGACTAAAACACGTTGATTTTAATAAAAAGCAATTAGAAACAATTTCAAGCATCAAGCTTTGGAAAAAATAATATGCAATCGCAAGGAAGAATTATTGGAATTGACGGATCAATTGTAGAAGTTGAATTTTTGTTCGATAAACCGCTTATCCATGACGTAATAGTTTTGGAAGATGTACCGGACATAGTTTTAGAAGTGGTTAAATCTTCAACCACCAATTCGTTCTTCTGTCTTAATTTAACCGAAGGGAAAAAGCTTCAACGGCACATGAAGGTTATAAACACCAGACAAACGCTTCATGTTCCGGTAGGAAATGAGGTTCTAGGAAGGGTAATTAATATTTTTGGGCGTCCAATGGATGGAAAAGGTCTTATTAAGGCAAAACAAACCATGCCAATTTATGCAAAGGGACCAAAGTACGAAGAAGTTTCCCCTCACCAGGAAATCTTAGAAACCGGCATTAAAGCAATCGACTTTTTTGCTCCACTTGTTAAGGGCGGAAAACTTGGACTTTTTGGAGGAGCAGGAGTTGGTAAAACAATCATCTTAACAGAAGTCATGCACAATATTGTTGCCTTAAATGAAGAAAAAAATGTATCTGTTTTTGCAGGAATCGGCGAAAGGATTAGAGAAGCCCAGGAACTCCATCATACGCTTAAAGATAAAGGGGTATTAAAATCAACCGCATTAATTATCGGACCGATGAGCCAAAATCCGGCAATTAGGTTTTTAAGCGGCTATTCGGCTGCAACTATTGCCGAACATTTTAGGGATATATTGCAAAAAGATGTACTATTTTTTATCGATAATGTCTTTAGATTTGCCCAGGCCGGAAACGAGTTATCGACTTTAATGGACACTATTCCATCCGAAGACGGCTACCAGCCTACCCTACTTTCTGAAATGGCAAATTTTCACGAAAGGCTTGTTCCTAAAAATAATAATTCTATTACCTCAATTGAAGCAATTTATGTTCCAAATGACGATATTTTAGATCAGGGCGTCCAGGCAATTTTCCCGCATCTTGACTCAACCATTGTATTATCCAGATCTGTTTATCACGAAGGGCTTTTGCCGGCAATGGATCTTTTAGCCTCAACTTCCGCTAGCTTAAACCCTGAAATGGTTGGAGAAAAGCATTATCATACAGTGCTTGCAGCACAAAGTCTTCTTAAAAAGGCTGTTTCTTTAGAAAGGATTGTCTCCTTGGTTGGAGAATCGGAGCTTTCAAGTGATGATAAAGTTGATTACCAAAGAGCAAGAAAGCTTAAGTATTACATGACGCAAAACTTTTTTGTCGCCGAAAACCAAACCGGCAAAAAAGGCGCTTTTGTGGAAAGGGCAACAACAGTTGACGACGTTGCCAAAATTTTAGCAGGAGAACTAGACACGATTTCGGATAATAAATTCATGTTCATCGGAAAACTGGAGGAATTAAATGGCAAATAAAAAACTAAACGAAACTATTACTTTAACCATTAGGTCAAGACAGGGTGCAACTTACGAAAAACAGGAGGTTTTTGCTGTTACCAGTCAAAACCTTAAAGGCCCGTTTGATGTTCTACCCAAACATGAAAACTTTATTTCAATTATTAAAAATAAGCTTATTGTGCATAAAACCCGTAAAGACAAAGAGGAAATAAAAATTGACACCGGCATTATAAAAGTAAATGATAATATCGTTAATATTTTCTTAGGCCTTCATCCGGAAGAACAAGCTTAGCGGTAATTGTCAGGATTAATATTTACTTTATAAAGTGTGGTTGTTCCAATCCGTTTATAAACTTGGACAATTTTTGCCTTTTCTAAATTTACTAAACCATTAACATAATCATCCCTATTTGCCAAAAGGTGTCTTATATCCCAATCACTTGAAGTATCTACTATTAGAAATAGTAGGTTATCTGTCCATCTAAACAAGTTACATATAGGTTGTCCGCAAGGTGATTTTTTTATAAACTGTTTTTTTCGGGCCAAAGAGTATAAATATTATATCTATGGCTAACGTGCGGAATTATATTATTTTGTGCAACAACAGATGCGTCTTTAGGAAGACAATCATATATAACTTTATTAATAGTCGCAGCTGATACCGGCGCTGTCCAAAACCAGCGCTTTGCTAAGTAGCTAAGCGACAAATGTAAAAGATATTGAGTTATGAGAGTGCAAATTATAATATAAACCGCTACGCTATTTGAATTTAATTTGGGATGTTTTACCACTGCAATTATGGTTGCTAAACTTAAAAGCGGGGCAAGTTCTATGCGGTATTGCAAAAACAATCCTTGGGCTGTAGTAACATTTTCTGTCCCCAAAATAAAATATATAACAAGGTTTGTAAACGGTGCAATTAAATACCACGGATTTAAAAGCGCTAAAAACCCAAAAGAAAACAGCGAATAAAAATAAACTTGCAGCTTCTCGGGAGTATTCCAAACTAAATTGATATTTATATGCGATAAAAGCCCGCCGGAATTTTCAAACCTGTATCCTTCGCTTAGCCCCACTCCAAAAGTTGCATTCTCGTAGGGTACTGCGACCTATTTTCGGGAGACGAAAATAGGTCTTGACAAAATTGTTATATATTGTTACATTAACACTAGGTAATAATCATATTGATTATTAAAAGATTACTCTCAAAGCTATGATTAATCAAAGTGTATCAATCAATAACCTACCCGATCTACTTACAGTAAGAGAAGTTGCCCAAATCTTAAGAGTTTCTCCTTTAACCATTAAAAGATGGGGCAAAAGAGGAAAACTTCCTGCAATTAGAATTAATAGTAGAGGCGATAGAAGATACAAAAAAGAAGCAGTCCTCTGGCTCCTAGGCATTCAAAACAAAGAAGAATAATCCATTAAGTACTTCCACTTTCCCAATTTGTATTTTATTTAATATCGGTATTTATTTTATGTAGTTGCTGCCGAGGATTACTAAGAGGTCTGCTTTAGGCGTGTTTTCTCCTGCAGGGACTTTAGATTCAACTTTTCCTCTCAATAAAGTAGCCAATTGTTGCGCCGCCTGAGCTTTATTGCCGGTTAGATCAATCACAATTGTTGTATCGTAATTTCCATTTATAGAATCTCCCAGCGACAAAATACTAATATTACTTAGCGAACCTTGAATTTTTGTTTGCGCCGCTTTTGCCAGTCCAATTGTTTGCGTTCCGTTTAAAATAACAGCGCTTGCCTGCTGATTTTGTACGGCAGGTGCAGTAGCAGACGAAGAAGCAACCGGCTGCTGATTAGCCTGATTTGCCGATGCCATATTGATTGCAGACACATCAATAATTTTATTAATACTTGGCCTATAAAGAATTGCCTTCCCTGCCCCCTCGTAAATTAAAACTTTATCTCCGTTTTGGGCTCGGGCAAAGAAACTTTGACCCGAAAGCTGACTTGCATCCGAAACTGTTGCAATCTTTGGCGTTTCGCCTGCCGGAAGTAACATTAGTTTCCCAACAGCGCTTACCAAAGAGGCTTCCTGAGCGTTTACATTGCCTCCACTTGCGCCCAAAAGGCTTTGCGAGGAATTATATTGCCAATATAAATAAACTACAGGTACAAGCAAAATCAAAGCCACAATTAGTACTACTAAAACTAATTTTTTGTTTAAAAACTTGCGCTTTGGGGGAATTAATTCTTTTTCTTCCACAACTTCCGCCTGGGCAACTTCTGCCTCGATTTCCTTAACAACATCTTCTTTTATTTCCTGAGAAACTTCACCGGCTTCCGTTACTACCGAAACTTTTTTCTTAGACTTCTTTGCCATATAAATTAATGATATTTAACTACGGTAATCTTTGTCAAGTAATTTGCTTGTAATTTGGCTTTTTTGATACAGTAATACTAATGATAAGAAAATTATTTATTCTGCCCCTTATCTTTACTATACTTTGTATAGCATTAACACCCACCGTTGCAGAGGCTGCCAAGTTTTCCAGCCTTTATGTAAAACTTAATAACGACGGAGCAAATCAAAGTGTTGATGCAACTGTATGCGCAAACCCGTCTTCCCCGTCTTCGGGCACCGAAAATAAAGTTACCATAATTTTTCCAAACGAATTTACTGTTTCGCAAAGTTTTGCCAACTGGGTAACCGACACCACTAACTTACCAACCGGCGCAATCGCCTGGCCGGGAATTTCTGCTAACGCAAGTTCCGTTTCGGGTCAATCCATTACTTTTTCAAGTTCGGATTTAACCTCAAACTCGCTGTATTGTTTTAATTTAACAAGCTCTGCTTCAAATACCGGCACAGCCAAAACCGACGAATACGGACAGGTTACAACATTAGATTCCTCAAACGCTGTTATAGACCAAACAACTTACGGTGTTTCCGTTTTAACCAGCAATCAAGTTTCCGTAACGGCAGTTGTCGGCCCTCAAGTTGAAGATCTTCCGCTTTCTATAACTTCCGATAACGGCGGTTACGAAGTTGCCCAGAATTCCTCGGTAAAATATACGATTAATTATGGACTGCTCATCTTTGATCCTGCCCCTATAAAAATTCAGGCACAGTGGACGCAAGGAACAGTAGAAGGATCGTCTATCCCCTCTATTGAAATCGTGCAGTACGACTCGGGAACCGCAATTAATGCTTATAATAATACCCCGCCGGTTATTGATACTGTAAATAGAACAATCACCTGGGATATAACCAGTTTCCCAGGGAAAACGACCAACAATACTGTTTCGTTTAGACTAAAAACTAATAACAACTATACCGGGTCAAAAAATGTTTATTTTGACGTATCCGCAAGAGTAATATCAGGCCCTACAGTTACACCCGACCATACCTTAAACATGTTTTACCACTATTCAACAGCAACTTCTTCGCAATCAAGCACTTCAACAACAACTTCAACGACCAGTTCGCCAACCTCAACAACTACCCAACAAGCAGCGCTTAACTTTTCAAATATTAATGTTTATTCGCTTTCCCAGTCCTCCGCTCAAATTGCTGTTTCGACCAATAATAATGCTCTGCTAACTTTTAAGTACGGCAGTTCGGCAAATTCATTGACCAACACCATAAAGACTTTAGAAAGTACGTCCGGGAATTTGATTTCCCTCGATAAGCTGGATCCCGACACTCAATATTACTTTCGGGTAGGTGCAACCGATAAAAACGGAAAGACAATAATCTCAAACATTTATATTTTTAGAACCGCCGTTATCTCTCCGATTCCAAGCATAAGTAAAAGCGGATTAATCGCCATTAGCCAAAATAATATCTTACTTAATTCCGCGGCACCAAATGAAGCAAATACGCAAAATAATACAATTATCGTACCAACCGACACAAATTTTACTATCCAGTTTTACCTTGATAAACCGGTATTACTTAAAACAATACAGGCAATTATCCGAAATAAAAACGTACTTGGAATTTCCAACTTAAATTTTCAGGAGGGGGGAAGCGATTATATAAATCTGGTTGAAGTCCAACCTAACACTTATACAGGAAAATTAATTAATTCCGCCGTCGGAAATTATGAAATCTATGTACGCATGATTGATTATAACGGCAACATTTTAGAGCAAAAACTTTCAAACTTAATCGTTACGCCTAAATTCAGCGTTAATGATTCAAAAACTAAAAGCCCAATTGAAAACGCCAGAGTTCTTTTATATTTATATAATCAGACCAGCAAAACCTACTCTCCAATTTCACCGGAGATTTTACCAATAAACAATCCCCAACTTACTAACCCAAACGGAACACTAAATCTTACTCTTCCATACGGAATTTTTAGAGCCGATATCTCCGCACTTGGATATAAATCAAAATCAATTGATTTTGAAGTCGATCCAGGTTCAAATGACTACCCCACGGTCTACCTAGAACCACAAAGTTTTAACATCTTTAACGTAACGGATTATTATACGCAAATCATAACCGACATGTTTTCTGCCAGCCAAAATTATATGAGACTACATGCTGACTCAAGTAGACTTTTTAATTTAATTACAAACGGATCACTTCTTATTTTTGTACTAATTACGTTTATTGCCTTTTATGCCAAAACCCACGTTTCACTTTGGAATGTCCCAATGTTTGTAAAGTATAAATTGAAAATCTTACTTAAAAAAGATAAATCGCTTCTAATTATAGGGAAAGTAATCGACGAATTAACCGAGTTGCCGATTTCTAAAGCTAATGTTTACCTAGAAAACCCCAATATGGGACATGTTGAAGTTAACCTAAAAACCAATAAACTGGGTGAATTTTATTATCAGGAGAAAAAAGACAGGAAATATAAAATTTCTGTAATTAAAAAGGGTTATATTGTTCCAGAAGCCATTTTTCATCAAAGCGATTCAAAACAACACGAGCTTTTGATAACTATGAAAAAATCGGTAGAAGAAAAATATGGAATTATAGACACGATTTTTGTCTACGCAGAAGATCTTTTAGGTACTTTTTTGGAATTTTTGATTATACTTGGCTTTGTTTTTGAGCTATATTTTGTGGCAACTTTCGGTTTTTTAAGAACTGCGCCGTTTATGATTATTTCACTTAGTACTTTTTTTCTTTTAATTATCTACGTTTATAACCCTAAAGGAATAAGACGCGGTTAAACTGCAGGAAGCGTAAAAATAAATTTAGTGCCTTTTCCCTCCTCAGATTCGGCTCTTATTTCCCCACCAGACTTTTCAACAATCATTTTACAAAGGTAAAGCCCAAGTCCCGTTCCAATTATTGTTTGTTGGGTATTGGCATCGCCAACCCTTTCGAATTTTTGGAAAAGTTTGGACATATTTTCAGGCTTTATGCCCGAGCCGTTATCAAAAATAGTAGTTACCAAAGTATTTTCAATCTGCATAAAGGTTACCTCAATAAGTCCGTTATCCGGTGAATATTTTATTGCATTGTCAATTAAATTCATTAAAACTTGATGAATTTTATTTCTATCTGCCTTTACGTTATAATTTCCAACTTGGACTTCAACTTTTTGTTTTTTCTTAGTGTATTTTTCCGTCAACTCATCTTTAACTTCAAAGGCAAGTTTGGAAATGTCAAACTCTGTCGGTTCAAACTGCATTGTACCCGATTCAATTTTTGATACATCTAAATTGTCATTAACAAGAGCAATTAGACGCTGGGTTGATACAAAAACTTTTTCTAGCATCTCCCTATTCTCCTGTGAAATTCCCTTATCGTTTAACATTACCGAAACATAATCTTTTACAATTGTCATCGGAGTTCTAAGTTCATGCGAAGCAATTGATAAAAATTCATCCTTCATTTTATCTAATTCCTTTAACCTTTCGTTTGCAACCTTAAGGCTTTCTTCCTGATCTTTTACCGATTTAAAAAGCAAAGCATTATCTAAAGCAATGCCTACAGCCCCGACAAAGCTTTCTAAAATTTGCCATTCAACCTCTTTCATTTCACTTTCCGACTTTGTAAGGGTAAAAATAAGTGCTCCTAATATTTTGTCTTTAGCAATAACGGGATAAACAATGGCTGTTTTAGTTTTTAAAACCATTTGGAACTGATCTACCCATTCTCTGTCAACGGCAGGAATAAAAATTTCTGCAACATTTTCCGTGACGAACATTTTACGCTCGTTTATAGCCCTTACAGAAAGGTTTTGCTCTGCCCATAGGGGTATGATAATATCGTTAAAAGGAATTGGAGTTTCTCTTAAAAATTTTTCAGCATCTTCAGTATTTGAAATTGCAATTCTTCTTAACACTTTTTTTTCCTCATCTAAAAGGGTTAAAACTATTGCCTGATATCCATAGTTATTGTATCCAAGTTCCGTAAAAACAATATTTACAACTTGTTTTGCTGCCTGGCTAAAATCAACCGTCTCAAGGACAGTTTTCTCTATTTTCCAAATCGACTCAAAAACACTTTTATATGCCGCGTTTTCAGGTTGCATTCAAATTTTAGTATAACATAAAATATCTTCACATAATTTTATATTTATGCTATATTTCATTAACAGAAACACTTAATGAAAAATAATCTTTTGTATTTTTGGGAAGATAAACTTAAAAGTAGAATTAACAAAAAAATTGAACTAAACGACGAAACCCTTCGTGACGGACTTCAAGCAACATACGTTAAGCACCCAAAACTTACACAAAAAATAAAATTTATCGAAACAGCAGATAAATTAGGAATCACCTCCATTAACATCGGATTTCCGGTATCCGGCGAACGAGAAAAGAAAGAAATTATCGAAATTGCAAATTATGCAAAAAAAGCCAAGCTAAAAATTAAACTTGAATGCGGTGGAAGAATGTTAAAAGATGATGTAAAAGCAATTATTGATGTTAGCCAAAAAACAGGAGTCCCAATTGAAACCGGACTTTTTATTGCTAGCAGTAAGATAAGACACATTGTGGAAAAATGGGACATTAAACAAATGGGTAAACTTATACAAGAAAGTGTCAAGCTGGCAACAGATAATAATCTTGAAGTTATGTTTGTTTCGGAAGACACATCAAGATCACATCCTAAAACAATTGAATATCTTTATAAAAAAGCTATTGATTCGGGTGCAACCAGACTTTGCATCACCGATACGGTAGGACAGGCTACACCAAAATCTACTTATAACCTTGTCCGGTTTGTGAAAACCAAAATTGTCAAAAACAATAAAAAAATTAAGCTTGATTGGCATGGACACAACGACCGTGGTCTTGCTCTTGCCAATGCTTTAGCAGCCATATCGGCAGGTGCCGATTGCATACAGGCAACTGCTTTAGGTATAGGAGAAAGAACCGGAAATACAGCAATGGAAGAAATCATTATGAACTTATACCTAGAAGGTCTTAGTGATATAAACCTTAAATATTTGGTCGACTACTCAAAAATTGCCAGTAAAATATTAAAAATAGGCATAAAACCCAATGCCCCAATTATCGGAAGAGACATTTTTAAAACTGCGACAGGTGTGCACGCTGCAGCAATTAAAAAAGCGGTGGATCAAAACAATGATTTTTTGGTTGGAAATGTATATTCATCTATTGACCCTGTCATTTTAGGCAGAAGTCACGAAATTTTAATTGGGCCTATTAGCGGAAGAGCAAATGTAGAATGGTATTTAAAACAAATTAATGTAAAAGCAACACCCGAACTAATTAAAATTATTTTAGAAAAAGCCAAACTTGAAAAAAAGCTATTGTCAAAGTCTGATATTCTTACTCTGGTTAAATCAAAAAGCTAAACTTTTGCCTATTTTAATAAACCTCTTGCAAGCCCTATTGACAATTTGCGGTTCTAAGCAAAACGCGATCCTAAAGTACCCTTTTATTCCAAAGGCTTGGGATAAAACTACTGCAAGAGCATTTTTTTGCAATAATTGTGTAAATTTAGCTTCATTAACGGGCACCTTTATAAAAAAATAGAATGCACCTTTAGGAACTTCAAATTTAAATCCACCCTCTTCAAGGGCGTCTTTAAGCTTATCTCTTTGCCTTTGGTAATATTTAATGTTGTATTCTAAGGGAAGCATTTCCGGTATTACTTTTTGGATTAATGCCGGCGCATTGGTAAACCCTAAAATCCGGTTAGCCTGTTTTACCAAATTAAAAAGAACTTTCCCGTTAGGCATATTAGGATGTATTGCAGCATATCCAATTCTCTCCCCCGGTATGTTTAGTGATTTTGAATAAGAATAAATCATAATTGTATTCTCATAAGCTTGGCATGGAGAAAAATAATCTAATTTATCGAATACAAATTCTCTGTAAACCTCGTCAGAAATAATATAAATAGGATGTCCGTATTGTTTATTTTTTAGCTTCAAAAGAGCTATTAATTCTAAGATTTTATCTTTAGAATAAACCATACCAGTGGGATTATTGGGAGTATTAATTATAATTGCTTTGGTCTTATTATTGATTGCCCTTGCAATTAAATCTACGTCTAAATCAAAATGAGGCGGCTTAAGGTTAACAATTTTTGCCTTAGCCGACGAATTAGTAATATATTTAGGAAAATCTACAAAATACGGGCTTAATAACATTATTTCATCATTTTTATTGGCAATTGCAGTTAGAACACAGTTCATGGCTGCCGACGCTCCGCAAGTCAGAACAATATTGTCTTGGGAGAGGCCTTTAGGAAATAAATTATTTTTCACCAAATCTTTGGCAATTTTATTTCTGGTTTTGGCATATCCGGCGTTATCCATATAAGCAAAAAAACCTTTGCTATTAGCTCCTTGCAAAACTTTTTTCATTCTATTTATAAGTTTTTTGGGAGGAGGAAAGGCAATAGGATTACCTAAAGAAAGATCTAGGAAACGTAAATTCATTTTTTGTCCGGCCAGCTCCCAAGCTGACCTAATCGAATTTTCACCTAAATACTTTTGCGCACTTTTATTAAATTGTTGATAATTATACTTTACCGACATTAATAAATTCTTATATTATTAACCCATAACTTAGGTTTAATAACTAAATTATTGTAGCAAAGAAAATTAATTAGTAAAGATTGAATTCCATAAGTTTGTTGTTATAATAAGCCGCATGACTCACGAAACCGAATTTAAAGCCCAAAACCACGAGCAATTAGTTTCTGCCGGAAAAATCTTATTTTTAACCAAAGACCCACAATTAATAAGACGCCAGCTTGATGGTGAAGTTTTAACCGGATTTAACCAAGAAGATTTAATTGAAGGAATCTCAACCGATGAAATAATTCCAAACCACGCCGGAAGACTTTATACGGGAAGCGAAGAAGGATATTTAGGCCATCATGCATTAACCGGCCTTAGAAACGGCGCTATTGCCCAGGGAGACCTATTGGGGGGAAACTTTACAACCATTGTTGCCGGACCGTCATTTGGACGTGGCTCCTCAAGAATCCATGCTCCACTTGCTTTACAGGAGGCAGGAATTGAGATAATTGTTGCCGATTGCGAAAGAATTTTATCCGAAAACTGCGTAAACTGCGGAATTTATACTGTTGAGCCTAATAGTGATATAGCAGCAAACCTTATGGCCGGAAGAGCACTTACAAGAGCCGAATTAACCTCTGATCTTTCGCCTCAATCACGCGAAATAATGCAAAGCGGAAGCTTGCTTTCTTACTTTAGAAGAATAGAACAAGGAGAAATTTCTCCACCCGAAGTAGAGGCAAAAAAACGGCCCATGACAATTGCCGAAAAGATTATTGCTGCAAAAACACTAAACACAGACGGTTCTATGGGCGTTGTTGCCGTAAAACCGAAAGAAAACGTAGTTGCTGTTCCCGACCAATATTACGGCTATGAACTACAATCTCCCCCTGCCAGAAAAGCTTTAAGAGATGAATTCGGAAATAACATCCACGCAAAACGCCCAGATAAGTTAACTCTTCACAATGA